>NZ_CP071612.1:2603181-2920454 GCF_017357245.1 Rhizobium bangladeshense | reverse complement strand
GGGTGTCCTCGTTCTGCGGGCGGCGGGCGCCGATCACGTGACGCACGGTCTGGCGTTCGCCAGCCTGCACCGGGCTGCTGTATGCGAAGCGCGAGAGAGAGGCGGTCATTACAAAAATTTCCTTCGTTTGCTGGTTCATCCGAACCGTTCGATGGCGTCTATATAGCTATTCTGAAATGCGGAGGCAGAGGGTTTTTCTCATGGGAGCCATGCGACTAATGCATAAAGCGTGCCAAATTAACTTTTAGCGTCACAGTTCCGTCAAAATAAAAAGGGTCGGCATTGGCTTCGACTCGTTTCGTCGCTTTTTCTCCCCATCGATTGAAAATTCGCTAACATGGCCGGCATCCCATTAACCGGATTCGTTTCAACCATTCGGATTTCCAGCATGTTCCAGTCTTTCGAGGTTACCTCCACGCCGCAGTTCGGTAAGGAACGGGTTTCCGCGTTGCGCGCCACTTTCGATACGCTCGGCATCGACGCCTTCCTCGTGCCGCGCGCCGACGAGTTCAACGGCGAATATGTTCCGGCCTGCTCGGAGCGGCTGGCATGGCTGACGGGCTTCACCGGTTCGGCGGGCATCGCGCTGATCCTGCGGACGCAGGCGATCGTCTTCGTCGACGGGCGTTATGTGACCCAACT
This sequence comes from Rhizobium bangladeshense, assembly GCF_017357245.1. NCBI lineage: Bacteria > Pseudomonadati > Pseudomonadota > Alphaproteobacteria > Hyphomicrobiales > Rhizobiaceae > Rhizobium > Rhizobium bangladeshense. The sequence continues at coordinate 2,919,812 of NZ_CP071612.1, read as the reverse complement.
GGCCGAACAAGTCGACGGCTCGGTGTTCTCGGGCGGCGATCTGGTCAACGAGCCGCCGCACGTCTGGCTTGCCGCAAACGGCACCAAGGGGTTGAGGCTCGGCATCGATCCCTGGCTGCACTCGGGCGCGGAGGTACGGCGTCTGGAAAGGGCACTGGCAGAGATCGGCGGGATGTTGGTCTTCCTGCCGTACAATCCGCTCGACAGGTTGTGGAGCGATCGACCGGCCGAACCGCTCGGCGCCGTCACCATCCAGAATGTCGCCCAAGCGGGCGTGCTGGCGAGCGATAAGATTGCCACGATAGCCGCCGGTCTTTCGAAGAAAAATCTCGCTGCGGTGCTGATTGCCGATCCCTCGTCGGTGGCCTGGATCTTCAATATCCGCGGTGCCGACGTGCCGCACACCCCGCACCCGTTGGCGCGCGCCATCATCCATGCCGACGAGCGGGCCGAACTCTTCCTCGACAAGCGCAAGACAAGCATCGAGCCGGAGGCCTATCTCGGGCAGATCTGCACACAACTGCCGCCTTCGGCGCTGGAAGAGAGGCTCTCCGCCGTTTCCAGGAATGGCGGCCGCGTGCTGATCGATGCTGATATCGCCTCTCATGCGCTGGCGGAGATCATCCGCAAGGCGGGCGGCGAAGTGGTGGAGGGCGCCGACCCCGCCAAGCTGCCGCGCGCGGTGAAAAATGACGTCGAGATCAACGGCTCGGCCGCTGCACATCTGCAGGACGGGGCGGCGATGGTGGAGTTCCTCTATTGGCTGTCGCAGGAGAAGCCGGGCACGGTAAGCGAGATCGCCGCCGCCGAACATCTGGAAGCGGTGCGCGCCCGTGTCGGCCAAAGCATGCAGAACCCGCTGAAGGATATTTCTTTCGATACGATCTCGGGCGCCGGCGAACATGCGGCGATCATGCATTATCGCGTCACGACCGAGACCAACCGGATGATCGAGGCGGGCGAACTCTTCCTGATCGATTCCGGTGCGCAATATATCAACGGCACGACCGATATCACCCGCACGGTCGGGATCGGCACGGTGTCAGAGGAGCATCGGCGTTTCTTCACGATGGTGCTCAAGGGAATGATCCAGATCAGCACGGCACGTTTCCCGAAGGGTACGCGCGGCTGCGACCTAGATCCGCTGGCGCGCATCGCGCTGTGGCGGGCAGGGGCCGACTTTGCCCACGGCACAGGTCATGGAGTCGGCTCCTATCTCTCCGTGCATGAAGGCCCGCAGCGCATATCCCGGCTTTCGACGCAGGAATTGCTACCCGGCATGATCCTTTCGAACGAGCCCGGTTATTACCGGCCAGGCAGCTTCGGCATCCGTATCGAGAACCTGATCTATGTGCGCGGCGCCGAGGAAATCGAAGGCGGAGACATGCCGATGCTCGGCTTTGAGACGCTGACCTTCTGCCCGATCGACCGCAGCCTCGTCATTCCCGAGCTTCTGACCCATGACGAACTTCACTGGTTCAATGACTATCACCGCCGCACGCGTGAGGCGCTGATGCCGCTCATCCACGATCACGACGTTCGAGCATGGCTCGACAACGCGACGCTGCCGCTGGAATATTAGGAAAGAGGGCGGAACGCCGCCTTCGGGTTAGAACGACGCTTATCTTTTTAGGCACAAAATAGGACTAGGCGCCGATCGCATGGCGCCATGCCATCACGACAGCCCATGCGGCGACCAGCATCCATGTATGGGAAATGCGGAGGCAGACGAAGAGGGCGACGATCAGCGCCAGCTTCGTCTCCCAGCCACCGATGAAGAAGGCAGGCGCGACCAGGGTCGTCAGCACGGCGGCCGGCACGGCGTTCAGTGCCGCCTCCATGCGCGGCGGGATGCTCTTCATCCTGGTAATGAGAATATAGCCGCCGATGCGGGTCGCGAATGTGGCGACCGCCGCCGCTAGGATGACCAACGCCATGTGAAGATCGAATTCCATGGCTCAGACCTCGTGCACTTCGGGTTGAAGAGCGTCGGCTTCGAGATCCGGCATCTGGCGCGGTAGCGGCAGTAGAGCAGCCAGTACGATGCCGGCGGCGGCGCCGAGGCTGACGTGCCAAGGCGAGCCGACATAGTGGTAAGCGAGCACTGATGCCACCGCGCTAACGAGCGCCACGGGAAGGAAATTATCACGCTTTCGAAAGCCGAGGACGATGCCGAGGAAATAAGCCGGCAGCAGGATATCGAGGCCGATTGCCTTGGGATCGCCGATGAAGCTGCCGAGCATGCCGCCAACAACGCTGATCAGCACCCAGGGGATGTAGATGATAATGCCGAAGCCGAGGTACCAGGCGAAGGTCAGCGGTCTGCCGGCTTCGCCGCGCTTGACCGCTTCGGCAAATTGCGGATCAACGAGCAGGAAGAAGGTGAAGAACTTCTGCACTGGCGTGAAATGGCCGATGTAGCGTGCCAGCGCGGCGGAATAGAGGACGTGGCGGAAGTTGACGGCGAGGATTGACAACACGATCAGCCAAGCATGGACATTGTGGCCGAAGAGTTCGATGCCAACCATCTGGCTGGCGCCGGCATAGACGGTGGCGCTCATGAAGGCGACTTCGGAAAGCGACATGCCGTTCTCGACCGCGAGCGCCCCGAACAAAGCGCCAAAGGGCGCCGATGCCAGCGCAACGGCGGAGCCGCCCCGCAAACCTTCAACAAAGTCGGCGCGATTCATGTGGGTGTCCTATTGGAAATTCAGGTTTCACTTATGGGCTAAGAGCTGACACGGCAATTGAATTTCGTTGATTGACCAATCGATTTCGCTGAAGCATCAAAGGCCCGATCGCATCCGGCGGAGAGGCCCTCATGAAGAAGATCGAATTTTCGAAGGAAGAAAAGGCTGAAATCGTTTCGCGCATCCGCGCCTATTTCGACCGGGAACTCGACCCCATCGGCGCCTTGCCGGCCGAATTCCTGCTCGACTTCTTCACCGAGGAGATCGGGCCTTACATCTACAATCGCGGCCTGCGAGATGCGCAAGCCGCCTTGTTGAAGAGAATGGAAGACGTGAACGAGGACATCCATCTTCTCGAGCGGGAGGAGAAAACTTAGCGCCTGGAGATCAAATCAGAGCCTTCATTTAACACCAAATTATGTCCCGGCCGATATGGTCGTCACGCTTTCATTCACCGGGTAGCGTGTCATTTGGCCTCGATTGTCTCTGTTGTTGATGAATCTCGTTTCGGGCAGCTCGGCAAGGCGTTGATCTTCCTGGTCTGGCTTGCACTGGCCTCTGCGCTTTGCTGGTCCGAAACCGTCTGGCGTGACGAAGTTCGCGCATTGTCGCTGGCCCTTCAGGGAGACCACTTCGCCGACATGCTTCGCCAGATGCATGGCGAGGGTCATCCCGCCATCTGGTATATCCTGCTGCGCGCCGCCTATGTCGTGGTCGGCTCACCCGTCGTTCTGAAAGTCGTCGCGCTGACGATTGCGGCGGCTGCGGCTTACCTTCTGGTTTTCAGGCTGAAGCTGCCTCTTTCCATCATGCTGCTGTCGCTGTTCGGCAGCTTTTCGGTTTTCGAATACGCCGCGATGTCGCGAAATTACGGTATCAGCATGCTGATAATCTTCCTGATCGTCCTGGCGTGGCAGAAGGGAGCGCGCAAAGGCTTGTTGAGCGGCCTGCTGTTTGCCTTGCTGGCGAATACCAACGTGCATTCGGTGGTCCTTGTCGGCGGCTTCCTGACTTATTGGTTTTTTGATCTGGTTCTGGCGCGGCCAAGGCCTTCTTCGCGAGCCTATCGAGACTTTGCGATTGCCGGAGCCTCGGCCGCGGTTGGAGTTGTTCTGTGTTTCCTCACGGTCTATCCGACCTTCAACGATACAGGGCAGAACGACCTCAGCGGCGAGAATTTCGCTTTGCTCGCCCTTCGTGCTCTTGCGCTGGCCAGTTCGCATTTTCTGTCGTTCTATCCCGATGGCATCCTTGGGCTGATGGTGGCCGACCCGTTGGCTTTCCGCATCTTCGCAGCTTTGATGTCGGTGCTGATCTACGGCAGCCTGTTGGGGTTGGCGAACCGGCGGCCGGCCATGATCGCAGCGGCGCTGGTGCTGTTGGGGCTCTCGCTATTGTTTACGCTGGTCTATCCCGGCGGATACAGACACCAGGCGCTCTGGCTGGTTTTCATGATCGCGATGACTGCCTTGACCACAGACATTCAGCACGACGGGGCGGGCGTCGCCGGCGCGACGGCTGCCAGCCGCATCGTAAAGGTCGGCCGCCTGTGCTTCATGATATTGCTGGCGCTGCAGGTTGTGTCCGCTGTCGAAAAAGTCAATCGCACCTTCGTGGCCGAAATACCCTTCAGCCGCAGCAAGGATTTCGGTGCGTTCATTCAATCGCGCCCCGATCTCAAGGATGCGATCATCATGGCGGATCCCGATTATCTCGTCGAAGCCCTGCCTTACTACGTTTCCAATCGAACTTATCTTTTACGGGAGGAGCGGTTCGGCGCCATCGTACGATATACCCGCAGCGCACGGCTTTCGCTCAGCCTTGCCGACATCCTCCAATCGGCACGCGGATTGCAGCAGAGCGAGAAGGTGCCCGTCGTCATTCTTCTTTCGCAGCGGCTCGATCAGATCACCGCTCTGGTCTCCTTGCGTGAAAGCTATGTTTGGCGGCTTTCTCTGACGCCTGAGGATATTTCGGCATTCCAAAGCGCGACAGAGCTCGTCAAACGCTTCGGTCCGGCTGCCGGAAGCGATGAGACCTACGACGCCTATATTTTGAAGTAAAAAGCCGGACAGCAGCCTGCCCGGCCTCCGCTCTTTCATACGCCCGCGCTTATCAGCCCTCGCGCTTTATCCGCTCCCGGCGTGCGAGTTCGGCATGCGAGGGCTCGGCCATCGCGAAGCTGCCGGGTTTGACCTCGCCGGCACGCTCGTAGACGCTCATAATGACACCGGTCGTCGATACCGAGTTGGCGGTGAGCTTCAGCGCTTCCGGCTTCGCGCCATGGCCGAACAGACGCTTGCCGGGGCCGAGGATCACTGGGAAGGTCAGGAGCCGGAGTTCGTCGATCAGGTCATGCGCCAGCAGGGTTTGGAGGAGGCCGCTGCTGCCCTGCGTCAGGAGGTCGGGGCCGTCCTCCCGCTTCAACCGGGCGATTTCGGCGGCTACATCGCCGCGCAGCGCGATAGTATTTTCCCAAGTGAACGGCTCTTTGGAGGTGGTCGTGACATACTTGGTCGCGGCGCTGAAGGCTTTGCCGATGGGATCGTCTTCGCCGACATAGGGCCAATGGGCGGCGAAGATCTCGTAGGTCTTGCGGCCAAGCAGCAGCGCGAAGGGATCGGTGAAGATCCCGTCCATGAAGTGACCCATCGTCTCGTCCCAGTAGTTGGCGGTCCAGCCGCCAAGGGTGAAGCCGCCAGTCGGGTCCTCCTCAGGCGCACCGGGCGCCTGCATCACGCCATCCAGGCTCACAAAGGCTGCGGTCACAAGCTTTCTCATCTCTCTGCTCCCATGGTTGGTGTGTTCAGAGCCAAGGACGGATGGGCTTACGCAGACCCGACATTCCCGCGGTATTTTTTGCGTGGGTTAGCCGGCCAGAGCCTTGGCGCTGTCGATGATAGCGATGCCATGCGCCCGCATCTCGTCGATGGCGGCTGCGACGCCTTCGGGGGTGATGCCGCGGCTGGCGTCCTCGATGAAGCGCACCCGTATGCCCGGCATCATTTCCAGCGCATCCAGCGCGGAGAACTTGACGCAGTAATCGGTAGCGAGGCCGCAGACATCGAGATCGGTGACCCCCTGGTCTTCGAGGAAGTCGGAAAGCCCGGTTGAGGCATCCCGGTCATTGTCGCGGAATGCCGAATAGCTGTCGATCCTGGGATCCTCGCCCTTCTGCTGGATCAGGTCGATCTCTTCGGACCTCAGTTCCGGATGCAGTTCGGCGTCGAGTGTACCCTGGACACAGTGGTCGGGCCACATCATTTGCGGCTTGCCGGACAGTTCTCCCATCTCGAAAGGGGCGGCCCCCGGATGGGCGGATGCGAAGCTGCCATGGCCGGGCGGATGCCAGTCCTGGGAGGCGACGATCAGATCATATCTGCCGCTGTCGATCAGCCTGTTTGCGACGGGAACCACCTTGTCGCCGTCCGGTACCGGCAGATTGCCGCCCGGACAGAAGCCGTTCTGGATATCGACGAGCAGCAGCGCTTTCATCAAGCCCAATCCCTTCGCGTTCTTGCAATGCAAATGCCGAATGCACCGAATACATCACTAGTGGATTTCCCGGCGCGGGCGCGCAAGTGTTAAATCTGGCACCAGCGGTAGCCGTCGGTCAAAAAAGTATTCGCTAATACAATCATAGCGATAGAGAGCGGAGGCTTTCCTCCGCAAGCGGCGGGAAAGAGAAGGGTGCTTTTGCGTTTTGCGGATCGAGGCTCGCCGACAGAGGCTCTTTTCGTGGCCCGCTATCGTCGGTTACCGGCTCAGCCGTTGCGGCGCCTCTCCGGCGATGATGCTAGCTCGATCTTGCTCACGGCCGCGATTTCTGCCTTTCTTGCTCGAGACACAAGCCGGAACCGAAGCCATGTCCGAGCCTCAAGCAGATGAAAAGATCGATGCGACGTTCCGCAACGGCTCGCTGACGGCGACCGGGATCATTCTTGGTTTTTCCCTCAATTTCATCAGTCTCTGGGTGTCCAACCCGAACGACTGGAGTCGTATCGATCTGCTGCCGATGGTGTTCCTGACTGTCGGTATCGCCATTCAGGTGAAGGTGTTCGCCGATCTTTTGGCGCGCGACTCTCTGCTCGCCGCCAGATATGACCGGGCTCGTCAGCTGTTCCTGATCGGGCTGTCGATCGTCGCCGCCGGAATGGGGATCGCGCTGCTGAACGACATTCTCGGGCTCAGCAGCATGCGGATGTTCGGCTGACGATTCCTAAGCCGTACCGCCGCGCGGTCACACGCGCTCGACGAATCCGTCCAGCACCCGCTTCTGTCCGGCGCGGTCGAAATCGATCGTCAGCTTGTTGCCTTCGATGCCGGTGATGTTGCCATTGCCGAATTTCAGATGGAAGACCCGGTCGCCGAGGGTGAAGCGCGAGGGCTCGGAGGAAGTCGATTTCGCCACCAGTTCGCCGTCGATCGTGCGCCCCTTTGGGCCGCTTTCGCCATAGCCGATACGTTCGACGGCATGGCCGGAGCGGGTGCCCCAATTCTCGCGGGTGGCGTCAGTCCTGTTGGCTTGGGCGCGTTTCCAGCCGGGGGTGGAATAGGAGTTGGCGAAGGGTTCGGCCTTGTCGAAGCGAGACTGGCCGTAGCCGCCGCGGCCGTAACCACCGTAGCTCTGCTCCATTTCGGCGACCTCCACATGGGTCTCCGGCAGTTCGTCCAGGAAACGCGAAGGCAAGGTCGATTGCCAGAGGCCGTGGATGCGGCGGTTGGAGACGAACCAGATGTGGCAGCGGCGTTTGGCGCGGGTGATGCCGACATAGGCGAGGCGGCGCTCCTCCTCCAGGCCGGCGCGGCCGCTCTCATCCAGCGAGCGCTGGTGCGGAAAGAGGCCTTCTTCCCAGCCGGGCAGGAAGACGGTGTCGAATTCCAGGCCTTTGGCAGAATGCAGCGTCATGATCGAGACAGCGTCGAGGTTCTCGTTGGTCTCGGCGTCCATGACAAGGGAGACGTGCTCGAGAAAGCCGCGCATCGACTCGAAGCTCTCCATCGAGCGGATGAGTTCCTTTAAGTTTTCGAGGCGGCCGGGCGCTTCCGCGCTCTTATCGTTCTTCCACATGTCGGTATAGCCGGACTCTTCGAGGATCTGCTCGGCAAGTTCGGTATGCGGAGTGTTTTCAAGCAGTTCCTGCCATCGGCGGAAAGATTGAATCACGTCGAAGAGGGCCTTTCGCGCCTTCGGCTTCAGCTCGTCCGTCTCGATGATGTCGGCCGCTGCCGCAAGCATCGGAATGTCGCGAGCGCGAGCATAGTCATGCAGCGCACGCACCGTCGTGTCGCCGAGGCCGCGCTTCGGCGTGTTGATGATGCGTTCAAAGGCGAGGTCGTCGGCCGGCTGTGCGACGAGCCGGAAATAGGCCATGGCATCGCGGATCTCGAGGCGTTCATAGAAGCGCGGGCCGCCGATGACGCGATAGTTGAGGCCAAGGGTGACGAAGCGATCTTCGAATTCGCGCATCTGGAAGGAGGCGCGCACGAGGATCGCCATGTCGTTCAGCAGGTGCTTGCTGCGCTGGAGCTGCTCGATCTCCTCGCCGATGGCGCGGGCTTCCTCCTCGGAGTCCCAGGAGGCGTGGACCTGCACCTTGACGTCGTCCGGGTCGGCGCGATCGGTGAACAATGTCTTGCCCAAACGACCTTCATTATGGGCGATCAGGTGGGCGGCGGCACCCAGGATATGTTCGGTCGAGCGGTAGTTGCGCTCGAGCTTGATCACCTTAGCGCCGGGAAAATCCTTCTCGAAGCGAAGAATATTGTCGACCTCAGCGCCGCGCCAACCATAGATCGACTGGTCGTCGTCGCCCACGCAGCAGACATTCTGCGGCTCGCCCTTATTGCGCTGGGCCAGCAACCTCAGCCACATATATTGGGCGGTGTTTGTATCCTGATATTCGTCGACAAGGATATAACGGAAGCGGCCGTGATATTCCCTCAGGAGGTCCGGATTCTTGCGAAAGATCGCGATCGGATGCATCAGCAGGTCGCCGAAATCGCAAGCGTTGAGCGTCGACAAGCGCGCCTGATAGGCGAAATAGAGATCGCGGCCGCGGCCATTGGCGAAGGCGCGGGCGTCGCCTTCGGGAATATCGGCGGGGCCGAGGCCCTTGTTCTTCCAAGTGTCGATCATGCCGGCGAACTGCTTCGCCGGCCAGCGCTTGTCGTCGAGGCCCTCGGCCTGGATCAGCTGCTTGATCAGACGGACGACGTCATCGGTGTCGAGGATGGTGAAATCGGAGCTGAGGCCGACCAGCTCGGCATGGCGGCGCAGCAGTTTGACGCCGATCGAATGGAAGGTGCCGAGCCATGGCATGCCTTCGACGGCGCCGCCGACGAGCAGGGCGATGCGCTCCTTCATCTCGCGCGCGGCCTTGTTGGTAAAGGTGACGGCGAGGATCTGTGAAGGGAAGGCGCGGCCGGTATTGAGAATATGGGCGATCCGTGTCGTCAGCACGCGCGTCTTACCGGTGCCGGCGCCGGCGAGCACGAGGACCGGGCCTTCAAGTGTTTCGACTGCTTCCGTCTGCTCGGGATTGAGGCCCGCGAGATAATCCGGCCGCTTACCGCCGTCGCGTGCCGCCATGGCGCGGGCGGCAATACCGCCGCCGGCGGCGGGTCTTCCGGCAGCCGCGACAAACGGCTGCGGCTTGCGCGCCACGTCGCCCGGTTCTTCGTCGAAGAAGGGAATATCGTCGAAACTATTGCTCATGGCGCGTAATGTAGTGATTCGGGAAGGAAAGACCAGAAAAGATGTTCTGCTTTCATTCTGGAATCACCGCTATTGCAGACGGATGCGGGCGGCAGGCCGCCGTGGGTGCGGCTGCTGTCTTGTGCGGGTGAGCGGCAAAAAATCCGATTCCAGCCTGTCGGAACCGGCGCCGACCAGACGTCCTTGAAGCATCGGACGGGAGTCCGGGATCCTAGCCAACAAGGAGGCTGTCTATGCCGAAGGTCATTTCAAATCTCTGGTTCGCGGAGCAGGCGCGCGAAGCCGTCGAATTCTACGTGTCGATCATTCCGGATTCCAGCATTGGCCGCACCACCATACTTCCGGCGGAAACGCCCAGCGGTCCTCCCGGCAGCGTCGAGCTGATCGAGTTCACGCTTGGCGGCCAGGCGTTTCTGGCGATGAAGGCCGGTCCGCTCGACAGCTTCAACCATTCCTTTTCGATCGCCATCCTTCTGGAAAGCCAGGCGGAGATCGACCGGATATGGGATGCCTTCCTCACCAATGGTGGCACGCCGGAGGCCTGCGGCTGGCTGAAGGACCGCTGGGGTCTTTCCTGGCAGATCGTGCCACGCGCTCTCTCCGAGATGATCGCCGATGAAGATCGCGAGCGGGCAAGGCGCGTCACCGAAGTCATGCTCGGCATGGTCAAGATTGATGTGGCTGAGCTGGAGAAGGCGTTCAATGGCTAAAAGCCCGAGAAGCGCATGAACGAATTATACCGGGCGGATGGTGACGTTCGCCCCGTTCCATCCTGTGGGAGCGCGCTGGCTGCTCCGCTCTGAGAGCCGGCTTGCTCTCACTGGCGGCCAAGGCCGATTTTCCACAGCTCGAATCACGGGCGCCATTGCACACCTTTTTGACATTCATGTCACGTCGCTAAATGTGCTGATATCGCAATGACCCTTTTCTCAACTACAATGAGAAACAGTTTCGTGGAGTAAAAAAATTACCGGTGCATGCACAATTTTGTGCATTGCTACAAACCGCCGGTCGGCGTCGAATATACCTACGAAACTATTGATTCTTAGGAACGCCGTGGCCATCTCGATGGTTATACGGCTTAGAGCCTGCGGCATAACCTTAATGGAGGTCCCATGCTGAGTGAATCCGTATTCGATGCGTTTACCCGCAGTTATGAAGCACGCCGCGAAAGCGACATGTCGGTTTCGGAATATCTCGATCTCTGCAAAACCGAGCCGATCGCCTATGCCAACGCGACCGAGCGTTTGCTCGCTGCAATAGGCGAACCGCAGATGGTGGATACCGCCAGGGACGCGCGCCTCGGCAGGATCTTCATGAACAGGACCATCCGGGTTTATCCCGCCTTTGCCGGCTTTCACGGCATGGAAGAGACAATCGAACGCATCGTTTCCTTCTTTCGGCATGCGGCACAGGGGCTCGAGGAGCGCAAGCAGATTCTTTATCTGCTCGGTCCGGTCGGCGGCGGCAAGTCCTCGCTCGCGGAGCGGCTGAAGCAGTTGATGGAGGTTCATCCGATCTACGTGCTGAAGGCGGGTGAAGAAATCAGTCCCGTATTCGAAAGCCCGCTCAACCTCTTCGACCCGGAGACGATGGGCTCGCTCCTGCAGGAGCAGTACGGCATCCCGCTGCGGCGTCTGCACGGATTGATGAGCCCGTGGTGCCTAAAGCGGCTCGATGATTTTGGAGGCGATATCTCGCGATTCCGCGTCGTCAGGATACAACCTTCGCGATTGCGCCAGATCGCAATTGCAAAGACCGAGCCTGGAGATGAGAACAATCAGGACATCTCCTCGCTGGTCGGCAAGGTCGATATCCGCAAGCTGGAAACCTACTCCCAGAACGATCCCGACGCCTACAGCTATTCGGGTGGGCTGAACCGCGCTAATCAGGGCATCCTCGAATTCGTCGAAATGTTCAAGGCCCCGATCAAGATGCTGCATCCGCTGCTGACGGCAACGCAGGAGGGCAATTATATCGGCTCCGAGAATATCGGCGCCATACCTTTCTCCGGTATCGTCCTTGCTCATTCGAATGAGGCGGAGTGGCAGACCTTCAAGGCCAACAAGAACAATGAGGCGTTCATCGACCGTATCTGCGTAATCAAAGTGCCCTATTGCCTGAGGGTGACGGAGGAACAGAAGATCTACGAAAAGCTGATTGAGGGATCGGAGCTGGCGGACGCACCCTGCGCTCCGGCAACGCTCGAAATGCTGGCGCGTTTCTCCGTCCTTTCGCGGCTTCGCAAACACGAGAACTCGACGTTCTTCTCGAAGATGCGCACCTATGATGGTGAGAGCCTGAAGGAAAGCGATCCGCGCGCCCGCAGCGTCCAGGAATACCGGGATGCTGCCGGCATCGACGAAGGCATGGACGGAATATCGACCCGCTTCGCCTTCAAGGTCCTCGCGTCCACCTTCAATCACGATACAACGGATATCGGTGCCGATCCTGTCCATCTGATGTATGTGCTGGAACAGGCGATCCGTCGCGAGCAGTTTCCCGATGATGTCGAGAAGCGGTATCTGGAATTCATCAAGGCCGATCTGGCGCCACGCTACGCAGAGTTCATTGGCAACGAGATTCAGAAGGCCTATCTTGAATCCTATGCGGACTACGGACAGAATTTGTTCGACCGCTATGTTGATTATGCCGATGCCTGGATCGAAGATGTGGACTTCAAGGATCCCGATACTGGCCAGCTTCTCGACCGCGAGCTCCTCAACCAGGAGCTGACGAAGATCGAAAAGCCGGCGGGAATCGCCAATCCGAAGGATTTCCGAAACGAAATCGTCAAGTTCTCGCTGAGATCGCGGGCAGCCAACGGCGGAAAAAATCCGTCATGGACGAGCTACGAGAAAATCCGGGAAGTCATCGAGAAACGTATGTTCTCGCAGGTCGAAGATCTCTTGCCGGTCATTTCCTTCGGGTCGAAGAAGGATTCGGAAACAGAAAAGAAGCATAGCGAATTCGTCTCGCGCATGGCCGCGCGAGGTTACACGGAACGGCAGGTTCGGCGCCTTGTCGAATGGTACATGCGCGTCAAACAGGCAAGTTAATGCGGAGCCATTATGCACATTGTCGACCGGCGGCTAAATCCGCGCGGTAAAAGTCTGGAAAATCGTCAGCGGTTCCTTCGACGCATGAAGGGAGCCGTGCAGCAGGCGGTGAAACGTTCGCTGCAAAATCGAAACATTCGAGACGTGCTCGACGGTGGGGAGATCAGCCTGCCGATCGATGGGATGGCCGAACCAAGCTTTCGACGGGGCGAAGGCGGCATCGCCGACCACATCCTGCCAGGAAACCGGGCTTTCGTCGAAGGGGACATCATTCCGCGGCCGCCGGGCGGGAAGGGGGGGAAACCAAAAGATGCAGGCGAAGGCGACGGTGAGGATGGCTTCCGTTTCGTCCTGACGCGGGAGGAATTCCTCGATGTGTTCCTTGACGACCTCGAATTGCCAGACCTTGCCAAGCGGCGTCTAGCCGAAACCGAGGAGGAAACGCCGTTCCGCGCCGGCTATTCCGTCTCTGGATCGCCCTCCAACATTGCGGTCGGTCGCACCACGAAGCTTGCGATGATGCGCCGCGTTGCCCTTGGCCGCCCACGCCGCGAAGAGATCGAAGCCCTGCAGCGGCAGATCGAGGAATGCGAGGACGACGAGAACCGTCTGGCGCTTGAGGCAAAACTGAAATCCCTAACGGAAAAAAGCCGACGCATTCCCTATATCGATCCGCTCGACGTTCGATATCGCCGCTTCGAAAACGAGCCGAAGCCCGTCGCCAAAGCGGTGATGTTCTGCCTGATGGACGTTTCGGGCTCCATGTCCGAGCACATGAAGGATCTTGCGAAGCGGTTCTATCTGCTGCTCTATCTTTTCCTCTCGAAGCGCTACAAGAAAGTGGAAATCGTCTTCATCCGCCATACCGACAGGGCTGAGGAGGTCGATGAGGAAACCTTCTTCTACGGTCCGGCGACCGGCGGCACCTTGGTATCCAGTGCGCTGGCGGCAATGCGGGCGATCATCGCGGCGCGTTTCGACCCGGCTGAATGGAACATCTATGGCGCCCAGGCCTCGGACGGCGACAACGCCCATTCGGACGGAAACCTGACCGGACAGTTGCTGCGCGAGATTTTGCCATTGTGCCAGTATTTCGCCTATATCGAGGTCGGTGAGGAAGGCGGCGATTCTTCAGTGTCGCGGTCGCCCCTCTGGATGCTCTATGACGGGATCCGTTCCGAACCGCTGCCGCTTTCGATGCGCAAGGTCTGCCGGCGCAGCGAGATATTCCCAGTTTTCCACGATCTCTTCCAGAAACGTGACGCACAGTCGAGGGTGACGCCATGACCATGACAGTGAGGCCGAGAGAGCGGCTCTTGTTCGAGGGGGCCGACTGGGACTTTGCTACGCTCCAGCGCATCCACGATGCGTGCGAGGAGATCGCGCTCGGTGAGCTCGGCCTCGATGTCTATCCGAACCAGATCGAGGTCATCACCTCGGAGCAGATGCTGGATGCCTATTCCTCAACCGGCATGCCGCTCTTTTACCGGCACTGGTCCTTCGGAAAACATTTTGCGCATCATGAAACCTTCTACCGCCGCGGGATGCGCGACCTTGCCTACGAAATCGTTATCAACAGCTCTCCCTGCATCTCCTATCTGATGGAGGAGAACACGGCGACGATGCAGACGCTCGTCACCGCCCATGCGGCCTTCGGCCACAACCACTTCTTCAAGAACAACTATCTCTTCAAGCTCTGGACCGATGCGGAAGGAATTCTCGATTATCTGGATTTCGCCAAAGGTTATATCACCCGCTGCGAAGAGCGTTATGGCGAGACGGCCGTCGAAAGGACGCTCGATGCGGCGCATGCGCTGATGTCGCATGGGGTGCATCGTTATGCCGGCAAGACCACCATTGACCTTCGCCAGGAAGAGAAGCGGGAGCAGGAGCGTCGTGCCCACGAGGAGCAGATGTTCAACGACCTGTGGCGCACGGTTCCCGTCGGCAAGGCGAAGAAGGCGGGTGACATCGGCTTGGAAAAGCGGCGTGCGGCGCTCGGTCTTCCGCAGGATAACATCCTCTATTTTCTCGAGAAGTCCGCGCCCAGGCTGCAGCCGTGGCAGCGCGAGATCCTTCGCATCGTCCGCCATGTCGCGCAATATTTTCATCCCCAGCGGCAGACCAAGGTGATGAATGAGGGAACCGCCACCTTCGTGCATTACCAGATCATGAACCGGCTTCACGAACGCGGGCAGATCAGCGACGGGAGCTTCCTCGAATTCCTCAAGTCGCACGCCAATGTTGTCTTCCAGCCAAATTACGACGACCGTCGTTTCTCGGGCTTCAATCCCTATGCGCTTGGTTTTGCGATGATGCAGGACATCGAGAGGATCGTCACGAAGCCGACGGAAGAGGACCGGGCATGGTTTCCCGATATCGCGGGGCGAGGCGATGCGATGGGGGTCCTGCGCGACGTCTGGGCGAATTATCGGGACGAAAGTTTCATCAGCCAGTTCCTGAGCCCGAACCTGATCCGCCGGTTGCGGCTGTTTCATCTCTACGACGACCCGGAACAGACCGAAGGCGTGCTGGTTTCGGCAATTCACAATGAGCGCGGCTATCTGCGCATTCGCCGCCAGCTCTCCCGTGAATACGACATCGGCTGGACCGATCCGGCAATCGATATCGTCGATGTCGATCTCGCCGGCGACCGTCGGCTGTTGCTGCAGCACATCGTCATGAACGGCTGCTATCTGCAGGAAAGCGACACAAAGCTCGTGCTGCAGCATCTCGCCGATCTCTGGGGCTACGACGTCTTGCTTCAGGAAATCGACGGTTCGAACACCGTGGCGAGGGAGCACGCGGCGACCCCGCGCAAGATTGTTCAGTCATAGCGTTTTCCCTGAGGCGCCGGATTGGAAACGCCTGGCGGCCTGTGTTGGGTTGGGTTTTGCCCGCATTTCAGAGTCTTCAAAGGTCGATGACTGGGCGAGCTAAAGAAGCTGAACCGGTAACGTTCGGACATAATGGGTCTGATTGGCAATTATCGGTGGCAACAATGGCAAAGCCTTCGTAATCTGCCGCTGCTGCGATCGCTCCATCGATCTCCTTAACCGGATTCAGCCTTTGCAGCATCTTCCGGGTCGGAGAGCGCGGGAAGAGTGACCATGGGTGAAACGCGGCGGAAGCTGACGACTATCTTCTGTGCTGACGTGCAGGACTATACGCGGCTGATGGGGGCCGACGAGGAGGGGACGCTGGCGACCCTGAAGCGCTGCCGCGACGCGATGGGGCATTTGATCGAAAGCCATGGCGGTCGTGTCGTCAACACCTGGGGCGACGGGCTGATCGCAGATTTTCCGAGCGTCGTCGAAGCGGTGCGCGCGGCCGTCGATACCCAGAACGAACCTGCCGGCTTCAATGCCGGCCGCCCGAGCGACGGGCGCATGCTCTTCCGCATCGGCATCAATCTCGGCGACGTGATCGTCGAAGGCGACGACATCTATGGCGATGGCGTCAATATCGCAGCGCGGCTGCAGACGTCGGCGGCGCCGGGCGGCATCGTCATATCGAGCACCGTATATGATCAGGTGCGCAACAAAGTGGCGGTTGGTTTCGAGTTTCTCGGGCCGCTGATGGTAAAGAACGTCGACCAGGGCGTGCCGAGCTATGCGGTCAGAATCGGCGGCGGAGGCGAGGAGGCGGCGCCTGCCGAGAGAGCCGCTGCCCGACCGCAGCCGGCCTCCGCCAGCATGGACGCGGCAAGGCCCGTTTCCGGCGGACGAAGGCTGTTTGCCGTGTTCGGCGTCATCGCCGCGGTGCTGATTGGCATCAATCTCCTGTCGTGGCAGGGCGTTTTCTGGGCGCGCTTTCCCCTACTTGTGCTCGCCGTCGTTGCGGCGCTCGCCTGGAATCGCGACCAGACCTGGTTCGACCGCAAGACAGCCGCCTTCGCGATCGTGGCGCTCGGTATTATCGGCATTAATATGCTCACCTGGGAAGGCCGCTTTTGGGCGGTCTGGCCGACGCTCGGGCTGGCGGCGGCGGCTGGCCTGCGATGGTCATTGCGTCGCTAGACCTGTCACTGGTTTTACCGCGTAATCTGCCTCGCAATCAGTGACGTCAAGCAATTTTCAAGCTTCGTTCAAGCAAAAGTGAGCGGCTGGGTTATTTCCATTCTTTGCTGGTATTACAAATCGGTAATCCCGGGTGCTTATGCTTGCTGTTAAGCTGCAAACGCGCGATATTGTCGCATCAGACGGCATCAAGATCCTTGTATGCATATCTCGGATTTTGGTCCCGCAGCGCCTCTTTCGACCGACCCTTGTCCAACCTCGAGTCCCTCCGGAGACGTGAATGGCCTTTTGGAAGCAGTTTGTACTTTCTCTTATCGTCATCATTGCCGGCTTTTCCGCGTGGGTTTCCTTCGCGCCCGGCGCCGGCGATACGATGCGCGATGCAGGCATTCCGGAGAGCCTCGTTTCCATGATCGCGCCGAAGGCCGACGAGACGGCCGATGCCGGTGCTCGGGCCGGGGCGCGAGGCCAGCGGCCCGATGGGGCTGAGGATCAAGGACAGAACCGCCGCAGCGGCGGCGGGCGCAACAGCGCCATTCTCGTCGTGACCCAGGCGGTCGTTCAAGGCGTCGTCAACGACCGGCTGAACGCCATCGGTACGGGCGATGCGATCCGTTCCGTCGCGGTGACGCCGCAGGCGTCGGGGACGATTCGCGAAATCCTCATCAAATCGGGCGACAAGGTGAAGGCGGACCAGGTGATCGCCAAGCTCGACAGCGAGGAGCAGGTGATTGCCCGGGGCCAGGCGGATGTGGCGGTGAAAGCCGCAGTCGAGAAGTCTAATCTCTATCACAACATCAAGTCCAGCGTATCGCGCATGGACGTGTTCGATTCCGAGATCGCCGAGCAGGGCGCGCGGCTGCAGCTGCAGGCCGCAGAGCTCAATCTCGCACGGCGCAATATCACGGCTCCGATCGACGGCATCGTCGGCATCGTGCCGGTCAATATCGGCGACAACGTCACGACGACCACGCCGATCGTGACGCTTGACGACCGATCGGAAATCCTCGTCGATTTCTGGGTGCCGGAGCGCTTCGCCAACACAGTCGAGGTGGGCCAGCCGGTCGAGGCGATGTCGGTGGCCAAGCCGGGGCAGGTGTTTTTCGGAGTGGTCGAGGCGGTGGACAACCGCATCGATGCGGCCAGCCGGACGCTGCGCCTGCGCGCCAGGATCGATAATTCCTCGGACGAGCTGCGCGCGGGCATGTCCTTCAGCGTCAGCATGAAATTTCCCGGCGATAAATACCCGGCGGTCGATCCGCAGTCTGTGCAGTGGGATTCGCAAGGGTCCTTCGTCTGGAGGGTCACCGACGACAAGTCGCACAAGGTTCGCGTGAGCATCGTGCAACGCAATCCTGATTTCATTCTCGTCAAGGCCGACCTTAAGGACGGCGACAAGATCGTGACTCAGGGCCTGCAGCGCGTGCGCGAGGGCGGGGCAGTGCGCGTCACTGGAGATGTCGCCTCGAGCGGGGAGGTCGCGACCCAATGAGTGTGACCGAACTGCCTCAGGACCGAGCGTCGGGCAAGCAGAGCTTCACCGCGCTTTTCGTTCGTCGGCCGATCCTGGCGCTGGTGTTCAACACGCTGATGGTCGTCGCCGGCCTTGCGGCTTATGTCGGCGTCGAAGTGCGCGAACTGCCCGATGTCGACCGCCCCGTCGTCACCGTGCGCACCACCTTCGACGGCGCATCGCCGCAGACGATCGACCAGGAACTGACAAAGGCCATCGAAGGCGCGGTCGCCCGCGTCAGTGGCCTGAAATCAATCTCGTCCACTTCTTCCTTCGGCCAGAGCAGAGTGACGCTGGAATTCTCCGATAAGATCGACCTCGCGGTCGCCGCCAACGACGTGCGAGACGCGATCGGCCGCATCACCCAGAACCTGCCCGAGGAGGCGGATGCGCCGCAGATCGTCAAGGCGGATTCGGATTCCTCTGCGATCATGCGCCTTGCCGTCACCTCCACCAAGCTCAACATGGACGATCTGACGCAGCTCGTCGAGAATGAGGTGATCGATCGGCTGGCTTCTGTCGATGGCGTGGCCGACGTCGAGGAATATGGCGACCAGGAGAAGGTCTTCCGCGTCGATGTCGACCAGGGCGCGCTTGCGAGCCGCGGGCTGACGATCGGCGACCTGACGAAGGCGCTTGACAATGCCGCACTCGACGTGCCGGCTGGTTCGCTGAAGAGCACGACGCAGGACATCGTCGTGCGCGCCACCGCCAACCTGCAGACGCCGGCGGATTTCTCGAATGTGATGCTGCAGGACCGCGTCCGGCTCGGCGATGTCGCGACGGTGACGCTCGGGCCTCGTGACGGCGATACCGCATTGCGCTCCAACGGCAAGCCCGGCATCGGCCTCGGGATTATCCGCCAGGCGCAGTCGAATACGCTCAATATCTCGACCGGCATCAAGGCTGCCGTCGAGCAGTTGTCGAAGACGCTGCCCGAGGGAACGACGATCGCCATCACCAGCGACGACGCCGTCTTCATCCAGGGCGCGATCCATGAGGTGGTGCTGGCGCTGGTGCTCGCCGCCGTCATCGTCACTGCCGTCATCTATCTCTTCCTGCGCGACTGGCGGGCGACGCTGATCCCTGCCGTCAGCATGCCTGTGGCGCTGATCGGGACCTTGGCCGCGATCTACATGGTCGGCTTCTCGATCAATATCCTGACGCTGCTCGCCATCGTGCTGGCGACCGGCCTCGTCGTCGACGATGCGATCGTGGTGCTCGAAAACATCGTGCGGCGGCGCGCCGAGGGCATGGGGCCGCGCGCGGCCGCCGTGCTCGGCACGCGCGAGGTGTTCTTCGCCGTCATTGCGACGACGGCGACGCTCGCTGCGGTCTTCATTCCGCTTTCTTTCCTGCCGGGACAGGTCGGCGGCCTGTTCCGCGAATTCGGTTTTGTGCTCGCCTTCTCGGTCGGGCTATCGTCGATCGTGGCGCTGACATTGTGCCCGATGCTCGCCTCGCGCATGCTGACGAAGCCGATGATAGAGGATCACGGGGCGCTCGGCCGCTTCGGCGGCGTGCTCGCCCGTCTCTACAAATGGGCGCTGCAAGGCTGCCTCAACGCTCCCTTCGTCGTGATCCTGTTCTCGGTCATCTTCGCCGGTGCGGCGCTCATCGCTTTCTCCACCGTCAAGAGTGAACTGACGCCGGAAGAGGACCGGTCGCTGGTGATGATGCGGCTAACGACGCCGCAGGGATCGAGCCTCGAATATACCCGCGACAAGATGCAGCTCGTCGAGGAATATCTGCAGCCGCTGGTCGACAGCGGCGATATTCGCAACGTCTTCTCGATCTCCGGCCAGGGCGGTTCGCTGAACAGCGGCTTCATGGTGCTCACACTTGCGCCATGGGGAGAGCGCCACCGGACGCAGGCGGAGATTGTCGGCGATATCAATCAGGCGGCCGCCAAGGTGCCGGCGCTACGCGGCAACGCTATATCCTCCAACAGCCTGCGCATCCGCGGTGCCGGCAGCGGCGTGCAGATGGCGCTGGTCGGCAATGATCACGAGGCGTTGACGGCGGCCGCCGCCAAGCTGGTGCAGGCGCTCGACGCCACCGGCCAATATGACACGCCGCGCCTGACCAACGAGCCCAGCCAGGCGCAGGTATCGGTGGCGATTGACCGTGAGCGCGCCTCGGATCTTGGCATCGACATCACCGGGCTTTCGACCGCGATCCAGTCGCTGCTCGAAGGGCGCTCCGTGGTCGATGTCTTCGTCGATGGCGAATCCTATCCCGTGCTGCTGACCTCGACGACGCGGCCGATCGACGATCCGACTGATCTCGAAAACGTGTTCCTGAAAACCGGCGACGGCAAGATCGTGCCGATGTCGGTCATCGCCACGATGAAGGAAGGTTCGGTCGCGCCTCAGCTGAACCGAGAGCAGCAGCTCGCCTCCGTCGCTATCACCGCCGGTCTCAAGAACGGCATGTCGCTCGGCGATGCCGTCAGACAGGTGACCGAGCTCGCCGAGCCGCTGCTGCCGCCAGGCGCTCGTCTGCTGCCGCTTGCGGAAGCTGCAACGCTGGAAGAGAATTCGAACGGCATGGCTCTGACCTTCGGCTTCGCCATCGTGATCATCTTCCTGGTGCTGGCGGCGCAGTTCGAAAGCGTGCTGTCCTCGCTGATCATCATGTCGACCGTGCCGCTCGGCCTTGCCTGCGCCGTCTTCGCATTGATCATCACCGGTTCCAGCCTCAACATTTACAGTCAGATTGGCCTCGTGCTTCTCGTCGGCGTCATGGCGAAAAACGGCATTCTGATCGTCGAATTCGCCAATCAGCTGCGCGACAAGGGCGAGGACGTGCGATCCTCGATCGAGAAGGCCTGCGCTTTGCGCCTTCGCCCTGTGATGATGACGATGATCGCCACCATCCTCGGCGGTGTGCCCCTGGTCTTTGCCCATGGCGCGGGTGCGGAAGCGCGCGTGGCGCTCGGGTGGGTGATCGTCGGCGGCCTCGGCTTCGCCACGCTGGTGACGCTGTTCATCACGCCGGTCGCCTATCTCCTGGTTGCGCGCTTCGCCAAGCCGCACGCCCATGAGGAAGCGCGCCTGCACGAGGAAATGTCGGTGGCGACAAGGCCGCGTCCGGCGCCGGACGAGGAGCAGCTGCAGGCCGCCGAATAAGCTTTCCATTCGAGTTGTACGCGCCCGTCGGACCTCGTTCGGCGCTGCCTCTTTATGGTGTATGAACCATTGCGAAATAAGATAAATTTCATCCGAAGATTAGCCGTTTGTTAAGTATAAACGGCAATGATCGTGGCCAGGAACCGACTAGTCTTCTTCGTTTTTGAAGGCTCAATGCGCTGGAGGCCCAGCGACCCCGGACATGAGTGTCTGCGCGGAAGGTTCATTCCTGTTCTGTTGCGTTCTGTTGTGTTTTTGGAGTTTAGTTCCGTGAGTCTCTACCAGCGCGTCTCCGTTGATGCGGCGCTCTATGTGCTGCGTGATATCAATCGCAATATGACCGTGACGCAGAACCACATAACGACAGGTATGCGTGTCGCGAAAGCGGCCGACAACGCCGTTTACTGGTCGATCGCTACCACCGCACGCACCGACAACAAGGCCGTTTCAGCAATCCAGGACGCGCTCGGCATGGCGGCTGCCACGATGGGCACGGCCTATACCGGCGTCCAGAACGTCATCGATGTCGTCTCCGAGATCAAGGCCAAGCTTGTCGCCGCCACCGAGGAAGGGGTCGATAAGAACAAGATCAACGAAGAGCTCAAGCAGTTGCAGGAGCAACTGCGCAGCGTTTCGGAATCGGCGAGCTTCAACAGCGACAACTGGGTGATCCTCAACAATGATGCGACGCCGACGCAGCCGCGGCAGATCCCGGCGTCCTTTATCCGCAATGCCGACGGCACGATTTCAATCGGCATGCTGAGCTACCACATCGACAACACGCCTGTGGGGGCGACGACTTCCAAGGACGCGCGCTACCTGATCGACGACCGCGCCACCGGCTCGGGCGAATACGGCGTGCTGACCTCGGCCTATTTCGCCACGGAGCTCGGGGCCGCGCAGAACTACGTGCTGATGACCAGCAAAAACGGCAGCACAGCAGGGCAGGTCGTCATTTCGCTATCGGCAACCACGACGCAAGGCCAGATCGGCCAGATGATCAGCGTTGTCGATGCCGCGCTGACGCAGCTGACGACAGTCGGATCGGCCTTCGGGGCGCTGGAAAAACGCATCGAGCTGCAGAACGACTTCGCCACCCAGCTGCACGACAACATCACCGCCGGCATCGGCAGGCTCGTCGACGCCGATATGGAGGAAGAGTCGAGCAGGCTCAGGGCGCTGCAGACGCAGCAACAGCTCGGCCTGCAATCGCTGAATATCGCCAACGCGACCTACGATACCGTCAGGCAGCTGTTCCAAAATTTTTAAGGGTGTGATTGGACGCTGGAGCGGTGCTGCACTGTCTAATCGACTACCAGGATACCAGCGCTCGACCTTGAGGGCGTGCCAACCCACTCCCCCTCATTCCTGTGAACGATCACAGGAATGGGGGAGAAGCGGGAGCTCCCACGATGCGCTTAAAATCTGGTGATATCAGCGCATCGCTGCAACATGGCTGCTGTTTCGGCGCCTGAAATTCCCCTATCAAGAGAACTCTTCATTTTCTTGCCGTAATCCTTGCCATTTGCTCGCATCAGTTTTGAACGGAGACCATCCTGTCCATGATCAAGAAATTCGTACTTCTGGCTGTCGCGGCAAGCTATCTCAGCGCCTGCACGACCACCGATCCCTATACTGGTGAGCAGAAGGTTTCCAATACGGCGGGCGGTGCGGCGCTCGGCGCGCTCGGCGGCGCTCTCGTCGGCGTTGCCGTCGGCGGCGGCGGCCACGGCAAGCGCAATGCGGCGCTGATCGGCGCCGGTATCGGGGCGCTGGCCGGCGGCGCAATCGGCAACTACATGGACCAGCAGGAAGCTGAGCTTCGCGCCCAGCTCGAAGGCACCGGCATTTCGGTAACGCGAAACGGCGACAACATCATCCTCAACATGCCTTCGAACATCACCTTCGACGTCGACCAGGACGCGGTGAAACCGGGCTTCTATCCCACGCTGAATTCGGTGGCGATCGTACTGCGCAAATTCAACCGCACGCTGATCGACGTCAACGGCCATACGGATTCGACCGGCAGCCTGCAGCATAACCAGGACCTGTCGCAGCGCCGCGCGCTGTCGGTTGCCGATTACCTCGGTGGTCAGGGCATCGACCAGCGCCGCGTCTCCGCCGTCGGCTTCGGCCCGTCCCAGCCCGTCGCCTCCAACGCTTCGGAGGCCGGCCGCGCGCAGAACCGCCGCGTCGAGATCCAGATCGCGCCGATCACGCAAGGTTGAGCCGGCGCTCTTTCAGACATGAGAGGGCCGGGCCATCGCCCGGCCTCCTTCGTTTCTGCCTATGCGTCAATGCTGCATCGTCGCACCCTTGGTGATCTTGTCGACGATCTTCTTGTCGGCGCGTAAGGCAATACCGACGACCTTGGCGTCGTCGGGGGCATATTCGGCGAAGACGGCGCGGTTGGCGGCATCGTGGCCGGTGGCAAACATTTCCTCGATGAAGATGGAGGGGGTTACCTCGCGCTCGAGCGCGCGACGGTGAATCATCGATATGGTCGCTTCGTCGGCCGACAAGACGATGATCGGCTGGATCGAAAGCGGGTTGTAAAGATTGCCGGCGCGATCCTTGTAAGGCTCCCCAATGATTTCGGGATATTGTCCGGCGATGCCTGTCGAAAGGAAGGCTGTGACGTTCAGCTTCTGCCAGCCAGCAAGATTGTTTCGCAGGACGATCGCAATTTTGGTATCAAACATTACAGTCTCTCTCATCAGGGTATCGAAACGCGTTGAGCCAGGATCTAACGCCGCAGGTCTTCGAGGGTCTTGAACGTTTGTGCGAGCCGCAGGGGGGCAGCGGCATACTGGCCGCACCCGCCGGCAGCGGTATTCTGACTGCGCCCGCCTTTCCCGGCATCGAGCGCATCGAAGCGCAATTCTCCGGCAATGTCTTCGAGCCGCACCGGCACGATACCTATGCGCTCGGGGTGACGCTGCATGGCGTGCAGACCTTCACCTACCGCGGCGAGCGGCGCTTCAGCCTGCCTGGGCAGGTGATCGTATTGCATCCCGACGAGGAGCATGACGGCGGGGCGGCGACCGAGGCCGGGCTGCATTACCGCATGCTCTACCTGGAGCCGGCGCTGCTGATGGAATGCCTGACCTCGGAGAAGATCGGGCTTCCCTTCGTCGAGCAGCCGGTCATCGGCGACGGGGCTTTGGCGAAGGTGCTGCTGGGCGCGCTCGGCGAACTCGATCGGGAGCTGGACGAGCTTTTCGTCGACGATTTCGTCAGCCGTGTCGCTGGCGGCCTGTCGCGACATTCACAGGTGCGCCGCCGGCCTTTGGGTGCGGTCGCCTGGCGGCAGGTGCGGGCAGCGCGCGATTATCTCGAAGCGCATGCGTTGCGGCCGGTGCGCTCGGGCGAGCTGGAGATGATTACCGGCCTCGACCGCTTTACGCTGTCACGGCATTTCCGCACGGCCTTTGCCACCAGCCCGCACCGGTACATGCTGATGCGTCGCCTGCAGCAGGCGCGAGCGCTGATGAATGCTGGCGAAGGTTTTGCCGATGTGGCGGCTGCGACCGGCTTTGCCGACCAGGCGCATTTCAATCGCCATTTCAAGAAGGCCTACGGCATCACCCCCGGTCAATGGGCGAGCCTTAGGCGGGTTTTTCCGCAAGGCCGGAACGGCGCGCGATAAAGCGGGCAAGCGCCGGCCCGATCAGAAGAATGACGAGGAACCGGCCGGTTTGCATCGCCATCACGAAGGGCACGTCGACATCGCTGGAAACGGCAATGATGGCGACGGAATCGGCGCCGCCGGGGCTGGTGGCGAGATACGCCGTCAGTGGATCGATGCCGGCGAAGATGTGAAGGGCAGCGGCCATGCAGCCGCAGAGCGCCATCAACAGCACGATGCAGGCCGACACTCTCGGCAGGGCGCGCGCCACATGCTCGAGGATCGAGCGGGTGAACCGCAGACCGATGCTCCAGCCGACGAGGGCATAGGCGATCGCGAGCAGCCACATCGGCAGCTCGATCTTCAGGAGGCCGACGCCCTGCAGAAAGGCTCCGAGAAAGAGCGGCACGATGATCATGCCTCCCTGAATACGCAGGCGGCGTACGCCATAGGCGCAAAAGGCGGCAAAGGCGATCGTCGCGGCAAAGGCCGGCCAGTTGACCGGGGGAAAGAGGATGAGAGGCGGCGGTTCGCCGCCATCGGCCGCCACCCACAGCCGCGAGACCACCGAAGCGCCGACAGCGACGAATACGACGCGCAGATATTGCATGAAGGCGACGAGGCGGGCATCGGCGCCATAGGCTTCCGACATGATGACCATGGCGGAGGCACCGCCCGGCGAGGAGCCCCAGACTGCGGTTGTTCCCGGCAGAACCTGCCATCGCGTTAGGAGCCATCCTAGGCCTGTAGCGATAGCGATGACCGAAAAGATGAACAGCAGGAAGATCGGCGCGTCCTTCGCCATCGTGCCGAGAATATCAGGGGTGATGGTGCGCGCCATCATCAGGCCGACGAGAACCTGTCCGAGCTGCAGCGGCCAGAGCGGCACGCGAAGCCTTCCCTTGCCGACGGTCAGCGCCAGCACGATGGCGGCGACCATCGGTCCGATCAGCAGCGAAGCGGGCAGGGCGAAGAGTTCGAGGAAGACGGTGAAGGCTGCGGAAAGCGCGAGCAGCAGCGCCCATTTCGGCAGGCCGGCATCCCGGAGCAGGCGGCGTGCGTGGCTGAGTGACATGAATCCCCGTATCTTTCCCGACCGGTGCCAAGCCATGAGGCTGAAGATGGGAGGAAGCTCCGGCATGACGAAGAGAGTCCGGCTGCAAGGGCCGGTCGGCGCGGTCTCGGTATAGGCGGGCGCCGCGAGCGCGGTCAATTGCGAAATCTGACTTTCTGGCAAGCTGCCACGCGAATATGATTCAACGTGTCGACCCAAGTCATTGTTATCAATCAAAGACGTACATGGCTGCCGAGAAAGTCGAGCAAGGCGCGCACCCGCGCCGGCAGTGGTCCGCCCTGGCCTAGATAGAGGGCGTAGAATTCCTCGATGTCGCCGGGATTGGCCGCCTGCAGCACCGGCACCAGCCGGCCTGCTTCAATGTCGGAACGCACGGTGAAGGCGGCTAGCCGCGCAAGGCCTGCGCCGGCGAGCGCAAGATGGCGCATCGCTTCGCCATCGGCAACCTGCACGCCCGGCGTGATCGGGACCATCACCGTTTCGCCGCTGTCGCGGATCGGCCAGCCCTCAACGGCGCGGGCGTAGGAAAAGCCGATGCGGCAATGCCGACGGAGATCAGTGATTCTGCACGGTTCGCCGTGACGCTTGAGATAGTCGGGCGAGGCGACGATGACCTTGCCGGTGACGCCGAGCTTGCGGGCGATCAGGCTGGAGTTCTTCAAGGGGCCGGTGCGAATCGCGACGTCGGCGCGCTCCTCCATCAAATCGACAATCCTGTCGGTGTGGGTGATATCGAGCGTCACGGCGGGATGAAGCGCCATGAAGGCGGGCACGAGAGGCGCGAGCACATGATTGCCAAAGGAGCCGCTGGTGTTGATGCGGATGCGGCCTGAGGCCTGTTCGCCTGATGAAGCCTGACGTTCAGCCTCGGCGATATCGGCAAGGATAGCGATGCTGCGCTCATAGAAGGCGCAGCCCTCCGGTGTCAGCTGCAGTTTCCGGGTCGAGCGGTTGATGAGGCGGGCGCCAAGGCGCGCCTCCAGTCTGGCGACGAGCTTGCTTACGGCCGAGGGCGTCATGCGCCTAGTCGTGGCGGCTGCTGAAAAGCCGCCGCGCTCGACGACGCTGACGAAGACTTCCATTTCGCCGGAGCGGTTGATGTCCTGACGGCTCATGATGAATTCAAATCACAGATGATGTGCTTTGAAGCATGCTATATCAACCGAGCGGGCGGGTCTATCTCAGGAGAAAATGAAGGAGACAGATCGATGGAGTACAGAAATCTCGGCGCATCGGGCCTCAGAGTGCCGGCCTTGAGTTTCGGCGCTGGCACGTTCGGTGGCAGCGGCCCGCTATTCGGCGCCTGGGGCAATACCGGTGCTGAAGAGGCGCGGCGGCTTGTCGATATCTGCCTCGACGCCGGCGTCAATCTCTTCGACACAGCCGACGTCTATTCGGCCGGCGCTTCCGAAGAGGTGCTCGGGCAGGCGATCCGAGGCCGGCGGGCCTCCGTTCTGATCTCGACGAAGATGGCGCTGCCGATGGGCGAAGGGCCGCAGGACTGGGGGACCTCACGAGCGCGGCTGATCCGCGCGACGGAGGATGCGCTGCGCCGGCTCGGGACCGATTATATCGACTTGCTTCAGCTCCATGCCTTTGATGCCTCGACGCCGGTCGAGGAGGTGCTGTCGACGCTCGACGGGCTCGTAGCCGCAGGCAAGATCCGCTATGTCGGTGTTTCAAACTTTTCCGGCTGGGAACTGATGAAATCGCTCGCCGCTGCCGAGCGTCAGGGCTATCCACGTTATGTCGCCCATCAGGTTTATTATTCCCTGGCAGGGCGCGACTATGAATGGGAGCTGATGCCACTCGGCGCCGACCAGGGTGTCGGCGCTCTCGTCTGGAGCCCGCTCGCCTGGGGCCGGCTGACCGGCAAGATCCGCCGCGGTGAGCCGATGCCTGCCGCAAGTCGCCTGCACGAGACGGCCCAGTACGGTCCACCTGTCGACGATGAGAGGCTTTTCGACATCATCGACGTGCTGGATCTGATCGCAACGGAGACCGGCAAGACGGTCCCGCAGATTGCCATAAACTGGCTGCTCGGCCGGCCGACGGTATCGAGCGTCATCATTGGCGCCCGCAACGAAGATCAGCTCAGGCAAAACCTCGCCGCGACCGGCTGGAGCCTGTCGAAGGATCAGATCGAAAGGCTCGACGCAGTCAGCGCCGTGACAGCGCCTTATCCTTATTTCCCCTATCGACGGCAGCAGGGTTTTGCGCGGCTCAATCCACCGATCATCTGAGGCGGCCGGGACGCCGGCCTCTCTATGGCACCGGGTCAACAACAAAAGGAGAGTTAATATCTTTTCCCAATCTTAACTGGACAGCCGCTTTGACTTGCCCCATACCAGCCTGCTGCATATCCCCTTAAATCGGAATCGATCCGAGGGTGGAATTATGCAATAATTTTAAAGTTCTACAGCGTCCTTTGCGCGTCTGGCGAGATGCGCGGCGCTGTATCTGCGAGACAAGATCTCGTCTACGCGGACTGGAAGGGAGATCAAAGGGATGGCGCTGAGGGACGCAAAGGCCGGAACACGCAACGAAGCGGGGATATCGGCTGTGCTCGGCATTCTCAAACAGAGCTTCGGTGAGCGCTTCCAGACCGGCCAGTCCTTCCGAGAACAGCATGCCCATACGACGACCTATATCCCGCCACAACTGCCCGACGGCGTTCTCTTTGCCGAAAGCGCCGAAGATGTGAAGATGGCGGTCAGCGCCTGTGCGGCGCACAAGGTGCCAGTGATCGGTTTCGGCACCGGCTCCTCGCTGGAAGGTCAGGTCAATGCTGTCAGTGGCGGCATTTCGATCGATTTCAGCCGTATGAACCGGGTGCTTGAGGTCAATCCGGAGGATCTCGACTGCACGGTCGAGCCTGGTATCACCCGCGAGGCCCTGAACATCCACCTGCGCGATACCGGCCTGTTCTTCCCGATCGACCCCGGCGCCAATGCGTCGATCGGCGGCATGGCGTCGACGCGGGCCTCCGGCACTAATGCCGTTCGCTACGGCACGATGAAGGACAATGTGCTTGCGGTCACGGCAGTCACCGCCAATGGTGAGGAGATCCGCACGGCGCGGCGCGCCCGCAAGTCTTCGGCCGGCTACGACCTGACGCGGCTCTTTGTCGGCGCCGAGGGCACGCTCGGAATTCTGACCTCGGTGACGCTGCGCCTGCAGGCGATTCCGCAGAAGATTGCCGGCGGCGTCTGCGCCTTTCCGAGCGTCAAGGCGGCTTGCGACGCTGTCATCATGACGATCCAGATGGGCATTCCGGTGGCGCGCATCGAGCTGTTGGATGCTGTGCAGATGCGGGCGTGCAACGCCTATTCGGGGCTATCTTATGCCGAAAGCCCGACGCTTTTCCTGGAGTTCCACGGCACCGACGAAACCGTGCCTCTGCAATCGGGCGCCTTTGCCGAGATCGCGGCCGAATGCGGCGGCGGCGAATTCCTGTGGACCGCCAATCCCGAGGAGCGGACGAAGCTTTGGAAGGCGCGCCACGACGCCTACTGGGCCTCGAGAGCGCTGGCGCCTGGACTTGCCGCACTTTCGACCGATGTTTGTGTTCCGATATCGAGGCTTGCCGCTTGCGTTTCCGAAACGCAGGCGGATATCGAGGAACACGGGCTGCTCGGTCCGATTGTCGGTCATGCCGGCGACGGGAATTTCCATGTGCTGCTGCTGTTCGATGACAAAAGCGCCGAAGACATAGCCAGGGCCGAGAGCTTCGTCGAGCGGCTCAACCGCCGGGCACTCGATATGGATGGAACATGCACCGGCGAACACGGGATCGGGCAGGGCAAGATGGCCTTTCTGGAGCAGGAGCTCGGAGGGTCGGTGGATCTGATGCGACAGGTGAAGCAGGCGCTCGATCCGGACGGGATATTCAATCCCGGCAAGATTTTCCACCAGGGCTGAAAACGGAATATTCTCATGAACTTGGGCCTTGCCCCCGGCATGAATAGCGCTAGTGTCGACAATAGAATCCTGAACAGCGTCGGCAACAGAACCCCGAATGGAGAATCCTTGCATTGGTAGGCCGGTTCCTCGTCTTTCTGGGGGGAGTGATCGTCGTAGTGCTGTTTGTGGCGCTGCTTGCGCCACTGTTCATCGACTGGACGGATTTCCGCAAGAATTTCGAGGATCAGGCAAGCCGCATCATCGGCAAGAAAGTCACCGTCCACGGCACAGTGGATGCCCGTCTGCTGCCGTTTCCGTCGGTCACGCTGCATGACTTGCGTGTCGGTCAGGAGGCTGACGGTACTCCGATCGTCCAGGTCGAACAGTTTTCCATGGATGCCGAGCTTGCGCCTTTCCTGTCGGGCGAGGCGCTGATCTTCGACATGCGCGTCGTCAATCCGAAGGTGCGCCTCAGATTGCTCAAAGACGGCACACTCGACTGGATGCGCGGCAGCCGCGCCGAAATACCGGCAAAAACAGTCGTTCTCGAAAATGTGCATGTCAGCGGCGGCGAAGTCGACTTCCTTGATGACCAGTCGGGCCGGGCGCGCCGCATCACCGGCCTGAATGCGGAGATGTCGGCCAAATCGCTCGCCGGTCCCTGGCGCGTCGAGGGCGATGCGGCGCTCGACGGCGAACACGGCAATTTTTCGATTTCGAGCAGCCAGCCGGACGAGAAAGGCGTGCTGCGCATGCGCACGAAGCTTTCGCCGGACAAGCATCCGGTGAGTATCGATCTCGACGGCGAACTGAAGCTGGTCGACCGCAAGCCGAACTATCAGGGCCAGCTTTCGGCGGCGATCGAAATCCGCAACAGTGCCAAGTCGGCCAACAAGAACGAGCAGCCGCCAAGGGTCAAGGGCCGTTTCGAGCTCACCAATGAACGTATCCGCATTCCCGAATACCGGATGGAGATCGGTCCAACAGACGATCCCTATGTGATTACTGGGGAGGCGACGCTCGATACCGGCAATGCGCCGGAATTCCTGTTGACCGCCGACGGGCAGCAGATCGACGTGAACCGCATCGGCAATCATGGCGCAGCCGGCAAGACCACCCGTGATCCCGCGGTTTCGGCGCGCCAGCGGTTGAATTCGCTGATCGATATCGTCGCGCAGGTACCGATCCCGCAGGTACCGGGCAAGGCAAGCGTCAAGCTGCCGGCCATCGTCGCCGGCGACACGACCCTACGCGATGTGCAACTCGAGCTGGAACCGGCCGGTACCGGCTGGATGATCGACAGCGCCATCGGCACGCTGCCTGGACGTACGCAGGTGGAAGGCAAGGGCAAGCTCCTGCTTCAGGGCGAACCTTCGTTCAACGGCCAGATAGTGCTGGCCTCGAACCAGCCAACGGGGCTTGCCTCCTGGCTGGCGGGCTCGGTCGACCCGGCTATCCGGCAATTACGGCAGGCGGGTTTTTCCGCAAATGTCAGCCTGACTCACGAATTGCAGCGTTTCGAAAATCTCGAGATCGCCATGGGTTCAGCGACGTTGAAGGGCCGGCTGGAGCGGCAGGCGATCTCCGGCCAGACGCCGACCCTGTCGGTGGCGCTGAATGGCGACACGCTCGATCTCGACGCGTTGCAGGCGCTGGCCGGGCTTGCGACAGGGCAGGAGAGCGGCGACAATGTCCTCGACCATAAGATCGCCGCACAGCTCAAGGCCGACAAGTTCACCGCCTTTGGGGTTGACGCCGAGAATGTCGAGACCACCTTCACAATCGCCGACGGCGCGCTCGCGGTCGACCGGCTTTCCGTCAAGAACGTCGCGGGCGCCGAGCTGACGGCGACCGGCCGGGCCGAAGGCTCGCTGCTCGACTATAAGGGTGCGGGCGAGATCACTTTCAAATCGGCCGATCCCGGCGGCTTCTTCACCATGTTGCGCGAGCATCTTCCGCACCATCCCGTGCTCGACCGCCTGGTGCGCAATGCCGGCTGGTACGGCAACACAGCGCTTCGCGGCGCGCTGACCCTAGGTGGCGACGAGGGCGATGCGCTCACGGTGACGCTGGCCGGCGTCTCGAACGGCAGCCGGGTCAACCTCGATTACCGCATGTCCGATCTCCTGGCGCTGACCGGAAACGGCACGACGAGCCTGGAGGCGACGCTCGAGAACGCCATGCCGTCAATCCTGTTCGGTCAGGCCGGGCTTGACCCGTTGCCGGTCGATGTCGGCGCGAACGGCCGCCTGACGCTTAAGGTGAAGGCGTCCGGCAACGATCCCGCCGATGCAGCGCTGACCTTTGCGACCGACCGGACCTCGTTTACCGCGAACGGCAAGGTTGACGTGCGGCCGGAGAGCTTCATGAATGGTCAGATCGCGCTCTCGCTCGACAGCGCCGATATCGACCCCTATCTTATCATGAACGGCATAGCCTTGCCGCAGACCGGAACAGGGCTGCCGGTCGGCGTTCAGGTCAATGCCGCTGTCGATAGCGACAAGATCGTCTTGTCCGATCTCAAGGGACATGCGGCCGACAATGAGTTTTCCGGTGCGCTGACCTTCGACCGCAAGGCTGCAAAGACGACAGCGAGCGGCGAGCTGAGTCTCGCCAAGGCAGATGCCGGCTGGCTCGGCGAGGCGGTGTTCGGCCAGATCGTGGATCCCGCCACCGGCACGCTGTCGAAGGCGCCGCTGGGCTTGCCGATCTTCAAGGATCTCGACATCCAGGTGAAGCTGTCGGCCAAAGAGTTCTGGCCCGGGCTGCCGGAAACGGCAGTTTCCGATTTCACCAGCAACGTCGCCTATAAAGGCGACGAGCTGCAGCTCAACAACATGGCCGGCAACTGGGATGGCGGCAGGCTCTCCGGCAATCTGCTCTTCACCAATGCCGAAGGCACCGGTTTCCTGCAGACGAAATTGGCCCTTGCCGATTCCGATCTGGCCGGCGTCATCTGGCTGCGTGACGGCGCGCCGGTCGCCAATGGCAAGTTCGGATTGTCGCTGTCGATGGAGGCTTCGGGCAAGACGATCGGCGAGATCGCCAGCTCCCTCAATGGTTCGGGGGAACTGAGACTCGGCGATACGAGCATACGAGGACTGAACCTTGCCATTCTGCCGCCGCTGCTTGCGGCGACCGACACGATGCAGGAACAGATCAATGCGGGCAAGGTGCATCCGATCGTGGAGACGCTGCTCAACAACGGCGAGGCTAAGCTGCCACCGCTCGGAATTCCCTTCAACATCACCGATGGAACGCTCAGGGTGCAGAATGTGACCGTCGCCAACGATCTGGCCCGGGTCACCGCCGACGCCCAGATCACTTTGCCGGAGGAGCGGATCAGCGCGACAGTCGGCATCGGCCTCAACCCGGGCATCGAAGCGCTTCCCGGTGTCGAGCCGGCGCTGAGGCTGAATTTTTCCGGCATGCTGCCGTCACCCGGCAAGACGATGGATGTGACCGATATCACCAGCTATTTGTCGCTGCGTGCTTTTGAGCGCGAGCGGCGGCGCGTCGAGCGATTGCAGGCGATCGTACTCGAAAAGCAGCGACTGCGTCGCGAGGTGGCGCTCTATCGTTTCAATGACGCCGAGCGGGTCAGAGCGGCCGAAATGGAGCGGCAACGACAGGCGGAGGAAGAGCGACTGCGCGCACTGGCGCAGGAGGCAGCCGCGGAGAAGGCCGCTGCCGAAGCGGAGGCCAAAGCACGGGCCGATGCGCAGGCGAGGGCGGCCGCCGAGGCGGAAGCGGCCCGGCGCGCCGGGCAGGTGCAGCCCGGTCAGCTCAATTTTGACCAGTTGCCGGGCGTCCAGGCGCAATGAAGACCCATGGGGTTTGCGTCAGAGACGTTTCAGGTGCTTGTTCTGTCGAAGGCCGGCTTCCCAAAACCGGCGTTGGACTTTGAATTGTATTCCCGGAGTCATGGCTGTCGGCCACAGCCGGCCTTCGCCCACGAAAGCACATGAAGCCGCAGCGCCGAGGACAGGTTGCTGTCCGGCGGGCGGTGGTCGTCGATCTCGGAAATCAGGGCGGCAAGCGACATCGAACGGCTTGCCGCAATCGTCTTCAGCTCGGCCCAGAATTCATCTTCCAGCGAAAAGCTGGTGCGATGGCCATGCAGTGTCGCCGAGTGCTTGCGGATCATAAGCCGGTTCGGATCGTAATCGGCTTGGAGGATCCATTCAAGGAAACCGCGCAAGTGACTGATCGCAGATTCGTTTCCGGTTCTTCAAGCTTTGCGTGAAGCCTCATGCGCCGTCGTCATCCGTCCCGATCCGGCCGTCGCGATGAGCCTTGTCGGCCTTCTCGTTCATGCTCCGGGTGAGCTGTTTTTCGGCTTTGGTGCGGCCGAAGGAAATGCGGTTCTGCTCCGCCTGCTTCTCCTTTTCGGAGCGGGCCTGCTTTTTGCGGAACTGACGCAGGTTGATGATTTCGGCGCTCATACAGATGCCTTCAATCCTTATGAAAAAGGGAGGCTGGGCCTCCCTTTGAAATCACTGCTTCTTGCGGAAGGAGTCGAGCGAGACGACGGAGCCCGGTTTCTTCTCTTCGCCGTCGGCCGGTTTTGTGCCGGCGGCTTCATCAGGCTTTCCTGCCGCCTCGACCGGATAAGCGGTGATCTCGCCGGACGGCAACTCCTCGCCATCGGCAAGCGGCACGTCGAATTCGAGTTCGAAATTCACGGAGGGGTCGTAGAAACCGCGGATCGCATTGAACGGAATGACCAGCTTTTCCGGAACGTCGGAGAAGGAAAGGCCGATTTCGAAATGCGTCTCGGTAATCTTGAGGTCCCAGAACTGATGCTGGATGACGATGGTCATCTGTTCGGGATATTTGGACTTCAGGTGCTGGGAGATGCGCACGCCGGCCGCACCGGTGAGGAAGGTGATGAAGAAGTGGTGGTCGCCGGGCAAACGGCCCGTCGTTGCTACCTCCGCCAAAACCTTGCGGATGACGCCGCGAAGTGCATCCTGTGCCAGAATGTCGTAGCGGATATGATCCTGCCCCATGCTTTTCCTGTCTTTCGTCGGTTCTGAAGTCTTTTCACAAGGTATATGGCACGTTCAGGCGCCTTGGGAAAGTCCGGAGCCGAGTCAACGCTAAAGAGCAGCATACATGATTTCGTCAGGAGGGAGAAGGTGAAGGCTTCTGTTGCCAGGTGCCTTCGGACCCCGCCTAGAGGTGCGAACCACTAGGACTTTGATTGAAGTGTCACACCGCGATTAAGCAGCGAGACGAGCTTCCGCATAGTTGTCGTTTGCAACTACAATTTTAGCCCGATAACGGCGGTACAATGCCGAGCAAAAAGTCGATCTTTACACCCTTGTCGATCCTATTTCGCCCCCATCAAAAGCCGGCCTTCAATGCCGCCGGTTTTTGGTGGAGGCGCCGGGTACCGCCCCCGGGTCCAATAGGTTTATTACACCGCTCATTTATTGCCATAGCCGGCCTGAGAGCCGGCAGGGCTGATATAGTGATTTCCTTCGTCCAAGGGAAGGGCAAACGTCATAAAAGCTTTATGTCAGCCCGCAGAAAAAAACGGGAAAATACCCGTCGGCGATTGGTTTCCTCAAGGCAAAGGCTTAAATTGGAGAAAACGGAATCAGCGCAACATGCAGCAATATCTCGATCTCCTCGCCCATGTGATGGAAAAGGGCTCCGACAGGGGCGACCGCACCGGCACAGGTACGCGCTCGGTCTTCGGCTACCAGATGCGCTTCGATCTCGAGGAAGGCTTTCCCGTCCTGACGACGAAGAAGTTGCATCTGCGCTCGATCATCCACGAGCTTTTATGGTTCCTGAAAGGCGAAACGAATATCCGTTATCTCAAGGAGAACGGCGTCTCGATCTGGGATGAGTGGGCTGACGAGAATGGCGATCTCGGACCTGTATACGGCGCTCAGTGGCGCTCCTGGCCGGCAGCCGACGGCGGCCATATCGACCAGATCGCCAACCTCGTCAAAGGCATCGTCAACAACCCGAATTCACGCCGGCACATCGTCTCGGCCTGGAATCCGGCTGAGGTCGACCAGATGGCGCTGCCGCCATGCCATTGCCTGTTCCAGTTCTATGTCGCCGACGGCAAGCTCTCCTGCCAGCTCTACCAGCGCTCCGCCGATATTTTCCTCGGCGTGCCCTTCAACATCGCTTCCTATGCGCTTTTGACGATGATGGTGGCTCAGGTGACGGGGCTCAAGCCTGGCGATTTCGTACACACGTTCGGCGACGCGCACCTCTATCACAACCATTTCGACCAGGCGAAACTGCAGCTGACGCGCCGGCCAAAGCCGCTGCCCTTCATGCGAATCAACCCTGACGTTGAGGATATCTTCGGGTTCAAATTCGAGGATTTCGAGCTGATCGGCTACGAAGCCGATGCCAGCATCAAGGCGCCGATCGCCGTCTGACCGGGACATTTCATGGCCGATATCCGCAGGACCATTATCGCCGCCGTCGCCCGCAACAGCACCATCGGCCGTGAGGGCGACATGCCTTGGCGTTTGTCGAGCGACCTCAAACGCTTCAAGACGCTAACAATGGGCAAGCCTGTGGTGATGGGCCGCAAGACTTACGATTCCATCGGCAAACCGTTGCCGGGACGGCCGAACATAGTCATTTCGCGGCAAGCGGCGATCGATCATCCCGACGTCAGCATGGCGCATTCGCTGACCGAGGCGATGGAAGCGGCCGAAAGACTGGCGCTCCAAACCGGCGCCGGAGAAATCTGCATTATCGGCGGGGGGCAGATCTATGCCCAGGCAATCGACCTTGCCGATCGTCTGTGCATCACTCACGTCGAGGCCGACCTTGACGGCGACGCGTTCTTTCCGGCGATCGATCCGAATACCTGGCAGGCCGGGGAGATGATAGCGGTGCCGGCAGGCGAGAGGGACAGCTATCCCACGCGCTTTGTCGTCTATGACCGCCGTCGCGCCTGAAAACGAACTATTTTCCAATTAAATTGACCAAGTTTCTCACGCTGCGTTGAAAGCCGGTGCGGTGATACCTATAACGGTCACCAACGCATTCGCCGGTCAGCCCCCACGGTCCTGGATGCGGGGAAGACTTAACGAACAACGAGGTTTTGATGCCCTGGAGCAATCAGAATGGCGGCGGCGGCCCTTGGGGCGGCGGCGGTAACAATCAGGGACCATGGGGCCAGGGGCCGAACCGCCCGCGTGGCGGCGGCAAAGGCGGGCCACCCGATCTGGAAGACATTATCCGGCGCGGCCAGGATCAACTGCGCAACATCGTTCCCGGTGGTTTCAACGGTGGCGTGGCGGTGATCGTGGCGGCGATCGTCGCCGTTTTTTGGCTGATCCAGTGCGTCTACACCGTCCAGCCGGATGAACGCGGCGTCGAACTGCGCTTCGGCAAGCCGAGAGAAGAAATCTCCATGCCCGGCCTGCATTTTCGTATCTGGCCGATGGACTCGGTCGAGATCGTAAAGGTGACGGAGCAGCAGCAGAATATCGGCGGTCGCAACAACAGCAATTCGACGGCTGGACTGATGCTTTCCGGAGACCAGAACATCGTCAACGTGCAGTTCTCGGTGCTCTATACGATAAACGACCCGAAATCCTATCTTTTCCGTCTCGAAAATCCGGCTGAAACGCTGCAGCAGGTTTCCGAAAGCGCCATGCGCGAAATCGTCGGCCGGCGACCGGCACAGGATGCCTTCCGCGATAATCGCGGACCGATCGAAACCGAAGTGCGCAACATCATTCAGGATACGATGGATCGCTACGGCGCCGGCCTCGTGATCAACCGCGTGACGATCGAGGACGTAGCACCGCCGCGTGATGTGGCCGATGCCTTCGAGGAAGTGCAGCGCGCTGACCAGGATAAGCAGCGTCTCGTCGAAGAGGCGAACCAGTACGCCAACCAGAAGCTCGGCCAGGCGCGCGGTGATGCAGCCCGCATCCGCGAAGCAGCAGCGGCCTATAAGGATCGGATCGTCAAGGAAGCCGAAGGTGAAGCGCAACGCTTCGTTTCAATCTACGACGAATATTCCAAGGCTCCTGACGTGACGCGGGAGCGGCTGTTCCTGGAAACCATGGAACAGGTGCTGAAGGGTTCCAAAAAAGTGATCATAGACGAAAAGGCGGGCGCCGTGCCCTATCTGCCGCTGAATGAGATCAACAGATCGACGCAGCAACAACAGCAGCAGGGAGGCTGAGACCCATGTCGAACAGACTTCCCGTAGTTCTGATCCTTCTGGCGGTCGTGCTGGTCGTGGTCTATTCCTCGATCTTCGTGGTGAATGCCCGCGAGCAGGCCATTGTCGTTCGTTTCGGTGAAATCCAGTCGGTCAAAACTGACCCCGGCATCTATTTCAAACTGCCCTTCGCCTTTGCCGACGCCGACCGGGTGCAGTATGTGCCGAAGCAGGAACTGCGCTTCGACCTCGACAATATACGTGTCCAGGTCTCCGGCGGCGCCTTCTATGAGGTAAATGCCTTCCTCATCTACCGCATCAACGACGCGCGCCGTTTCCGCGAAACGGTCTCGGGCGACAGGGAGGCGGCGGAGGCGCGGCTTCGTACGCGCCTCGATTCCGCCCTGCGCAGGGTTTACGGCGTGCGCAGCATCGAAGCCGCCCTCTCCCGGGAACGCGTGGCGATGATGCTCGAGGTTCGCAACGAGCTGCAAGCCGATGCGGAGACGCTCGGCATCACGCTCGACGACGTGCGCATCAGCCGTACCGACCTGACGCAGGATGTTTCGGAGCGTACCTTCAACCGCATGCGCGCCGAGCGACTGGCGGAA
Source organism: Rhizobium bangladeshense (assembly GCF_017357245.1). Classification (NCBI taxonomy): domain Bacteria; kingdom Pseudomonadati; phylum Pseudomonadota; class Alphaproteobacteria; order Hyphomicrobiales; family Rhizobiaceae; genus Rhizobium; species Rhizobium bangladeshense. Next base: position 2,881,304 of record NZ_CP071612.1, on the reverse strand, counting down.
GCTGAGCTGCTACGGGCGCAGGGCAATGAGGAAGGCCAGCGCCGCCGCGCCATCGCCGACCGCCAGGTCGTCGAGCTGACTGCCGGCGCACAGCGCGACTCCGAAATTCTCCGCGGCCAAGGCGATGCCGAACGCAACCGCATCTTCGCCGAGGCCTTCTCAAGGAATCCTGATTTCTTCGAGTTCTATCGCTCGATGGCGGCCTATTCGGCGGCGCTTTCGTCGCAGGACACGACGCTGGTCCTTTCGCCGGATTCGGAATTCTTCCGTTATTTCAACACCGCCGCGGGCGCCGCGCCGGCGAGCTCGGCTGCGCCCGCTCCTGCGACGCCCGGAGCAACCGCTCCGGTAACGCCAGCCGCGCCGGCAAACTGAGAATGAGGGATTAGTTCCCTACCAAGATCGAGAAAGGGTCGGCCCAGCGCCGGCCCTTTTTAGTTTCCAAGAGCCAAGTCCGAGCTTTTATGACGGTCCGTCAGATTGCACGGGGATTTCGCGAAAAGGTGATTTCACCCTCCATCATTCCGCCTTATGCTGGTGCTCAATATGCGCATTTGCCCCCTTATGAGGAAGCTTGATGGCCCCCACGATTCGCTCGCCCTTCAGACGAACGCTCGCGCTGCTGGCCAGCGCCGCCATCATGGCGCAAGCCGGCGTCAGTGGGATTGCTTTTGCGCAAACCACGCCTGAAACAGCAGCGCCGGGGGTTGCCGCGCCCGTTCCGGCTGCTCCCGCTCCCACGTCACCCGCACCGACTGCACCGCAGCAGACCCCACCGGTCCAGACGGTCGTGCCGAACAACGGGCCGGCTTCTGTTGCCGACCTCGCCGAAGGGCTGCTCGACGCCGTGGTCAATATCTCGACCTCGCAGAATGTGAAGGACGATGAAGGAGTAGGCCCGGCGCCGCGCGCGCCTGACGGGTCGCCATTCCAGGAATTTTTCAACGACTTCTTCAACAAGCAGCAGGGCAACCGCGGCCCCAACCATAATGTCAGCTCGCTTGGTTCCGGTTTCGTCATCGATCCGGCCGGTTATATCGTCACCAACAACCACGTGATCGAGGGCGCCGACGACATTGAGGTCAATTTCGCCAACGGCACTAAGCTCAAGGCGAAGCTGATCGGAACGGATACGAAGACCGATCTCTCGGTGTTGAAGGTCGAGCCGAAGACGTCGCTGAAATCGGTGAAATTCGGCGATTCCAGCGAGATGCGCATCGGCGACTGGGTGATGGCGATCGGCAATCCGTTCGGCTTCGGCGGCTCGGTCACGGTGGGCATCATTTCTGGGCGCGGCCGCAATATCAATGCCGGCCCCTACGACAATTTCATTCAGACGGATGCGGCGATCAACAAGGGCAATTCCGGCGGCCCGCTCTTCAATATGAGGGGTGAAGTGATCGGCATCAACACGGCAATCATCTCGCCGAGCGGCGGCTCGATCGGCATCGGTTTCTCGGTGCCGTCCGAACTTGCTTCCGGCGTCGTCGAGCAGTTGCGCCAATATGGCGAGACGCGGCGAGGCTGGCTCGGCGTGCGTATCCAGCCGGTGACCGACGACATCGCCGACAGCCTCGGGCTCGACACGGCCAAGGGCGCGCTGGTCGCCGGCGTCATCAAAGGTGGTCCCGTCGACGACGGCTCGATCAAGGCGGGCGACGTCATTCTGAAATTCGACGGCAAGACGGTCAATGAAATGCGCGACCTGCCGCGCGTCGTGGCCGAAAGCACGGTGGGAAAAGAAGTCGACGTCGTGGTGTTGCGTGACGGCAAAGAACAGACCGTCAAGGTGAAGCTCGGCCGGCTCGAAGACAGCGATCAGGCCGCAGCCGGCGATGCAGCGCCCGATGGCTCGCAGGACGGCGTCATCACACCTGATCCTGACGAGAACGACGATATGGACCAGCCGGATACCGGCGATCAGACCCAGCCAGTGCCCGGCGCGCCGGAGCCGGACCAGCACCAGGGTCAGGTCTCGCCGGATGCGGCCACGCCGAAGAACGTGCTCGGATTGTCGCTGTCGCTCCTGAGCCCGGAGACACGCAAGGCTTTTGGCATCGCCGAGAGCGTCGACGGCGTTGTCGTGACGGAGGTAGCGCCCGGCTCCGCCTCAGCCGAAAAGGGGCTGAAGCCAGGGGACGTGATCGTCGAAGTGGCGCAAGAGTTCATGAAATCCCCTGACGCGGTCGCGGCCAAGGTGAAATCGCTGAAACAGGAGGGCCGACGCAACGCCCAGCTGATGATCGCCTCGGCAAACGGCGATCTGCGGTTTGTGGCCGTGCCGATGGAATAGTAGCTCCGGCGGCGATAGATTAGCCACCGCGACCTCTACCCGCTGGAGGAATGTAGGCGGAGCACGCTTCTCAAGCCGTCACGAAGTCGGTCTTTCGGTAACCCTGGATGTAAAGAAGTGCCGTCAGGTCAGCGTGATTGATGCGCATCTGCGCTTGAGCGGCGACAGTTGGCTTCGCGTGGAGGGCGACGCCGGAGCCGGCGAGCTGCAGCATGCCGAGATCATTGGCGCCGTCGCCGACGGCGATTGCCTCGCGTGGCGAAATCCCCAGGCGTGTCGAAATCTCGTTCAGCGCATCCACCTTTGCCTGCTTTCCAAGGATAGGCTCAGCGACAAAACCGGAGAGGATGCCACTCTCTTCGAGCAATATATTGGCGCGGTTCTCGTCGAAGCCGAGGGTGGCGGCGATGCGGCTCGTAAAGACGGTGAAGCCGCCGGAGACGAGGGCGGTGTAATGGCCTTTCGATTTCATCGTGGCGATCAGTTCCGGCCCGCCCGGGGTCAGCGTGATGCGCTTGGCGATCACCTCGTCGACAACCGAGATCGGCAGTCCCTTCAACAGGGCGACGCGCTCACGCAGAGCGGGTTCGAAGGCGATCTCGCCATTCATGGCGCGGGCGGTGATGTCGGCGACCTTCTCCTTCAGGCCGACTTCTGCGGCGAGTTCGTCAATGCATTCCTGGCCGATCATCGTCGAATCCATGTCGGCGATGAGCAGCTTCTTGCGGCGGCTGTCCTGCTCCTGGATGACGAGGTCGATGGGAGCGCTTGATATGACGGCGAGAAGATTGGCCTCGTCCGCTTGCGCATCCGTGCCGTCGCGCAGCGCAATGTCGCAGGCAACGCCGTCGGCCAGCCAATACAGGCCGGAAGCGGTTACAGCCTCGGCCGCCTGTTCGGCGATGCCAGGAGTAAGCACAGGATTTGACGGATTGGCAACAAGCGTGGCAACGAGGGCCATGATGGAAAACCTTCTGAGCGTAGAGAACGCGATCCTGATAACCGGGCCGACCGCCAGCGGCAAGTCCGCGCTCGCCGTCGAGTTGGCCAAACGCCATGGCGGCGCGGTCGTCAATGCCGACAGCATGCAGGTCTACGACACATTGCGGGTGCTGACCGCGCGTCCGTCGGAGGAGGAGATGCAAGGCGTAACGCATCATCTCTACGGCCACGTGCCGGCGGGTGCCGGCTATTCCACAGGCGCCTGGCTGCACGATGTCTCGACGCTTTTGCCGGCGCTCAGGGCCGCCGGGCAGCTGCCGGTCTTCGTGGGGGGCACCGGGCTTTATTTCAAGGCGCTGACCGGAGGTCTCTCCGACATGCCTGATATACCCAAGGTACTGCGGGAAGAATTGCGCACGCGACTCGTGGACGAAGGGCCGGACGCGCTTTACGCCGAGCTTTCTGACGTCGATCCCGCCATGGCGGCATGCCTCAATCGCCAGGACGGCCAGCGCATCGTCCGCGCGCTGGAGGTGATCAAAGCGACGGGACGGTCGATCGCCGATTTCCAGGGCCGGTCCGGACCCGTGGTGATCGATGCCAACGAGGCCCGCAAGATCGTCGTTCTGCCGGACCGGGCGGTGCTGCACGCCCGCATTAACAGCCGCTTCGAAAAGATGCTGCAACAGGGTGCGGAAGATGAGGTGAGGGCGCTTCTTGCGCTCGGTCTGTCCTCCGAGGCGCCTGTCATGAAGGCCATCGGCGTCTCCCAGATCGCGGCGATGCTGAAGGGCGAGATGACGCGCGATGACGTGCTGGAGAAGGGGGCTGCGGCGACACGGCAATACGCCAAGCGTCAAATGACCTGGTTTCGCAATCAGATGGACGAGAGCTGGGAAAGGCTGAGCGTCTAGTCCCATGCGCCGTTGCCGACTTCCCGCTCCAGGCGCGTCTACGCATGCGCTTGCAGCAGCCTGGCGAGCTCGCCTACCGCCGCCTCCAGCTTCTCTTGCGGAAATCCACCAAAACCCAGCATCAAGCCGGGGCGCGCAGGCTGCGCGGCATACATGGGAGAGATCGCTCGCACCGCGAGGCCAGCCGAGAGGGCGCGCGCTGCAAGCTGCACGTCGTCAGCCCTCTCGGGCAACCACAGAAGAACGTGCATGCCCTGATCGCTCGGCTGAACGTGGCACCCCTGCGGCAATGCCCGTTCGAGCGCCGCGAGCAGAATATTGCGGCGTTCGGCATAGAGAGCTCTGATGCGTCTGATATGCGCCTCGAAATAGCCTTCGCTGATGTAGGCAGCCAGAACATGCTGTTCGGCGGTCGGCGAATGCCGATCAAGAATGGCGCGTGCGCCCGCGAAGGCTTCTACGAGCGGCGGCGGGGCGATGACGTAACCGAGGCGCAGTGAAGGAAAGAGGATCTTGCTGAAGGTGCCGAGATAGATGACACGCGACGGACGCAGCCCCTGCATTGAGGGAAAGGGATGTCCGGCATAACGCAGTTCGCTGTCGTAGTCATCCTCCACGATCCAGGCGCGGTTCTTGTCGGCCCACGTGATCAGGGCATTGCGTCGAGCCATGCTAAGCGGCATGCCAATTGGATATTGGTGCGAAGGGGTCACGAATGCGGCGCGCGCTTCTCGACACAGCTCAAGGCCGCGTTCGACGTCCATACCCTGAGCATCGACCGGCAGGCGATACGTCCGGACGCCGAGATCGTCGAGGATGGCCGTCAGCCCCGGATATGCTGGGTCTTCCGCCCATACGGCATCACCGAGGGACAACAGGACCCGACCTGCCATATAGAGGCCTTGCTGGGTGCCCGCCGTAACGATGACCTGCTCCGGCACACAATGAACGGCCCGTGCGCGGCGGACATGGTCAGCGATGGCGATGCGCAGCTCCAATACGCCTGCCGGATCGTGGTAACCCGAAGGTGCGGCCTGCCTGGACGCGCGCATCCGATTGCCGAGGCGGCGCCAACTGTCGTCCGGCGCGATGCCCGAAGCGGGTACAGCGATGGCGAAGGGGACGGGCGGATGAGGGGTAAGTGCACGGGCTACTGATATCAGCCGGGCCGCCGGGGCAGGCAGGTCGAGCGCATCTTCGGCCTCCGGCTCGGCAGGCGCCGGCTGGAGGGCTGGCGCCGCGTCCGTCAGAGCCGCTGCAACATGGGTTCCGGCTCCTACTCGTGCCTGGAGATAGCCTTCGGCGGTCAACTGATCGAAGGCTTCGACGACGGTGCCGCGGGCGATCTGCAGGGAGGCGGCGAGGGTACGCGTCGAGGGAAGCCGCTCGCCCAGCCTCAGTTCGCCGCGGGTAATGGCGTTCCGCAGGGCCTGCGCAAGCTGGCGGCCTACGCTAGCCGATCGATCGATCGCGTTGAGTGACGGGATTTCAATGGTGGCGCGTCGCTTCGACATCGCAAAATGGTCCATCAATATTTCTGAAAATGGCGCTTCATGATGAACCAATTTTCGAGCAGAAGAAAGCGCATCAGAGACTCCTGGAAATGGACATGCAAGATCTTATCGTCGTCTATATCGCCTATGTCATCGCAGCAGGCAGCCCGGGTCCAAGCAACCTGGCGATCATGAACGTCGCGATGAGCCGCGGGCGTCGACCGGCTCTGGCTCTATCCGCCGGAGTGATCACGATGTCGACATGCTGGGGGCTGATCGCCGTCACCGGCATTTCGACATTGCTCGTGCGCTATGCTCATGCCCTGACAATCCTCAAGATGGCAGGCGGGCTCTACCTCCTTTGGCTCGCCTGGAAGGCCGCTCGCTCGGCTGCCGCAACGGACGCGCCCGCAAGCCGGGCCGTCCGGTCAGCCGTGCCGCTCGGCGCGCTTTATCGCCGGGGTATATTGATGCATCTCGGAAACCCTAAATCGGTTTTGGCCTGGGTCGCGATCATGTCGCTCGGCCTCAAGCCCGGGGCTTCGCCTCAAATGGCCGTGACTGCGTTTGGCGGCTGCGTGCTCCTGGGGATGTCGATATTTGCCGGCTACGCCATCCTGTTTTCGACGGCGCCTATGGTGCGCGGTTATGCCCGGGCGCGTCGCTGGATCGAGGCAAGTCTTGCGGTGTTCTTCGCGGGTGCCGGATCACGCCTGCTGTTCTCCCGTTGATCGCTGTCCAGGATTGCATCATGTCTTCAGTTTATCCGTTTCGTGGTCTTTCGGCCTTTCCACCGACGCCCGCCAACATCAATGGTCGCGTGAACGCGCAAGCACTCTGCCGGCTGTTGGACCCTTTGTGTGACGCGGGCGCCGCCTCCATCGGCCTTCTCGGCAGCACCGGGATCTATGCCTATCTCACGCGCGAGGAGCGGCTTCGGGCCGTCAAGGCGGCCGTCGAATGCGTCAACGGCCGTGTTCCGCTTATCGTCGGCGCCGGCGCTCTGAGAACAGACCATGCTCTGGATCTGGCGAGGGACGCCGAGGCTGCCGGCGCGGACGCGCTTCTCCTCGCGCCCGTTTCCTACACGCCGTTGACCCAGGAAGAAGCCTACCAACATTTCCTTGCGGTGGCGAAGGCGAGCAGGCTTCCGCTTTGCATCTACAACAATCCCGGCACGACGCACTTCACCTTCAGCCGCGAGCTTTTGCAGCGCCTTTCCGATGTCGAGACGATCAAGGCGGTGAAAATGCCGCTGCCGGCCGACGGTGACCTGCGAGGAGAGCTTGCGCAATTGCGGCAAAAGACCGATCTCGCGATCGGCTACAGCGGCGATTGGGGTGCGGCGGAGGCACTGCTTTCCGGCGCAGACGCCTGGTACAGCGTTATCAGCGGGCTGCTTCCGCGCACGGCGCTCGCTCTGACGAAGGCCGCCATGGCTGGCAATGATGTCGAGGCGCGCAGGCTGGATGGCCTGCTTCAGCCGCTCTGGGAGGTGTTCAAGGCGTATGGGAGCATTCGCGTGGTCTATACGCTGGCCGAGCATCTCCTGGGCGTCCGGGCGGAACTTCCGCGGCCCCTCCTGCCGCTAGGGCTGGCGGAGCGGCAGCGCGTGCTCGACAACGCTCAGCCGCTGATCGAGCTGGAGCATCAATCCTTGTTGTAAAGTCTGCTCAGCGGCTTTTTCAGGATGCTTTCGCGCAGCGACGTGCCCGGTTCCCGGCGAACGACCGGCGGCTGGTCTGCCGGTGGCGCCGGCCGGGGGAAGACGGGTTCTTCGCGACGCAGTTCGCGGCGTAGCGCGTTCAGGCGCGGATCGATCGGGGCCGGCTCGGCCGGGTCCAGCCGCGGCGCCTGCGGTAGCAATTCGCGCCGGTAGGATTCGAGCGGCGCCGAAGCGGGCGCGGGCGGGATGACGGGGTTTGTCTCGAAACCCTCGCCGGTTTCCTGCGCCTCGTCAAAACTCGGTATGGATGCCGCAACGCTCTGCTGGAAATTCGAAATGTCAGGCCCGACAGTCACCGCCCGCATGCGGGTGACGATCTTGCGCAGATCGACAGTATCGGGATCTTCCTCACTATGCTTGCTGTTGGCGCTGGCGGCCTTCGGTAGGAGGTTCTCGGCGACCCGGGAGAAACGCATGCGCATCGGCACGCTGATCGCTTCGCCGAAGGCGATCGCTTCCCCGTTGCCGATCGAGGAGATGAAGCTCGTCGTTGAGATCGATGAGTTAGGGATGGCCGAGCGGATGATTTCTTGGTCGCGATCGTTGGCAAGGCGCATGGCAAACAGCGTCGAGCACTGCGAAAGGATCGTCTGGTCGAGTTCCCCCGGCCGCTGGGTGATGATGCCGAGCGAAACGCCGTATTTGCGGCCTTCCTTGGCGATGCGGGCGATCGCCTGGCGCGTCGGAATGAAGCCGAGATTCGGATCTGACGGTATGTAGCGGTGGGCTTCCTCGCAGACGACAAGCATGTGGATGGCGCCGTCGCTCCAGAGCGCAACCTCGAAAGCCATGCGGCAGAGCACGGAGGCGACCGAATTGACCACTTCGGATGGGATGCCCGCCAATTGGAAGGTGCAGATTGGCCTGCTATCGCCGGGAATACGGAAGATCTGCGCGATGGTGTCGGTGATCGTATCGCTGATCGTGTTGTTGGAGAACATGAAGTGATAACGCGGATCATTGATGGCGGCGATGAGGCGCATCTTCAGCGACCGCAGGAAGGGCTTTTCCCCGCGACCTTCCAGGCGTCCGATGCGTTCGTCGATCAGCGCCAGCAGGTCAGCCATTCGGTAGGGAACTGGTGTATCGGCGGTAATCGAACTCTTTTCCGTGGTGCGGCGCACCAGCGAATTGTCGCTGCCGCGGAACGCCCGCTTGGCCTCGGGCATGATGTCGCGCAGCATGTCGAGCTCTTCGGGCACCGGTGGGCGGCCGCGGAAGACGACTTCGGCGAATTCTTCGAGCCGCATCAGCCAGAAGGGCAGGTCGAGCGTATCGGTGTCGATGGTGACGGCATGCTTCGGAAAAGCGGCGGCGAATTCGTTGTGCGGATCGAGGATCAGCACCCGCAACTTCGGATCCGCCACGATCGCCTTGTGCAGAAGCAGCGACACGGCCGTCGATTTGCCGACGCCGGTCGAGCCGACAACGGCGAAATGTTTGGAGAGCATCGAAGGGATGTGGATCGCCGCATCGATGCTTTCGTCCTGCGTCAGCTTGCCGATGACGGCGGTCGTACCCGTTCCGGCATCGTAGATGCGCATGAGGTCCGCGGCACGGATGCGATGGGCGATGGCGCCAAGATGGGGATAACGCGAGATGCCGGTCGAAAATTCCTCTCGCCCGTCCTCGTCGACACGGACTTCACCGAGGAGCTCGGTCTCGATCCTGAATTTATTGTCCTCGCCTTCGCCCCACGCATGGCTGCCGGTGTTCATTTGATAAACCAGGGCGACGACACGGTTGCGGCCGACACTGATCGAAATCAGCCGGCCGACGGACCAGAGCTCGGTGAGATCGGTGCCGCCTTGTTCGGCCACGGCGGCAATCGTCGCTCTGGAGCCGCTGCATGCAACGACGCGGCCGAGAAAGCGATTTCCCGGCGTATGGCTGTCGCGGCGATCGTGCTCGCCTGCCTTGCCAGACATGCGCAAGTCGTTGTTGAGCAACGGGCTACTCCCTGCAGTAGCGTTAAAGGATAAGATCGATCCTTTAACAAATCCTTCATCCTATCGATTTTGGCAGGCGCAGGCGCGGCGCAGTTTTTTATTGCGGCATGCGTTGACGCTGCGAAATTTTCTGTCTATCACTTCCCGCCATGAAAATCGCAACGGCTCTTATCGTGGTGGGAAAGCGCATGGGCAGGATGGTGTAACCATCCGGCGACAGCCACCCATGCGCTAGATGACAGGCTCCTCCGGGGCCTTTTTTTGTGCCCGAAATTCGGGCTTCCGGCCACAAACGCAAATCCCAGCATCAAACGGAACAGACAGATGAGCACGGACAATCAGGCGGCAGGCAATCGGATGACAGGAGCGGAGATCGTTCTCCAGGCGCTGAAGGACAACGGCGTCGAACATATCTTCGGCTATCCCGGCGGCGCGGTTCTGCCGATCTATGACGAGATCTTCCAGCAGGACGAGATCAAGCACATTCTCGTGCGCCACGAGCAGGGGGCCGGCCATGCGGCCGAAGGCTACGCCCGCTCCACCGGTAAGGTCGGCGTCATGCTGGTGACCTCTGGTCCGGGCGCCACCAATGCGGTCACGCCGCTGCAGGACGCGCTGATGGATTCGATCCCGCTCGTCTGCCTGAGCGGCCAGGTTCCGACTTCGCTGATCGGCTCCGACGCCTTCCAGGAATGCGATACGGTCGGCATTACCCGCCCCTGCACCAAGCACAATTGGCTGGTCAAGGACGTCAACGAGCTCGCCGCCATCATTCACGAGGCCTTCCGCATCGCTCAGTCCGGCCGTCCCGGTCCCGTCGTCGTCGATATTCCGAAGGACGTTCAGTTTGCGACCGGCACCTATACGCCGCCTGCCGACTACCCGATCCAGAAGAGCTACCAGCCGAAGATCCAGGGCGACCTCAACCAGATCCATGCTGCGATCGAGCTGATGGCGAATGCGCGCCGACCGGTTATTTATTCCGGCGGCGGCGTCGTCAATTCCGGCCCTGAAGCCTCCAAGCTGCTGCGCGAACTGGTCGAGCTCACCGACTTCCCGATCACCTCGACGCTGATGGGGCTCGGCGCCTATCCGGCTTCGGGCAAGAACTGGCTGAAGATGCTCGGCATGCACGGCTCCTACGAGGCCAACATGGCGATGCATGATTGCGACGTCATGGTCTGCATCGGCGCCCGCTTCGACGACCGCATCACGGGCCGTCTCAATGCCTTTTCCCCGAACTCGAAGAAGATTCATATCGATATCGATCCATCGTCGATCAACAAGAACGTCCGCGTCGATATCGGCATTCGCGGCGACGTCGGCCATGTCCTGGAAGACATGGTCCGCCTGTGGCGGGCGCTGCCGAAGAAGCCTGAGAAGAACCGCCTTGAAGACTGGTGGAGCGATATTGCCCGCTGGCGGGCGCGCAATTCATTCGCCTATACGAAAAGCAACGACGTGATCATGCCGCAATATGCGCTGGAGCGGCTCTATGCGCATACCAAGGATCGCGACACCTACATCACGACCGAGGTAGGCCAGCACCAGATGTGGGCGGCGCAGTTCTTCGGCTTCGAGCAGCCGAACCGCTGGATGACCTCGGGCGGCCTGGGCACGATGGGTTACGGCCTGCCGGCGGCCCTCGGCGTCCAGATCGCCCATCCCGGAAGCCTCGTCATCGACATCGCCGGCGACGCTTCGATCCAGATGTGCATTCAGGAGATGTCGACGGCGATCCAGTACGACGCGCCGATCAAGATCTTCATCATGAACAACCAGTATATGGGCATGGTGCGCCAGTGGCAGCAGCTTCTGCACGGCAACCGCCTGTCGCACTCCTATACGGAGGCGATGCCCGATTTCGTCAAACTGGCGGAAGCCTATGGCGCCGTCGGGCTGCGCTGCGACAAGCCGGATGAACTCGATGATGCCATTGTCGAGATGATCGAGGTCAAGAAGCCCGTCATTTTCGATTGCCGGGTCGCCAATCTCGCCAACTGCTTCCCGATGATCCCTTCGGGCAAGGCGCACAACGAAATGCTGCTGCCGGACGAAGCCACCGATGAAGCGGTCGCCAACGCGATCGACGCCAAGGGCCGCCAGCTCGTCTAAGAAAAAGTCAGAGGAAACCCAGGACCATGAACGCACATCTTCAGCCCACGGGCTCTGCCTATTTCATCTCTCCGGAAACGACGGCAATCGAGAGCCACACGCTCTCGGTTCTCGTCGACAATGAGCCCGGCGTCCTTGCCCGTGTCATTGGCCTGTTTTCGGGCCGCGGCTACAATATCGAAAGCCTCACGGTTTCGGAGACGGAGCACCAGGCGCATCTTTCCCGCATCACCATCGTCACGCGCGGCACGCCGCATGTGCTGGAGCAGATCAAGGCGCAACTTGATCGCATCGTGCCGGTCCATCGCGTCGTCGATCTGACGGTGCGGGCGCGCGAACTCGGCCAGGAACGGCCGATCGAGCGTGAGGTGGCACTGGTCAAGGTGATCGGTGAGGGCGAAACGCGCGCCGAAACGTTGCGTCTTGCCGATGCCTTTCATGCAAAGGTGGTGGATGCGACGATCGATCACTTCATCCTGGAGATAACAGGCAAGTCGGCGAAGATCGACCAGTTCATCGCGATCATGAAGCCGCTCGGTCTCATCGAAGTCTGCCGCACCGGCATCGCGGCGATGAACCGCGGCGCGCAGGGGATGTGATATGTCTCAAGCGGGCGCCGGATCCGGCGTCCGCTCAGATATTTTCCTTCACCGGCAACGCGGGCCGATCGATCCAGTCGTGAACTCTCGGACGGTTTGTTGCAGCTTTATGGCGGAAATCCCATCGGACTCAGCTAAAGCATCTCCAGCGGTTTTTTCTTTGCCGGCGGCGGGAAGGCGGCGTCCAGCGACTGCCAATCCTCGTCGGTGACGTCGAGCGAGACGCAGTCGCGGTTTTCGCGGACGCGTTCTGCATTCGAAGTCTTGGGGATAACGATGACGCCGTCGCGTTTCAGCAGGAAGGCGAGCGCCAACTGGGCAGGGGTCGCCTGGTAGGCCTTGGCGATGCGGATGAGTTCCGCATTATGCAGGATATGTCCCTGCTCAATCGGCGAATAGGCCATGACGGGGATGCCGCGGCTCTGGCACCAGGGCAGGAGGTCATATTCGATGCCGCGGCGGGAGAGATTGTAAAGCACCTGGTTGGCGGCGACATTGGCGCCGTCCGGAACGGCGAGCAGTTCCTGCATATCGTCGGTGTCGAAGTTGGAGACGCCCCAGGCGCTGATCTTGCCGGACGCTTTCAGCATTTCGAAGCCGGCGATGGTCTCTGCAAGTGGATAATTGCCGCGCCAGTGCAGGAGATAGAGATCGATGCGGTCGGTGCCCAGCCGCTCAAGGCTGTGCTCACAAGCTTCGATTGTACCCTTCAGGCTGGCATTCCAGGGGTAGACCTTACTGACGATCAAGACCTCGTCGCGCTGTCCCGTGATCGCCTGGCCGACAATCTCCTCGGCGCCGCCGTCGCCATACATTTCCGCGGTGTCGATCAGCGTCATGCCGAGATCGATGCCGGCTCTGAGGCTGTCGATCTCGGCTCGGGCATCGCCCGCATCCTCGCCCATGGCCCAGGTTCCCTGGCCGAGCGCAGGCACGTCGATGCCGTTCGGGAATCTGACGGAGGGGATGGGGTCGTCCTGCATGGCTCTTCTTCCTGCTCAAGAGATTGGGCCGCGTCGCCATCTTTCAAGTAATCCTGTCACCATGACAATGACGCAATGGCATCCGGAATTTGTGGCAGTTATGTTGACCTAAATAAGAGCAATAAGCAAAAGGCCGGTTTTGGGAGGTCGCATGCCGCTGGATACGTTTTTCGCCCTCGTTCTCTTCGCCTTCACGACCTCGATCACGCCGGGGCCGAACAATATGATGCTCTTCGCCTCGGGCGTGAATTTCGGCTTCCGCAGGACCATCCCGCATATGTTCGGCATCGGCGCCGGCTTCTTCTCGCTGCTCATCGGCGTCGGCCTCGGTCTCGGCGCGCTGCTGCACACGGTGCCCGCCGTTTATACGGCGCTCAAGTTTGCGGGAGGCGCTTATCTCGTCTGGATCGCCTGGAAGATCGCCTCATCGCGTTCGCTCAGCGAAGCCAGGAGCGGTGCGACGCCGATGTCCTTCCTCTCTGCCGCGGTTTTCCAGTGGATCAATCCGAAAGCCTGGGTGATGGCAGTGACCGCCATGGCGACCTATACGATTCCTGAGCTCTATCTCGCGAGCGTGCTGATCGTCGGCCTGGCTTTCGCGGTGGTCAACGTTCCGAGCGTTTCGACCTGGGCGGGCTTTGGCTCGGCGCTCAGGGAATGGCTTTCCGACCCGGTGCGGCTGAAATGGTTTAATATAACCATGGCCGTGCTTCTGGTGGCGAGCCTCTGGCCGATGTTAAAATAAAGCGATCGACGGCTTCGTCAGCATCAGCCAGAAGATGCCGATGACAGCGAGGAAGGCAGGAAAGCCGCAGGCGAACCAGATGCGGTGGAGACTGTAATAGCTGGGCGGCAGGGCGCTTTTCGAAGTTGCTGCTGCGCGAGCGAGGTCGCGCAGCCGGATCTGGATCAAGACGACCGGCAACCAGAACAGGCCGGTCACGACGTAGAGCAGCAGCGACAGCGTAATCCAGCCCTCCGCGAGATCCCAGCCGATCGATCGCGCCAGGAGATAGCCGGTGACCGGCTGGAGAATGACCGCGGTGGCCGTGAATAAGGTGTCGGCGATGACGACGGTCCCAGCGACATGGGCGATCAGCGACGGATCGCGGGTGCGATGCGCCATCACCATGAAAAAGGCGATGCCGGCGCCGGTGCCGAAGAGCACGGTCGCGCCGATGACATGGGCAAGCAGCAGCCATTGCTCGGGCATCAGCGTTCATCCAGTGTGGCAAGGGCCGTGAGCGTCAGCAGGATCGACGGCAGTACCTTGATAAGGGGCCCGAGCGGATCGAGCCAGAGCGCCGGTTCGAGAAGTGTGCCGCCTGTCAGATAGGCCAACGAGACGGCCAGCATGCCGAGAAGGGCGCGTTTGGCGAGCGGGCGGACAAGAATGGCGACGCCGAGGGCGATGTCGATGACACAGGTGACAAGCGTCAGCGCCGTTGCCGCCGCCTCCGGCATGAAGGGCAGGAAGTGAGCAGAGGCCTTCGTCACCGACAGCAGCGGGATAAGGCCGGAGAGCAGCCAGAAGGCCGACAGGCCTGATATGACGATCGGCTTCAGCAGATAGAGCCTGGCGAACCAGAGATCCTGCACACCGGAGGGATTGGCCGCGAGCGTTGCCGCGGCCGAAGTCGAGGGAAGCCTATTTTTCACGTCCGCGCCTCGCACACCTTCCGACATCACGGTCATCGCTGTCGAGCGCAGCGGTGAGCGCCAGCCGAACAGGCCGGAGAGATCGGCAAACCACGTCACCGGCCTGGCGAGCCATGGGGCAAGAGAAAAGACACGCGCCGGCGGCAGGCCGAGCCATTGCCGGTGAAGGTGCACGAGATCGGCGAGCGTCAGTGTCTCGTCGGCGGCAAGAACGATATCTCCGCGGAGATCGCCTGCAACCGCCCGTGAAACGGCTTGCGCCACGTCGTCCGCCGAAAGCGTTTCGACCGGACTTTGCGCATGGGTGAGCGGCAATACAAGGGGAAACGCGGCCAGCGCTCTGATGAGCGACGAGCCGCCATGAGCATTGCGGCCGAGAACGACGGCAGGGCGCAGGATGACGTAAGGCAGGCCGCTTGCCGCCAGCGCCTCGTCGGCCCGCCGTTTGGTGGCGAGGAAGGGAAGGACGGCGGCCGCTCCCGCCGTCCTTGCCGATATCTGGACGATCAGGGGCTGAGAGCGTTTGGCGGCGGTATAGAGCGCGAGCATCGCATCTGCCTGCGTGGCGGTCACATCGTCAGAAAGACTGTCCTGCAGCGCGCCGGCGCAATTGACGACGGCATGCTGGTCCTTGAGGAGATCGTCCCAGTCCTCCACCTTCGTCATGCGTGCGAGATCGTCCTGCCGCCAGTGTATAGCAGGCTGCTTCAAGCGCGCCCGTCCGGGATTTCGGCCGAGCCCTGTTACGCTGTGTCCGTCAGCCGCGAGCCGGGCTGCGACGACGGAGCCTATGAAGCCGGTTGCGCCGAGAATCAGGATGTTCATTTTGAGAGATTAACGGAAAAGCTTGAGGGGGATAGGAGGGCTTGGCGGGTGCATGGGGTGTGATAGAAAGGGGAGAGATGTTCATACGCGGATGCTTTGAGGAAGGGCCGGACCTTGCCGCGAGTCCCCCGCCGCCTCGTCCGACCCCTGGGGCCACATTTCTTCCCCTGGGGAGAAGGGGAAACCAGCATTGCAAGAGAGAAGAAGCGGCCGGCCTATTGCCGTTCGGGAGGACATAGCCTTGCACGACCATGACCACGACGAGCACCGTCACGATCACGACAACCATTACTCCGATATGCAGGCGCGCGTAAAAGGGCTGGAAACGCTGCTGACCGAGAAAGGGCTGATCGATCCGGCGGCGATCGATGCGATTGTCGAAACTTATGAGACGAAGGTGGGGCCGCGGAATGGTGCTCGGGTCGTCGCGAAAGCCTGGAACGATGCCGATTTCGCCGAGTGGCTGAAGCGCGATGCGACGGCGGCGATCGCCAGCCTCGGTTACATCGGCCGGCAGGGCGAGCATATGCGCGCCGTCTTCAATACGACCGACACCCATAACCTCATCGTCTGCACGCTCTGTTCCTGTTATCCCTGGTCTGTGCTCGGCCTGCCGCCGGTCTGGTACAAGGCGCCGGCCTACCGTTCCCGCGCCGTCATCGATCCGCGCAGCGTGCTTGCCGAGTTTGGGCTGGTGCTGCCAGAGGAGAAGAAGATTCGTGTCTGGGACTCCACGGCAGAGCTGCGTTATCTCGTGATCCCCGAGCGGCCAGAAGGGACGGCGGGGATGAACGAAGCTGCACTTGCCGACCTCGTCAGCCGCGACGCGATGATCGGCACCGCAGTCGCCGGCAGCCCGGAGGCGCTGTCATGAATGGACCGCACGATCTCGGCGGTCAAATGGGCTTCGGGCCTGTCTCCCCCGAAAAAGGCGAGCCCTATTTTCATGCCGAATGGGAAAAGCGGGCGCTGGGGATCACCCTTTCCTGCGGCGCCTTTGGCGCCTGGACGATCGATGAAAGTCGGCATGCACGCGAGAGCATTCCGCCGGCCGATTATCTCGCGGCGAGCTATTACGAGATCTGGATCCGCGGCGTGGAGATGCTGCTGGAGCGGCACGGCTTTGCGACGCGCGAGGAATTGTTGTCCGGGCACAAGCTGCGGGACGGCGCGGCGCCGAAGCGGGTGCTAAGGGCGGAGATGGTGCCGGCGGTGTTGGCGAAAGGCGGGCCTTGCGATCGTCCCGTCGAAACCGCGCCGCTCTTCGTGGTCGGCGAACGGGTAAAGACGAAGAATTTCAACCCTGCGACGCATACACGACTGCCGCGCTATGCGCGCGCCAAGCAGGGCGTGGTCGAAGCAGTGCAGGGTTCGTTCGTTTTTCCAGACGATAATGCGCATGGCAAGGGCGAGAACCCGCAGTGGCTCTATACCGTCGTCTTCGATGGAGCAGAGGTCTGGGGCGAGGGCGCGGATCCGTCGCTGACGGTCTCGATCGATGCCTGGGAGAGCTATCTTGAGCCTCTGTGAAACATCCCCTCAGATCGCGCAATCGCCGGGGCTGCCGACGTCGTCGGAGGGTGATCCCGTCTTCCCCGAGCCCTGGGCGGCGGAAGCCTTCGCCATGGCCTTGTACTTGCACGAAAAGGGCATCTTCACCTGGAGCGAATGGGCAGCGGCTCTCTCAAAGGAGTTGCATCAGCCAAGCCGCGCCAAGGACGGCAGCGACTACTTCGACTGCTGGGTTGCGGCGCTTTCAGGGCTCCTGGTTAGCCGTGGCATAGCGGATGCATCCGCCATCCTCGACCTGCAGAAGAGCTGGCAGCGTGCGGCCGAAGCCACGCCGCATGGGAAGCCGATCGAGCTCGCTAACGACCCGCTGCGCTGAGTCTCACGACGGAAACTGCCGATAGCACTCCTCGGCCACCTCACGTAGTGTCTCGCGCGAGATTTCGCCGGTGACGGCGTAGCCGAGTTCACCATCGATCCAGTAGAAGGTCTCGAGATTGCCGGATGAAGCGAATCGGAAGCTCGTGGTGCGGTTTTCCCTATTGCGGCCGACCATGACGGTCAGGCGCTCGCCGGCCTGGTTCTCGTACATGAACATCGCGCCCGGCCTGCCGTCGACCGGCAGCAGGCGGCCGCCGACAAGCTTGAAGCCGAGCGGCTGCAGGTTGGGGATCTTGAGGTTTTCGATCGCCAGGCGCTTGCCGAGCCAGGTGGCGAGATGGGCCTCCTCGTCGGCGAAAACTTCGACGGGATGGCGAACTTCGGCGGCATAGACCGTAAAGGCGGTCTCGGCCTGCTTAGGCAGGGTCTCCGAGCCGGCAAGCTGCAGGCCCGGCGTTTCCAGAAGACCTGACCCATAGTGGCCGCTGACGGCGCCGAGCGCGAAGACGAGCAGGGCCGCAGCGGCGGTCCTCCAGTGCCTTGCCCCCGATGAGACGGCGCGGGCGGGTGCGACGAGAAGGGGATCGGTATCCTTGGCCTTCTCGTAACCTGAAAAGAGCGAGCGGATGCCCGAACTTTGAGCCTGCCACTCGGCGACCATTGCCGCCTCCTCCGGATTGTCGGCGAGGTAAGCCTCGACGCGAGTGCGCGCCGTTTTAGCCAGCTGGCCGTCGGCATAGGCGTGGAGATCGGCTTCGGTGACGCTCGGATTGGTCTCGTTCATTTCGGTCTCCGGAGCGTAATGATGTTGTCGGCCTTCAGGTGCTCCGCGACTCGCCGACGGGCGCGCGACAGGCGGGACATGACGGTGCCGATCGGAATATCGAGCGCGGCGGCGACCTCGCTGTAGCTATATCCCTCGATGACGACGAGCATCAGCACGGCGCGGTGCTCCTCCGAAAGGCTGTTCAGCGCATCGTTGAGCCGGGCGCGCTCCAGCGGATCGGCCGCCGGTTCGGGGGCGGCTACATCCTCTGCGGCGTCGAGTTCGACCAGACCGCC
The DNA here is from genome assembly GCF_017357245.1 of Rhizobium bangladeshense. Classification (NCBI taxonomy): domain Bacteria; kingdom Pseudomonadati; phylum Pseudomonadota; class Alphaproteobacteria; order Hyphomicrobiales; family Rhizobiaceae; genus Rhizobium; species Rhizobium bangladeshense. The sequence continues at coordinate 2,862,854 of NZ_CP071612.1, read as the reverse complement.
GCGTCTTTTGCCGCGCCGGCCGTTGCGATAGAGGTTCGTCATAATGGTCAGGACCCAGCCGCGCAGATTGAGTCCGCGCCATTGGCCGCGGTGCGTCAGAATCTTCTCGACACAGTCCTGGAGCAAATCCTCGCCGTCGGCATCCGAGCGCGTCAGGCTGCGCGAATAGCGCCTGAGCGAGGGGAGGAGGGCCAAGATCTGGCCCTCGAAGCTTTCCGGTGCGGGTATCTTCATGCCGGCACTCTTGGCATCAAGGCCCTAGCTATCAAGGTTTGGCGAGATCCCAGTTGCCGCCGACACCGTCGCCGGTGATGTCGCCCATCTTCTTGTCCTTGACCCAGTAGTAAAGCGGCATGCCATCCTTGGCCCATTGCTTCGTGCCATCCTTACGGTCGATGATCGAATATGCACCATCAGCCTTGGCATCGGAAGCCGCCATCAGCGGAGGCCAGTTTTTGGCGCAGTCGTCATAGCAGTTGGAAACGCCTTTGGTGTCTTTCTTGAAGGTATAGAGGGTCATGCCGTTTTCTCCGGCCAGGACTTTGCCCTTGGCGGAATCGACTTCCTTGACGGGAGCGGCGGCGAAGGCAGCTGTCGCGGCAAGGGCGGCTGCCGCCACGACGGGCAGGAATTTCACGCGTGTCATGATGTCTCTCCTCAGGTTTGGCACGCAATGCTGCGATACCTGAGATGAGACACGAGGCGAACTGGTTTTATTCCTGGTTAAGCGAAAATTTTAGCGGGCGAGGCCGGGACGAGCGGCTTCGCCCGGAGGCGCTATGGTTATTGGCTGGAGGCAGAGGCCGCCGCCATGTCGACCCAAACGGCTTCGAATATATGGCCATCCGGATCCTCGAAGGCGCGGTTGTAGAGCCAGGCCATGTCAGTTGCCGGGCGCGGATCGGCTATGCCGCCGGCCCCGGCGGCGGCCTCGACGATGGCGTCCACGTCTTTGCGGCCGTCCATTGTCAGCGCGATCAGCATCTCGCTTGCCTTCCGTGCCTCGGCGATGGGTTTCGAGGTGAAGGTCGCGAAGTAATCGCGCGTCAAGAGGTGGAAGACGATGGCGTCGGACCAGACCATATTCGAGGCCTGGTGATCGCTGAACTGTTCGTTCTTGCTGCAGCCGATCGCTTCGTAGAAGCGGGTGGCAGCGGCGAGGTCTTTCACCGGCAGGTTGACGAAGATCATCTTGGGCATCGCGTTCTCTCCTCTCTTTCTTTATTCAAATGCCTGCGTAATCGTGTCGCTGGTATGAATAGACGATCTGAGCCGTCCCGTCCCGATGTTCACGGCGCTACGGCAGAGCCTCGCCGTCGCCGGCAATCATTTACATCGCGCACCTTTGCGGATAGCATATATCCTTAATTCTGTGGCAGAACCGGCCGTTGCGAGTTTTTGAATGATCCTGAAAAGCCAGGTTGAGTGGGCGCTGCACTGCTGCGCCATTCTCGCGGGCCTGCCCGAGGGCAGGTATCTTTCCACCAAGGCGCTCGCCGAGCTGCATGGTCTGCCGAAGGAATATCTCTCCAAGGCGCTGCAAAGCCTTTCGCAAGCTTCCCTTGTCAATACCACGCTCGGCCCGAGCGGCGGCTACAGGCTTGCGAGATCCCCGTCCGAGATCAATTTCCTCGACATCGTCGAGGCGGTCGAGGGAAAGGCGCGCAGCTTCACCTGCACAAATATTCGGGAGAACAATCCGTGCCGGCCGGCAGGCTATTGCGACAGCAAGCCTTGCGCGGTCGCGCGCGTCATGTGGGAAGCCGACGAGGCCTGGCGGAATACGCTGAGAGCCGTCCGGCTCTCCGATCTCGTCGGCACCTTATCCGAGGAGGTACCGGCCGATATCTGGCAAGGCACGCTTCAGTGGGTGCTCCAGCGTGCCGGCTGATCATGCCCTGAAGATGGTCCTGATGGTCTTGAGGATGGCATGGGCGTTGCGAACCTGCTCCGGCGGCAGAGCGGCGCCGTCGCGGAAGCGCTCGGCGCGCTCGGCGAGGGCTGCGGCAATCTCTTCGGCCAGGGCGGGGCGTTCGGTGAGCAGCGGCGCGAAGGCCTCCTGGTCGATTTCATAAACCGCCGTCGGGGTCAGGGCCTCGAGGGTGCAGACTTCCTGCATGCCGGCGAGCAGGCCGGTCTCGCCGAAAAAATCGCCCGGTGCAAACCGCCCGCGCTCTTCGCCTTCGCGCCGCGCCACGATGATGCCGGCGCGCACCATCATCAGCGAGGGTAGCATTTCGCCCTCCCGCACGATTACATCGCCTTTGCGGAACTGCCGGACATTGGAGGACTCGGCGAGTTTCTCCTTTTCATCGGATGTCAGCGTCGCCGCAAAGACCGGAATGGCTTGGATCAGCGCAAGCGGCGTTACGCTTGGCGGCTTGGCGTTTTCTTCCGTCGGCAGATCGGCGGTGAGGACCTTGGCCGCCGGTGGAACGGCGAGAAGGAGGCCGGCGGATTTGCAATGGCGATAGACGAGATCGAGCACCTCGTTTCGCGCCGGCACGCGCTGACCGGGGCTCGTCACCCGAAACTGCAGCTCGACTTCGAGCGCGGTGGCATCCAGTCCCTTCAATGCGACGACCGGCGGCGGCTCGCGCACAATCGAATTGCAGCTCGTGAGCGCCGAGAGCATGACCTGGCGGATCGATGCTGGCATCCGTGTGGGCGCGATGCGGATGGTAAGAAACAGCAGATGGGTCTCGTCCGGCCGGCTGACATTGGTCAGGCCGAGCTTGGCAAGAAAGCTGTTCGGCAGCACGACGATATTGTTGCCGGGCGTCAGGATGTGCGTCGCACGCCAGTTGCTCTCGAAGACGCACCCTTCCGTGCCATCGCTCAAGAGGATCCAGTCGCCGATGACATAGGGACGGCCGAGCGTCAGCGCGATGCCGGAGAAGACGTCGGCGAGCGTGTTCTGCAGCGCGAGACCGAGAATGATGGCGACCACGCCTGATGTGGCGACGAGGGTCCCGATCGGCACGCCGAAGGCGAAGGCGAGGATCGAGAGCATCATGCCGATATAGACGATGCCGACGACGAGATCTTGGAGCAGGCGGGCCTCGCGCGGGCTGCCCTCCAGCACCAGATAGAGCCTGATGAAGCCGATGACGGCCCATGCGAGGTGGATCCACCAGAGCGATTTGGCGAGGATGACGAGCAGGGCCTGCGGGTCCTGCGACGCATATCCTTGGAAGCGGTGGGGTTCGATGCCGCTGCCGACGAGGATCAGCGTCATCATGGCAAAGAAGAGGATCTGCACCACCAGCCGTGTTGTCGGCCGCTGGCTGGAGAGGAAGTACCAGACGATGATGCCGGCGAAGCCGACCGCTATGAGAGATATCAGAGGCTTGCCGAAGAGCGCGTCGTAGATCATCTCACTCTTTCTCCGGGAGGGGCGGGCGGCGCATGATTGAGCATGTCGGCCAGCCGCGCAAGCATGGGCTCGCGCAGATGGCCTTTGGCGGGGTCGTCAGTTCTGCAGCGGGAAAGTCAGCTCTTTCTGGTCGGTGTCGACGACGAAGACGGCAAGCAGGCGGGCCGGCTGCGTCTCACTGCCATTGGCGCTGACGCTATGGCGGTCGCCCGGCATTTCAGAGAAGCTCTCGCCGGCCTGATAGGTCTTGACCGGACCGTCATTCACCTGGCTGCGGATCGATCCCTCCAGCACGGTGGCGTAGATGAAGGCCGAGTCGGGATGGGTGTGGCCTTCGGAGAAACCACCGGGGCCGTATTCGACCAGCACGCCCTTGATGCTCTTGCCCGGCACGTTTGGCAGTTCGTGTTCATAGACGAGCGTCACCTTGGCGGATTTGCTGCTGTCGTGGGCGGAAGCGCCGGTCGTTGCCAGAAGGGCGAGGGCGGCAGCGAGGAATGATGACTTGATCATGGGAATCTCCTTGTCGGCTGGGTGAGGAGCCCGATCAGTTCGGCCGGGCGGATGTGGCGAACCACTGCTCGAAGGTGATCGAGCCGAGGCGCGGATCGTCGTCGGATACAAGCGACTGGTCGTTCAGCCTGGCGCCGAAATATCTCGCCTCGGCGTCTGCCTCCACGGTCCGCGGGTCCTTCATCGCCTTTAGATAGCGGGCAACAAGCTCGCTGAGACGGACCCGCTCCGGGCCGGATATTTCGATCGTCTTGTTGGCCGGGGCGGAGAGCGCCACGTCGGCCATGGCGTCGGCGACGTCGTCGGAAGCGATCGGCTGCACATAGGCGGGCGACAGGCGAACCGTCTGGCCGACCGTGCCGGACTGGGCGATGCCGTTCAGGAACTCCATGAACTGCGTCGAATGCACGATGGTATAGGGAATGCCCGACTCCCTGATCAGCTGTTCCTGGGCGAGCTTGCCGCGGAAATAGCCGCTTTCCTGCAGCCGCTCGGTGCCGACGACGGAAAGCGCGATGTGATGCTTCACGCCGGCAGTCTTTTCGGCGGCGAGCAGATTGCGCCCCGATGTCTCGAAGAAGTCGAGTACTGCCTTGTCCTCAAACGAGGGCGAGTTGGCGAGGTCGAGCACGACGTCGGCGCCCGCCAACGCTTCCGCCAGACCTTCGCCGGTGACCGTGTTGACGCCTGAGTTCGGCGAGGCGGCGCTCACCTCATGCCCGCGCTTGCGCAGGCGATCGACAGTCTTCGAACCGATGAGGCCGGTTCCGCCGATGACAACGATTTTCATAACAGATCTCCGTTCGCTGCCATGATCACGGCAGCGTCAAAGTTTCTTCTGAATGGATTGCGAGGGTTAGTTCAGGCCGGCCTTATCAAGACCATAAGCCTTGTCGGCCGTGCCGGGCACGGTCTTGAAGCCGACATTGACGCGGTTCCAGGCATTGATGGCCATGATGACGAAGGTCAGATCCGAGATTTCCTTTTCCGAAAGTTGACCTCGAACCCGCTCGTAGATCTCGTCGGGGACGCCGCCCTCCGGCAGCTTCGTCAGCGCTTCCGTCCAGGCAAGTGCAGCGCGCTCGCGAGGGATGAACAGGTTGGATTCACGCCAGATGGCGACGTGATGGAGCCTAAGTTCGCTCTCGCCATGGATCTTTGCCTGCTTCACATGCATGTCGAGGCAAAAGCCGCATCCGTTGATCTGCGAGGCGCGGATCTCGATCAGCGCCTGAAGCTTCTCGTCGATCACGCTGCTGCGGAGCGCCATGCTGAATTCCATGAACTTCTTGAACAGCTCCGGGGACTGCTGGGCATAGTTCAATCGTTGGGTCATCTCTCTCTCTCCTTTATTAAGGATATTTGATATCCTTATGGATAAAAGATATCCGTAATATCTGGACTGTAAAGCCATTCTCGCTTAGTCTGCCCGCATAAAGCCTATGCGCAAAAGTATGAGGGGCAGGGATGGATATCGTTTCAGCATTGCGGACCTTTCAGCGCGTCGTGGAGACGGGGTCCTTCTCGGCGGCGGCGCATGATCTCGACGTGACGCAGCCAGCGGTCTCACGGCAGATCGCAGCCCTCGAAGTCCATTTCAACACGCGCCTGCTCCATCGCACGACGAGCGGCCTGTCGCTGACGGCGGAGGGGGAACGGATGCTGCCGATGGCGCTCCGGATTCTGGAAGCGGTGGAGGAACTGGGCGATGCGGCCGGCTCTGAAGGGGCCATGGCTTCCGGGAAGGTCAGGCTCAGCGTTCCCGCGCCGCTCGGCCTCTATCTCAGTGAGCGGCTCGGCGATCTTCTTGCCGCCTATCCGAAGCTTTCGGTCGAACTGCTCTTCAGAGAGCAGAGCTCCGATATGATCGAGGAGCGGCTTGACCTCGAAGTGCGCCTCGGACCGGTCGCCGACAGCAGCCTCGTCTGCCGGCGGATTGGCTGGACCACAGCCTTCCTTGTCGCGTCTCCCGCCTATCTCGCGCGCAGGGCTGCTCCGCGCGCGCCCAAGGACATCAAGGATCATGAGTGCTTGTGCTACAGCAGGGCAGGCGAGGCCAATACATGGTCCTTCTCGAACGGCTCGGAAGACCTATCGGTCAGGATTTCGCCGCGGCTGACGGCCTGCAATGCCGTCGCCATTCACAGGGCTGCCCTTGCCGGCGCGGGTCTCGCGGTGCTTTCCCATATTATTGCCACGCCCGATATCGCGGCCGGCCGGCTGGTAGCCGTTATGAAGGATTTCCAGCCGAGCCGGCTGCCGGTCACCGTCGTCTATCCGTCGCGACGCAACATGCCGCTGCGCGTCAAGACAGTTCTGGACTTTCTCATCGACGCTATGGGGCGGGATCCATCAATGTGCGCGAGCGGTGCGGACCGGCAGTGGAACGGATGATCCCCCGGCCGGGCGATTTGCCGTTTTCCGCCTTGCCTAACGCCGGCGAATCCTGCCAAGTCCTGCGATCATGCAATTCGCGCCGCAACAAGACGAAGCCCTGAAGGCTGTTTCGAAATGGCTGAAGGAAGGGCGCTCTCCGCTCTTTCGCCTGTTCGGCTATGCTGGGACGGGCAAGACGACGCTTGCCCGTCATTTTGCCGAAAATGTCGATGGCGATGTGCTGTTTGCCGCCTTCACCGGCAAGGCGGCGCAGGTGCTGCGGTCGCGAGGCGCTTCCAATGCCAAGACCATCCATTCGCTGATCTACCGACCCCGCGGCGAAGAAGCGGTGGAAGATGAGGAGACTGGCAAGACCTCGATTGCGCCAATGTTTTCGATCAACCGGCAAAGTCCGGTCGCGAAAGCGGCGCTGATCATCGTCGACGAATGCTCGATGGTGGACGAGGCGCTCGGCAAGGACCTGATGAGCTTCGGCACGCCGATCCTTGTGCTCGGCGATCCCGGCCAGCTGCCGCCGGTCAGCGGCGGCGGCTACTTCACCAATCAGGAACCGGATTATCTCCTGACCGATATCCACCGGCAGGCGCGCGACAATCCGATCATCAAGCTCGCCATGCAGGTGCGCGAAGGCAACGAGATCATGTATGGCGATTACGGCACGGCCAAGGTGATTTCGAAAAACGAGGTGACGCAGCAGCTCGTGCTCGACGCCGATCAGGTGCTCGTCGGCACTAACCGGACGCGGCGGCGCTACAATCAGCGCCTGCGGGAATTGAAGGGTTTCACCGCCGATTATCCGCAGACTGGTGACAAGCTCGTCTGCCTTCGGAACGATCCGGCCAAGGGCCTGCTCAACGGCTCGCTCTGGCAGGTGATGACCTCATCGAAGGAAACGACGAAACCCGGCATCAATCTCCTCGTTCGTCCCGAGGACGACGACATGGATCGCGGGGCGGCCAAGATCAAGCTGCTGAAACAGGCTTTCGAAGATGTCGAAGGCGAGATCCCCTGGAACACCCGCAAGCGCTATGACGAGTTCGATTACGGTTATGCGCTGACCGTACACAAGGCACAGGGTTCGCAATGGAACGACGTTGTGCTCTTCGACGAGAGCTGGGCCTTTCGCGACACGCGAGAACGCTGGCTGTATACCGCAATCACCCGCGCGGCGGAGACACTCACGATCGTTCGCGGATGAGGTTCGGCCCGGGAGCACGGGACGGTGGCCGCCGTCGGGGCACGGCCTGTGCTAGGCTTGCACGATGCCGAGCAGAACGGCCTTGGCGATCGCCTGGAAGCGGTTGTTGGCGCGGAATTTCAGGATGATTCCGGCCTCGAGATCGCGGGTCTCGTCATGCTTCAGGTCGAGCGCCCGGGCAATGCGCTGAGTGGAATAGCCCTCTGCCATCAGTTCCAGGCAACGCCGCTCCTGCGCGGTCAGGCCGGCACTGTCCTGATTGTCGTTGAGCGGCTGCGCCTCTATGCTGTCGTCGAATTCGAGGAGATCGCCGACCTGCTGAAGCTGGCGGTGAAGCGTCGACATCTCAGCCGTCAGCTCGCGTTTGCGCACCTGCAAGGCCTCGCGAAACATCGCCTCGGCCTTTTCCTGCGAATCAGCGTTGCGAAGCTCGTCCATCAACTCTTGGATAACCGCGACCGGCATGCCCGTTTCGCGGCAGACGGTGATGACAGCCATGCGCATCACGTCGTCCTGGCCGTAGACCCGCATCAGGCCGATGCGATTGGCTGAAATCAAACCCTTCTCTTCGTAGAAATGTAGTGTCCTGTGCGTAACGCCGAATGCATTGGCCATATCGGCAATGGGCACCGGACCTTCCGGCAGATCCGGTGGCAGCGCGGCCGAAGGCAGAAACCGGTATTTCGACCGGCCCTCCGAAGCGACACCGGCGGCAGCAAACAGGCGTTTGGAACCGTCTGGCATGAACCCTCCTAGGGCATCTTGTTGCACCTCATGCGGATTTGCCAGTTGCTTCCCGGTCGCGGCGAGTGGGGTTTCCTCTGAGCGTCTTCCATGGGGAAAGAAGCAGTACGCGGCCTACGTTTACGCGACATAATGTCCACGTTATGCGTGAACGATCTTTTTTAGAAGTGCTAAAAGTAATCTCTTTTAAATGGGATCGCAACGCGACGGCGTGTTTTGCAGGCTTTGCCCGAAGGTCACGGCAAAAACACGCCGCCGCGCCGGCGCATCGAGAGGTCTCCTTTATGGCGGCGGGAACTAGTATTCATGCTCGCTCTCGGTTGTAACCCAGATCCATCAGCGATCGGTATCGGATGCATCTGCGATTCTCGTTGGCCATCGCCGGGCACTTGGCTTAAAAGCGGGGGCCTCCCGCTTCCGACACCGATGGATAATCCGCCATGCCAGCCAAGCTCTCCGTGAACCTCAATGCCATCGCCATGCTGCGCAACCGGCGCGATCTGCCTTGGCCGAGCGTTGAGGGCCTCGGACGCATAGCCCTTGCCGCGGGCGCCAGCGGCCTGACGGTCCATCCCCGCCCCGACCAGCGCCATATAAGATTTTCAGACCTGCCTGTCATTCGTAACCTGATCGATGACGAATTCCCCACGGCGGAATTCAACATCGAGGGTTACCCCACGGACGAATTCCTCGATCTCTGCGCCGGTGCCGCACCCGAGCAGGTGACGCTGGTGCCCGACGATCCATCCCAGGCGACCTCCGATCACGGCTGGGATTTCCGCAAACATCAGGCTTTCCTCACCGATGTGGTCGCGAGGCTGAAGAAGATGGGGTGCCGTGTGTCGCTCTTTGCCGATGGCGATGGCGATGCTGAAGCGGTGAAGCTGGCGAAGGCGACGGGCGCCGACCGGATCGAACTTTACACCGGCCCCTATGGCGGCTGCTACGACGCGCCGGAACGAGCAGCTCCGATCCTCGAAGCGCTAGGTCGCACGGCGGACGCAGCGCTGGCGATCGGCCTTGCCGTCAACGCCGGCCACGATCTGACGGTCGCAAACCTGCCTGATCTGGTGAAGCGCATCCCAGCGCTTGCCGAAGTCTCGATCGGCCACGGGCTGACTGCCGATGCGCTGGAGTTTGGGATGGCCGAAACGGTGCGCCGCTTCTGCCGGGCTTGCGGGCAGACGGTTTAGGAAGCAATCGGTCGGCAGGGCTCCCCCTCTGCCCTGCCGGGGAGAGGGGGAGCCACCGCCCAATTGTATCAGTGCTCACCAGTTCCAACCGTCGTCAACGCCGCCTTGTGCGCCACGAAGAAATCCTTCAGTGGCTGGGGCTGTTTGCCGGTCAGCTTGGTGAAATCTTCGGTGATGATGTCGAAATTGCCGGCGCGAATATTGGCGTCGGCGGAGACCAGCATATCGGCGACGAAGCCGGGGAGGCCGGCGCCGCGCATGCCCTGGCCGAGCTGCTCGTCATTGACATCGATGACCTCGAGCGGCTTTCCGGCGGTTTCGGAGACGATAGCCGCGATCTGGCGGTTGTCCAGCGATGCCGCGCCAGTCAGCGTATAGGTCGCGCTTTCGGATGTACCCGAGGCAAGGGCCGCGGCGATCGCCAGGGCGCAGTCATCACGCGAGATGGTCGACACCTTGCCATTGCCCGTGGCGCTGTACCATCTGCCGCCCTGCAGGTTGTGCGGCATGCTATGCAGGTAATTGTCGTGATACCAGGCGTCACGGATGATCGTATAGGCGATGCCGCTTGCCTTGATGGCGTTTTCGCTGCCGAGGTGGTCGGGCGCGAAGGTGACGAGCGAATTGTCCGGCGCCGGCATCGAGGTATAGGCGATGTGCTTGACGCCTGCTTTCACGGCGGCCGCGACCGCGGCCTTGTGCTGCGCGAGGCGCTTTCCGGGGGTGTCGAGCGCGTCGGTGCTGATCAGCAGCAGACGGTCGATCCCGGCGAAAGCCTTCTCCAGGCCGGCGGCATCATCGAAATCAGCCTTCCGGATGATGACGCCCTTGTCTGCCAGCTTGGCGAGTTTTTCCGGGCTGCGCGTCGCCGCGACGATCTTGCCTGGGGCGACCTTGTAGGTCTCTATGAGGTGGTGGATGACACGCTGGCCGAGCTGCCCGGCGGCGCCGGTGACCAGGATGGTTTCGCTCATGGGTCGTTCCTTCTGCGTTCTGAAAGTGGTCTCAAAAAGAGACTAACGCTAGAATAGGAATTGACTTCGACCTGTAAAGGAGGCAGCTTTTCGGCTGTAAGTTACCAAAAGGGAACCAAGTTCATGGGCGGGGCAATCGTCAGTCTCAAGAACAGGATGCCAGGGGCGCGGCGCGAGATTAATCTTGCTGCCCTTGATTTTTCCAATTGCCCGGTGCGGGACATGATGCAGCAGATCGGCGGCAAGTGGTCGACGCTGCTGCTCGAAGTGCTGGCGGCCGAGCCCCGCCGCTTCGGCGAACTGCGGCGGATGCTTCCCGATATATCGCAGCGCATGCTAACACAAACGCTGCGTGATCTGCAGAGGGACGGTTACATTGCGCGTGAAGTGTTTCCGACCAAGCCGCCGAGCGTCGAATATTCGATGACCGATCTCGGCCGCTCGCTCTATCAGCCGCTGTCGCAACTCTTGAATTGGGCGGAAGCGAACCATGATGCCGTTCGCGCCGCCCGTTCGCGTTTCGATTCCGCAGAGAGCTAGGCTTTGCGTCCGCGCCCTTCGGTCAGGAACAGCAGGAAGGCGAGCGCCGGGAAGGCAAAACCGATCCACGCCGTCATCGTCCAGCCGCCTGTGGCATAGGCCCAGCCGCCGAAAGCGGAACCCAGCGCGCCGCCGGCAAAGAAGGTGGCCATGAAAAGGCCATTCAAGCGGCTGCGATGTTCCGGGTTCAGCCCATAGATCGCCCGCTGACCGCAGACGAGATTGGTCGTCACCCCGAAATCGAGAATGATCGCGGCCGCGGTCAGAAGGATCAGCGCGGTGAGCGAGCCGTCGCTTGCGAAATGGCTGATCAGGAAGGACGCCATGCCGAGCAGCATGGCGATCGTCGAGGCGATCCTGGTCATGCCGCGGTCGGCAAGCCGGCCGGCGATCGGCGAGGCGACGGCGCCGGCGGCACCGGCGAGCGCGAAGAGGGCGATGCCGTTCTGCGTCAGCCCGAAGGCGGGGCTTGCGAGCAGCAGGGGCGTCGTCGTCCAGAACAGGCTGAAGGCGCCGAACATGCCGGCTTGGTAGAGGGCGCGGCGCTGCAGCACACGCGAGGTCAGCGCCAGATGCGCCATTGAGGTAAGCAGTTCGCCATAGCCAAGCTTGGTCTTCGGGACGCGGACCGGCAGGTTGGTGCGCAAGACGATGGCGAGCACGAGCATCAGGGCTGCTGTCACATAATAGACCATGTGCCAGGACGAGGCCTCGGCGACGAAGCTCGCGAAGGGCCGCGCCAGCATGATGCCGCAGAGCAGGCCGCTCATGACGTTGCCGACGACCTGGCCGCGCGTCGCATCCGGCGCCATGTTCGCGGCAAAGGGCACGAGCACCTGGACGGCGACCGAGGCGAGGCCGATGCAGAGCGAGGCGGCGAGGAACATGGCCGGCGTCGAAGACAGCGCGGCGCCGATCAGCGCCACGGCAGAGACGGCGATCAGCAGCAGGACGAGGCGGCGGTTTTCCGTGAGGTCGCCGAGCGGCACGATCAGCAGCAGGCCGAGACCGTAGCCGATCTGCGTCAGCGTGACGATCAGACCGGTCGCGGCAGGGGAAAAGCCGAGATCGGCGCTGATCGGCCCGGCAAGCGGCTGCCCGTAATAGAGATTGGCGGCCACCAGCCCGCAGGCGGCGGCGAAAAGAAAGGTGAGCCAGGGGGATAGCGCTCGTGGAATGGCTTTATCCGGGGTGGTGGCTGAAATGCTCATCAGAAACTCCGGTTCTCAAAGATAGTGAGAATTGAATGAAAGAATGCTAGCTGCAGCCACCCGATCCTTGACCTGATGACGCATGTCGAACGTTTGCGCGTAACCTAACGTGCGTATTCAGGTCAGGAGCTTCATCGCCGCTTCGGCTGCGGCGAGCATCTCTTGCCTGCTGCGCCCTGTCTTGCCGATGACGCGCAAGCCCTTGGTAAAGCAGAGAAAGGTGAGGGCGGCGGCATCAGCATCCACCGTTTTCGGAATGGTGTGGTCGACTTGGCCGATGCGGATGAGATCGGCCATCAGCTTTTCGTCGGCGGCAAAGGCTGTGGCGACATGAGCGGCGGTTTCCTCGTCGAGCAGGGCGAAGTCATTGGCGCCGCCGACGACGAGGCAACCTTTGCGGCCGGCCTCGCCATGGGAGAGCTCCGTGTAATACATCACCATCTGGAAGACCTTTTCGCGGCCCGTGTCCGCAGATGCGATCATCGCTTCCAGGCGTCGCCGGCCGAGTTGGCGATACCGGGCAAAGGCGGCGACGAAGACGCCGCGTTTGTCCTTGAACGCCTTGTAGATGCTGCCCGAGGCAAGGCCCATCGCCTCGCTCAGTTCGCTGATCGAGGTGGCGTGGTAGCCGCGTTCGGAAAAGACCCGCAGTGCCGAATCAAGCGCGGCGTCTATATCGAACTCGCGCGGACGGCCGCGGCTGCGGTTTTTTTCATTTGATGTGAGGTTGGCAACGGTCATGTCCCCTAATTAGGGAATGATCGTTTCCAAATCAAGCGGAATTTCCGCGATGCAGCGAAATTAGAGATCGAGTACCCACGTCTGGCCGTTCGCCTCGGGGCCGAACATGGAATGTCTCTCCTCGGAGACAAGTTCGAAGCCGGCCTTGATGTAGATGGCGCGGGCGGTGTCCAGCATATCGTTGGTCCAGAGCGATAGCTGCCGGTAGCCCTTCTGCCTGGCAAAGCGGATGCATTCACCGACCAGCAGCTTGCCAAGCCCGAGGCCGCGAGCGGATTTGTCAACATAGAGCAGGCGCAGCTTGGCGACGCCATCGCCGCCATCGGTGACGAGGACCGAGCCGACATTGACGCCGCCGCGTTCGGCAATCCAGCAATATTCCTTTTCAGGATCGAAATTGGCGAGGAATTTGCCGGCAACTTCGGCGACCAGCCCCTCGAAACGCAGGTCCCAGCCATATTCCTCGGCATAGAAGCGACCCTGGCTCTCGACGATCCAGCCGATATCGCCGGCGCGATGGGCGCGAATGATCGCGGGCGCTGGCTTTGCCGTCGGGTCGAGCAGGGCACGGATCGTGTTCATGGCTGAGACCACCGCCTGCGGCTCGCCGGCCGCAAGCATGTCGAAACGGGCGGCGATCTGGTCATTCGCGCGCCGTCCGAGTTCTTCGAACTCTTCTCGTCCCCGGTCGGTGACAGTGATGATCTGGCTGCGCAGATCAGCCGTATCGGCGCTGGTCTCGATCAGCCCTTCGGCGCGGAAACGCTTGAGGATGCGGCTGAGATAGGCCGGGTCGAGATGCAGGTCGCGGGCGAGTGCTTTGGCGCTGACACCTTCATGCGAGCCGATCTCGAAGAGGACGCGGGCGTCCGTCAGCGTGTAGGGCGAATCGAGATAGGCCTTGTTCAGGAGGCCGAGGAAATTCGTGTAAAACCGGTTGAAATCGCGGGCGGTTTCGATAAGGGCGACATCGGGCATGGCAAATGGTCTCCAGATGGAGATCTTTTGCGGGACAAGTCGGCCAACTCCTCGAAGTCCTCGGCCTTGTGCCGAGGATGATGTTGAGGCGAAGCGAGGCGTCGATGAACTGACAAGATCTCCTGGTGCAGACCTTTGTCATGCATTTATTTGACTGAGTCAACTAAATTGACGCTCTGATCAGGCAGCCGCCTCTTCGGCTTCTTCCTCGGCACCAAAAGCGAATTCCACTGCAGCCCGCGCATGGATCGCGGTCGTGTCGAAACCCGGCAGCGGCAGGCGGTCGGGGTCGAGGATCAGGCAGATCTCAGTGCAGCCGAGGATGATGCTGTCGGCGCCGCGTTCCATGGCGTGGTCGATGATCGCGATCAGCTTTTCGCGCGAGCTTTCGTGCACCCTGCCGACGCAGAGCTCGTTGAAGATGATGTCATGGACCGTGGTGCGGTCAGCCGCGTCGGGCACCATGATGTCGAGGCCGAGGCTCTTCATGCGGGAGCTATAGAAGCCATGCTCCATCGTATAGCGGGTGGCGAGCAGCAACGGACGCTTGCGGTCGGCCGCACGCAGCGATTTCGCCGTTTCGTCGATAATGTGGATCAGCGGCACCGAAATCCTCGCCGCGACCTCCTCAGCGATCAAGTGCATGGTGTTGGTGCAGATGAGCACGCAGCCGGCGCCGGCCGCCTGAAGGCTTTCGGCGACATTGCCGAGGTGGTGTGCCGCACCAGCCCAATCTCCAGCCTTCTGAAGGGCGACGATCTCCTCGAAATTGACCGAATGCAGGATGAGCTCGGCCGAGGCGAGGCCGCCCTTGCGGGCGCGCACCATTTCGTTGACCAGACGATAATAGACCGCCGAACTTTCAAAACTCATGCCGCCAATCAGGCCGATCGTTTCCATTCTCACACTCCCTTGTTTTGAACTTGAAAAATCATGCCGCAAAGCCGGCGCGGTATGTTTGCGTTGTTTGTTTTGCGGGCCATATTTGTGCTATGGTTTTGCGTGTTTCGATGTGATGACGCAAATTTTCGGCGCGGGGATGATTTCGGGCAATGCTTGACGATCGCGACAGACGGATTCTCGACATGCTGCAAAAGGATGCGAGCATCTCCGTAACCGATCTGGCCGAGCGCGTGGCGCTTTCGGTGTCGGCCTGTTCACGGCGCATCCAGCGGCTGGAAGAGAGCGGCCATATCGCTCGGCGCATCGTCGTGCTCGATAGGGAGAGGATGGGCGTGCCGACGACCGTCTTCGCTCTCGTCAAGACGGCGCACCATTCCGACGATTGGACGGAGAGTTTCCGCGGGATAATCAGCGATATCCCCGAAATCGTCGAGGCGCACCGGCTGACCGGCAATCACGATTATATCCTGAAGATCGTCCTGCCGCGCGTCGAGCATTACGACGTGATCTACAAGCAGATCGTGCGAAAGCTGGAACTCTTCGACGTCTCGGCGTCGATTTCGATGGAGGAACTGAAAAATGGAATGGCGATACCCGTGGGCTATGCCGCGGGCTATCGGTAGCGATTAATTGTCTCAATATGGAACGTTTTTCGACATACTACGTTCACCTTTGGTTCAGGTGGAGGGGAGGATATTTCCTTCACTTGGAGGAGTAGAGGAGAACAATCATGAGAAAGCTAAGCGTCGCCGCCTTATGCTTGATCATCGGTGCCTCCGGCATCACGCCGGCTCAGGCGTTTCCGGCAATCAACCCACCTAGGATCGAGGCGCAGCAGCAGATCGAGCATGTACGATGGCGCGGCCGAGGCGGACATCGGCGGGGAGCTGAGTGGGGCTGGGCTTTGGGTGGTCTAGCCGTCGGCACCATCATTGGCGGCGCATTGGCACAGCCCTATTATGGCTCGCCTTACCGCTATTATGGCTCGCCTTACCGCTACTACGGTTCCCCGTACCGCTATTACGGTTCCCCGTACCGCTATTACGATCCACCCTACCGCTATTATGGCTCGCCCTACCGTTATGGTCCGCCCTATCGCGATTACGGCCGGTATTATGCCCCGCCCTATCGGAACTATGCATCATCGGGCTATTATGGAGGGCGCCGCAGCCACGTGAGCTGGTGTTATGCCCGCTATCGTTCCTACAGGGCTTTCGATAATACGTTCCAGCCCTATTACGGACCCCGTCGCCAGTGCATCAGTCCCTACTGATTGACACTTGCGCGCATTGGCGCTGTGAACTGGTTCCAGGTCGACCGACGTCATGATCCGTTCGGTCGGCCCGCCTGTTCAAACCTCGGCACACCTCCGCCTGATTTCCGCTCGGCAAGTTTTGCCAGCTTAGATTCGTTTTTTGCTTCAGGTTTTTGGTTCCGACACGCTGTGCTCAGCAAAACTGCTGTGCATTTTAGCGACACGCTCTGTCGACTGCGATCGCTGCACGGGAGCCATTCCGAAACGACGGTTGCAACATTCGCTGCGAGAGCCACATTTGGCTCCGAGCGAAATGGCGCAAAAGGGGTAAGTCATGAGCGAACATCATGTCGTCGTTGTCGGCGGCGGTTTCGGCGGGCTGCAGCTCGTCAACGGGTTGAAGGGCGCAGGCGTGAAGATCACGCTCGTCGACCGGCGCAACCATCATCTCTTCCAGCCGCTGCTCTATCAGGTAGCGACGACCATTCTCTCCACCTCGGAAATCGCATGGCCTATCCGCCGCCTCTATGCCGACCGGCCTGACGTAACGGTGCTGCTCGGCGAGGTCACCGATGTCGACAGCGGCGCGAAAACGGTCTCTTTACGCAACGGCATGACTCTGGGGTACGATACGCTGGTGCTGGCGACGGGGGCAACACATGCCTACTTCGGCCATGACGAATGGGAGCCGGTGGCGCCGGGGCTGAAGACGCTGGAGGATGCGACGACGATCCGCCGGCGCGTTCTGCTCGCCTTCGAAAAGGCGGAGATGGAGGTCAGTCCCGCGGTGCGCGATGCGCTGCTGACCTTCACGATCGTCGGCGCCGGCCCGACGGGGGTCGAGCTTGCCGGCATCATCGCCGAGCTCGCGCATTTCACGCTGCCGGACGAATTCCGCAACATCGATACGCGCAAGACACGGGTCGTGCTGGTCGAGGCCGGCCCGCGGGTGCTGCCGACCTTTGCCGAGGAGCTTTCGGCCTATGCGCAGAAGGCGCTAGAGAAACTCGGCGTCGAGGTCCTCCTCGGCAAACCGGTGACGGAGTGCGGCGCCGACGGCGTGCAAATCGGTGAAACTTTCGTGCCGAGCCGGACGATCGTCTGGGCGGCCGGGGTCACAGCCTCGCCGGCCGCCCGTTGGCTCAACGTCCCGGCCGACCGGGCAGGGCGCGTCGTCGTCGAACAGGATCTGAGCGCGCCCGGCCTTCCCGACGTCTTCGTTATCGGCGATACTGCCTCGGTGATGCGCGAGGACGGCAAGCCTGTGCCTGGCATCGCGCCCGCCGCCAAGCAGCAGGGCGGCTATGTCGCCAAGGTCATCCGCGCCCGGCTGTCGGGCAAGCCGGCGCCTGCGCCCTTCAAATACTGGCATCAGGGGAGCCTGGCGACAATCGGCAAGAGCGCCGCGATCATCGATTTCGGCCGGATCAAGCTGAAAGGCTGGATAGCCTGGTGGATTTGGGGTCTCGCCCATATCTACTTCCTGATCGGCACCCGTTCACGCTTCTCCGTCGCCTGGAACTGGTTGTGGATCTATCTGAGCGGCCAACACAGCGCCCGGCTGATCACGCAGCGGGAGACGATGCGGGAGGAGGGGTAGGCAGCTGACGGATGGCGTAAAAAGTTATAGGGGCACACACGGCACATCTTCTCCTCCGCCATTCCTGTGCTCGTCACAGGAATCCAGCCACGGCGCGTCTGCGCCGTGAATGAGTTGCCGTTACGGACAGAGTCTGCTGTGCCCAAAGACTTGGACGCGCTGGATTGACGAGCACAGGGATGAGGGTGGTGGGTGGATGCCTGCGCTGAATTTCGTGATGCACAGCATCTGGGGTGATACACCCAACCTTGACATTTTTCCCCACACGCCCTTAGCATCCCGCCCGCGTCTCCCACCACCGGGAGGTCACGCATCCAGCCGCAACAACGGGTAGAGGTCCCAATGCGCCGACTCGCTTCTCAAGAAAATCACATCCGAATTTCTGAGAAGTTGGTGGTTCATGCGCACTTTGAATTTGGGCATCCTCGCCCATGTAGATGCAGGCAAGACTAGCCTTACCGAAAGACTGCTTTTCAACGCCGGCGTCATCGACAAGCTCGGCAGCGTCGATGCCGGTGATACACAGACGGACAATCTCGAACTCGAGCGGCAACGCGGCATCACGATCAGGGCCGCGGTGGTGTCGGTTGCAATCGGCGACGTAACCGTCAATCTGATCGACACGCCCGGCCACCCGGACTTCATCGCCGAGGTCGAGCGGGTGCTGGGGGTGCTGGATGCCGCGGTCCTCGTCGTTTCGGCGGTCGAAGGCGTGCAGGCGCAGACGCGCGTGCTGGTGCGGGCGTTGCGGCGGCTGGGTGTCCCCTTTATCTTCTTCGTCAACAAGGTCGATCGCCTCGGCGCGCGTTATGGGGAGGTGATGGAGGCGCTCGCCGCGCAGCTGGCCGTCCGGCCGATCCCCATGTCTTCGGTCATCGATGCCGGCACCAAGCTTGCACGGGTGGAGGCGCAGGACTCGGGAAACGAGCCACTTTTTTCGGCGCTCTGCGAGGCGCTCGGGGAAAACGACGAAGTACTGCTCAATGATTATGTGCTCGCCCCTGAGCGCCTGACGGAGGAAAGGCTCGGCCGCGCTCTGGCCGATCAGGTGGCGCACGGCCTGGTGCATCCCGTCTTCGCCGGCGCGGCCATGACCGGCGCCGGCGTGCCGGCGCTCGCCTCGGCCATCGCCGCGATCTTGCCGGCGCGGCGACCCGATCCGGATGGTCCGGTCGCAGGCAACGTCTTCAAGATCGAGCGCGGTTGGGGCGGGGAAAAGCTGTGCTATTTCTCCCTGGCCTCGGGCACGGTGCGGCTCCGGCAATATCTGGATCTGCCAAAAGGGGCGGAAAGAATAACCGCGATCCAGCTCTTCGAGGGAGGCCGCAGTCATGCGGTCGACAGTTTTCGCGCCGGGCAGATTGCGCGCGTCAGCGGCCTAACCGGCGCCCGCATTGGCGATGTGGTAGGCGGCGATGCGCGCTTCGACCGACGGGCTTGCTTCGCGCTGCCGACGCTGGAAACCCTGGTTCTCGCCCGGCGGCCTTCCGACAAGGCTGCGCTTTGGCTGGCGCTGAACCAGATGGTCGAGCAGGATCCCCTGATCAATCTGCGCCGGAACGATGAGACGGACGAGGTCTTCGTCTCCCTCTATGGCGAGGTCCAGAAGGAGGTGATCCAATCGACCTTGCTCACGGACTTCGGCCTTGAGGCAAGCTTCGATGAAAGCATGGTCATCTATGTCGAAAGGCCCATGGGAATTGGAGAGGGCCTGCAGATCCTCTTCAAGGAACCCAATCCCTTCTTGGCGACGGTCGGCCTGCGAGTCGAGCCGCGGCCGGCCGGAGCGGGCAACAGCTTCGCGCTGGAAGTGGATGTCGGCCAGATGCCCGCCGCCTTCTATCGGGCGGTCGCGGAAACCGTGTTCGAGGCGCTGAAGCAGGGGATTTTCGGCTGGCAGGTCGTCGATTGCCACGTGGCGATGACGGCGGCCCGGCACAGTTCGCCCGCAAGTACCGCCGCCGATTTCCGGCAGTTGACTCCTTGGGTGCTGGCGACGGCGCTAACGGCCGCACAGACTATTCTCTGCGAACCTGTGGACCGCTTTTACATCGAAACGCCGGCAGAGAGGTTGAGCGCCGTGCTCACCCTGCTTGCAAAATCGGCGGCGACGACGTCGGATTCGGTGATCGCCGACGGCGTCGCCCGGCTTGAAGGCACCATGGCATCTGCGGTGGTTCGAAACGTCCAGCAGCAATTGCCGGGCCTGACGAGTGGGGCAGGAACCATGGAAACCGCTTTCGACCATCACGCCCCGGCGACCAGCTCGCCGCGCTTTCGCCGCCGCTCGGGGCCTGATCCGTTCAACGCCGTCGAATATCTGCTGCGCCTGCGCGGGAGTGTCTAAAGTCGCGCTCGGTCGGGGAACAAGGATTTCCCCCGACTATTATCACCTCAAGTTCGGAGGCTTCATGCCCGATATCGATACGTTTCTCACCTTTATGTCGCCGTTCTCGCCATTCAGCTCTCGCCGGGGCCGGATATGATGCTCGTCATCGGGCGAGGCGTCGGGCAGGGTCGGCGAACCGCCTTTCTGAGTGCGGTCGGCATCACGGCGCTGGCCGGGGCAATCCAGATCTCGCTGCTGATCCTGGGCGTTGGCTCGCTGCTTCACGCCTCGCTGGTTGCTTTCGACATTCTGCGCTGGGCCGGAGCCGCGTATCTTGCCTGGCTTGGTGTCAAGCTGCTTCGCAGTGCAGACCGGCATCGCGAGGGGCACGGACAGCGGCACAGTCCGTCTCGGCAGCGAGGGCGCTTGGTGAGGGCACGATTAATAATCTGACCAATCCGAAGGCGCTCGTCTTTCTCTTCGCCTTCCTTCCGCAATTCGTGAACCCCGAGAGTTCATGGCCGGTGGCGATGCAGCTTCTTGTTCTCGGGGCGGTGACGAAGCTTTCGAACTTCGTCATCCTCAACACCGTCGCGTTCGGCGCGGGCACGCTCGGCGGCTGGCTCTCGCGCCGGCCGAGCTTGATCGCGTGGCAGCAGCGGTTCTCCGGTATCGTCATGATCCTTCTCGGCGTCCGCCTTGCCTTTTCAGGGGATGGCAGCGCTGTACAATCGCTGACATCTTCCGATGACGTAAAACGGCCGCCGAAGACGGGACTTCGGCGGCTGCAGGCATCTCACATCGGCGCGGCTGCCGGAGAAGCCGCCTTCCATTTTCATCAGGCCGCCAGCGAGGCGATGTCGATGACGAAGCGGTAACGGACATCGCTTTTCAGCACGCGTTCATAGGCTTCGTTGACCTGCTGGATGTTGATCTTCTCGATCTCGGAGACGATGTTGTGCTTGCCGCAGAAATCCAGCATTTCCTGGGTCTCCTTGATCGAGCCGATCATCGAGCCGGAGATGCTCTTGCGCCCGGGGATGATCGAGAAGGCGTGAACCGGAATCGGATTCTCCGGCGCGCCGACGACCACGAAGGAACCGTCCACCTTGAGCAGGCCGAGATAGGCGTTCCAGTCGATCTCGGCGCTGACGGTGCAGATGATCAGGTCGAACGTGCCGGCGAGCTTGGTGAAGGTTTCCGGATCATTGGTTGCGTAATATTCCTTGGCGCCGAGCTTCAGGCCGTCTTCTTTTTTGGAAAGGCTCTGGGACAGGACGGTGATATCGGCGCCCATGGCCGAACCCAGCTTGACGCCCATGTGGCCGAGGCCGCCCATCCCGACGATCGCAATCTTCTTGCCGGGGCCGGCATTCCAGTGGCGCAGCGGCGAATAGAGCGTGATGCCGGCGCAGAGCAGCGGCGCGGAGGCGTCGAGCGGCAGATTGTCAGGAATGGACATGACATAGCCCTCCTTGACGACGATCGAGTCGGAATAGCCGCCTTGTGTGCGTGTCTTTCCGTCGGCTTCGAAGTCATTGTAGGTGCCGCTGAGGCCCGGCATGTACTGTTCGCGGTCGAGGTCGCGCTCAGCGCAGCCGATGCAGGAATCGACGAAACAGCCGACGCCGACGCGGTCGCCGACCTTGAATTTGGTGACGGCCGAACCGACGGCCGAGACGATGCCGGCGATCTCATGGCCGGGCACGATGGGATAGACGGCGTTCTTCCATTCATTGCGGACGGTGTGGATGTCCGAATGGCAGATGCCGGCAAATTTGATGTCGATGACGACGTCATCCGGGTTCGGATCGCGGCGTTCGAAGGTGAAAGGGGTTAGTGGCTTGGAAGCGTCAGTGGCGGCGTAGCCTCGTGCAATAGGCATGGGAACCTTCCTTTTCGTTTACGGGAGGGGGGGTGAGCGGGATGGCGGACTATTGCCCAGAACGGCGTGAGAGGGTTAGAGCGATCCTCTCAGCTTTTTGCACGATCCTGCAAAAGTGAGGCGCTCGCCAGTTTGCGAAAAGCCAAAGGCACTCTAGATAAGGGCGGTATCGCCGGTCAGAGAATAGACAGAAAGAGTTGCCATATGACCTTGCCCTTCAGCCCCTATCAGGAAATCGTCGACATCGCGATGCGCTTCGCGCCCGGCGACGGCGAGTTCTCGACTGCGATCGGCAACCTCCATATCAGCCGCCGGTCGAAGCCCAGCGATCCCTTGCACAGCAGCTACCGGCCCTGTTTCGCCTTCGTGCTGCAGGGCGCCAAGAGCCTGCAGCTCGGCACGGAGCAGATCAGCTACGGAACCGGCGATTATCTCTTGACCTCGCTTGACCTGCCGGTCGCCTGGCGAGTTACGGAGGCTAGTTCCGAGGTGCCTCATCTCTGTCTCGGGCTGGCGATCGATTCGGAGAAGTTACTGGAGCTGCTCAGCCGCATCGACATTCCGCGCCCGGCCTCTCATACCGACGGCCAGCGCGGGATGGTGGTGAACGTCGCGCCGCCGGAGCTGATGGATGCCGCAGTCCGCCTGCTGCGCTTGCTCGATCGTCCAGGCGACATTCCTGCGATGGCGCCGCTGATCGAGCAGGAAATCCTATACCGGGTGCTGACCGGGCCGCACGGCGCCCGGCTGATCAACATCGCCACGGCAGACAGCCACAGCAACAGAATCGCCCGCGCCGTCGCATGGCTGAAGGAGAATTTCGCGCGGCCGCTGCGCATCGAAGATCTTGCCGAGCGAGTCAATATGAGCGTGTCGTCCTTCCATCACCACTTCAAGTCGGTCACCGCCATGACGCCCGTCCAGTATCAGAAGCAGCTGCGCCTGCACGAGGCGCGCCGGCTGATGCTCGTTGAGCGGCTGGACGCCGGCACGGCCGGCCATCGTGTCGGTTATCAAAGCCAGTCGCAGTTCAGCCGCGAATATAGTCGCCTCTACGGCGCTTCGCCGGCCCGCGATGTCGACGGCGTGCGCGAGATCATCGCGGCGGAATAGCGCTGAGGGCGCCGGCGTCGGCGCGGCTGCCGGCCAGCCATTAAAGGATGTTTGACCTTTCCGGGCTAGGCTGGCGCCATCCATCAAGCAGGCACCGCCGTCCGCATGACGCAAGCACCGTTACTTTCCATCGTCGCGCCTTGCCATAACGAGGAAGAAGGCCTGCGCGAATTCTGCCACCGCGCCGCTGCTGCCGCGCAGAGCGTCGCCGGCGACGCCTTCGAACTCATTCTCGTCGATGACGGCTCGTCGGACGGCACCTGGGAGATCATTTCGGAGCTGGCGGCAAAAGTGCCGCAGGTGCTCGGCGTCCGTCTCCTGCGCAATCATGGTCACCAGCTGGCGTCGACGGCGGGTCTTTCGGCGTCACGGGGCGAGCGCGTGCTCCTGATCGACGCCGATCTCCAGGACCCACCCGAATTGCTTTTGATGATGATGCCGATCATGGAGCGCGGCGCCGATGTCGTCTACGGCCAGCGTACGCGCCGCGAGGGCGAAACCTGGTTCAAGCTCGCCTCCGCTTCGATCTTCTATCGCGCTCTCTCCCGACTCGCTTCCGTCAGCATTCCGCGTGATACCGGCGATTTCCGGCTGATGCGCCGGCGCGTCGTTGATATTCTGCTGGCGATGCCGGAGCGCGATCGCTTCATCCGTGGAATGGTCAGCTGGATCGGCGGTCGGCAGGTTGCCCTGCCATACGAACGGGACGCCCGTTTTGCCGGAACGACGAAATATCCTCTGCGCAAGATGGTCAATTTTGCCCTCGATGCGATCACCAGCTTCTCGACGACGCCGCTGCGGATCGCCACATGGCTCGGCATGATCAGCGCCGGCGTGGCGGTGGCGCTGCTAATCTATACGCTCGTTCGCTGGCTGCAGGGCGAGACCGTCAGCGGTTGGTCGTCGATCATGGCGGCCGTCAGCGCCTTCAGCGCCATCCAGCTGATCTGCATCGGCATCATCGGCGAATATCTCGGTCGTCTCGTGCAGGAGAGCAAGAAGCGGCCAATGTTCATGGTCGAGACGATCCTGCGGGGCGGCGACCAGGCCGAACTGCCGACGGCTTTTTCGGAAATGAGCGCCGGCGAGCGCCGCGCCGCGCTGGATTCGGCCTTTGCGATGGCAGAACCGCGGCCGCAAAAGGGCAACCGGATCAGATAATGAATCGAATTGCTGCGCCCGTTCATGCCGTGGCCGGGCCGGAGGATTTGATCGCCCGGCAGGACTCGACGATTGCGATCGCCGTGTTCATCGCGCTTGCGGCTGCATTGGTCGTCCTGTTTCAATTCCCGCCGATTCTCGACTACGCCAATCACTATGCCCGGATCTGGCTGCTTTCGGGCGGTATCGGCGAGCAGCCGTTCCCTGAGATCTATGCGATCGATTGGAATCGCACCTTCACCAATGTGGGAATCGATCTTCTCGCTGTCTGGCTGGGGCCGCTCGTCGGCGCCGACAGGTTGGCGCGTGCATTGCTTTTTCTGGCGATCGTGTTGCCGCCGCTCGGTGCGATCGGGTTGCACCGCTCGCTCTTCGGCGGCCGTCACTACTGGCAGATTGCCATGCTGTCGTTCGCCTGGTGCGCCACGATGATCGGCGGCTTCATCAATTTCCAGATCGGCCTCGGCATGGCCTTGTTCCTCGCGTGCATCGATTTGCGGCTGCAGGGTGGAAATCCGGTCTGGATTTTTGCCTGGCGGCTCGCCGCCGCAGTGCTGCTGACGGTGATGCACATCTTCTCGCTCGGCTTCTATATCGCGATCGTCTGCGGCCTCGAAATTTCCTGGCGCATCGACATATTGCGATCGAGAGTGGGGTCGGCAAGGCTTACCGGCCGATTGGCGTCGGCGATCAGTGCCTGCGCCCTACCGCCGCTCGCCTTGTACCTCCGCACTGCTGCCTTACCGGATGCTGGCGGGAGCGGCCTTGGACTTGCCTGGAATGATGGCGTCATCCTGATCCTGATAAACCTTGTCTCCGCCATCACGACCTATGTTCCGTTGGTTGACGTCGTGCTGATTCTGCCACTGATCCTCATCTGCACGCGCGCCGCACGTGCGGGCGACATGCAGGTGCATGCGGGGCTCGCCGTTACCGCCTGCGGATTATTGCTTCTTTCCTGTATTTCGCCGCGCCACGCTCTCGGCACCGGCTGGATCAGCTGGCGCTTTCCGATCATGACAGCCCTCGTCGCCATGGCGATGGTGTGCCCGTTTGCCAATTTGAGGCGCCGACACGCGCTGTCGCTGGCGCTGATCATCAATCTTGCTGTCTTCGGCCGAGCCGGCTGGGTCGGCTGGAATTGGTGGCTGGCGGAGAAAGATGTCGCGGCTGTCGAGACTGTGCTGAGAAAGGTACCTGCCGGGGCGGCCGTGCTGCCTCTGGGGCATGAACCGGAGACCGCCAGCAGCCTTGCCCATTCCAACCGGCACTTTGCCTGGGGATTGGATACCTTCCGGCATCTGCCGACGCTCGCCGTGCCCTTCTCGCATGCTTTCGTGCCGACGCTCTTTACGGCAAAGGGCAAACAGCCGCTTTCCATCCTGCCGCCGTGGTCGGAGATCGCGGTTCCCGAGGGCAATCTGGTGTCGATCGGCGTACTTTCATGCCCGGCAATGATGCGGGAGTATGAGGGCTTTACACCCTATCTTTCGGATTGGCGCAGGCGTTTCAACTTCATCCTCGTCGCCAATGCCGATATCCCTGACCGCTACGTCGGCAGCTCGATGCCGGCGGGACTGACGCTTGTGGAGGCTGCCGGTTTCGCCAAGCTTTATGCGATCGACAAGGTAATGCCGGCGGAACCTCTCTCGATCCCGGCCGGTTGCGCGAGGGCGTCGTAGGCTGTGGATGTTCGGCGCTACGAAGTGCGACTAGTCCTCAGCTCGATCGCAAGCTGTCGCGCCTGCCGAGCCGTGTCTTCGTCGCAAATCACCACGTTTCCCAGACCCGACAGCAACACTGCTGCGATAGCCTGCGCCTTGTTCAGGCCGCCTGACGCGAAGACGACATTGGGAATGGCCCGCAGAACTTCCAACTCGGGAGCGATCGCGCATCTGTTTATCGCATGGTCGATCGGCCGCCCGATCTTATCGACGAACTGGCCGAGCACGTCGCCACAGGCGCCGGCTGCGAGCAATTCCTCTATGTTGATGTTGCTTGGCAAGCCGTAGCGCATCAGCAGCGAACGCTCGGTCATGTCGCCGATGCTGAGTACGATGACGTCATTGGTCTCGATCTGTCGAAAGGCCGATTCAAAGACATCCTGTTGGACGATTGCCGTCCGCGATTCCGGGCTGCCGGCATAGATCGGCGCAGCAAGATAGGAGCATTCGGCATTGAGCTGACGGGCAAGGTCGCTCGCAATGTCGAAGGTATTGATTTCGATGCCGTGCGTCAGCCCGCCCATGACCGAATTGACGCAGATATCAGGCCGTTTGAGGGAAGGCATATGACGCACCATCTCGCGGAGTGTCGCTCCCCACCCGACGCCGACGCCGCGGATATTGCGATTCAGCAATTGCACGAGATAATCGGCGGCCGCCTGGCCGAGCAGGACGGGGATTAGCTCTTCGTCCTCGGGTGTTGGTACGATGATCGCCCGATTCAGTGAGAATTCCGCTGCCAGTTGCTGCTCCAGTGCGATGCAGGACGTCAGCCGGGAATTGAGGGTGATGGTCACGAGGCCAGATCGGCGCGCCTCGGCGATGATCTTATTGACGCGAAGCCTGTTGGTCGAAAGCGCTTCAGCGATCTCACCCTGCGTGCGTCCCTCCATGTAATAGAGCCAGACGACGCGCACCTGCATCTGCTCGTCGGGCAGAGCGATCGGTGCGAAAGAAGCATTTCTGTTCTGTGACATGCGATAATCCGCGCTCCGCTTCGACGCCATGGATCTCAAATCCCCGGCGCTTGTCAATCGCAGCGGCCGGCTGTCATTCGCTCCACTCCCGTCAATCGGTTCGCCGCCCCGTCGACCTATTGAAGGGATGCAGACCATCCCTTCGCACGTAACAGGAAATGCGGTCGCCCTCCTGCAGACGCTGATCGGTGGGAACGCTCGCGACGATGCGCTTATCGCTGCCGTCTATGCGTAGATGCACGTTATTTTCATCGCCGACGGTCTCGATCAATTCGACCTGAGCGTCGAACCGCAGGTCATGCGCCGATCCGGCGCCGAGATTGACCGCTCCCGGCCTGATGCCGATGAGATCCGTATCCCTAGGCAGTGCGAGGTCGCAGGGGCCGAGCTCGTCCAGACCGATGAGGTTCATCGGCGGAGAACCGATGAAGCCGGCAACGAAAACGGTCTCGGGACGGCGATAGACCTCGATCGGTGTGCCGATCTGCTCGATCCTGCCGCCGTTCATGACGACCAGCCTGTCGGCCAGCGTCATCGCCTCGAGCTGGTCGTGCGTGACATAGAGGCTCGTCGTCTTGATCTGCCGCTGCAGCCTGCGGATCTCGAGCCGCATTTGCACGCGAAGCTTCGCATCGAGATTGGACAAGGGTTCGTCGAACAGGAAGGCGGCGGGATCGCGGACGATGGCGCGGCCCATGGCCACACGCTGGCGCTGTCCGCCCGAGAGCTGGCGGGGGCGCCGCTCAAGGAACTCGCCGATCTCGAGAATGCCGGCGGCGCTGGCGATCCGCCGGTCGATCTCGTCGCGCGGCAGGCGGCGGTTCTTAAGGCCGTATTCGAGATTCTGACGGACTGTCATGTGGGGATAGAGTGCGTAATTCTGGAACACCATGGCGATGTTGCGGTCGGCCGGATCGACATGGCCGACGTCCTTTCCTGATATCCTGAGATGCCCGGAACTTATGGCTTCGAGGCCGGCTATCATCCGCAGCAGGGTCGATTTTCCGCATCCGGAAGGCCCGACCAGCACGATCATCTCGCCGTCTGCGACGGTGAGATTGATCCCCTTTACCGCCGGAACCGGCCCGTAATTCTTCTTCAGATCGATCAGTTCGATAGCTGCCATAGCATCCTCCTTCGCCGTCGTCATACATTTGTAACACGCTATTGACATTTGTAACAAGTGACCCCAACCTTGTTTTATCGCCACTCTGGGAGGGGTTGACCGGCGCTGGACGCACCGGTCGGCGAACAACGGCTATGGAGAGGAAAACGAAATGACGGCAAAGTCTTCGATGGGCGCGCGCGTGGGGCGGACAATCCGCTCGTTCGCGGCGGGCGCTGCACTGGCGACGCTTGGATTGGCAGCTGCGGGTGAGGCCAGCGCAGCCGATCGCGTCAAGATCGAATGGTGGAATGCGGCAGGCGGCCGCCTAGCGGAAATCACCAACAAGCTGATTGCCGACTTTAATGCCTCGCAGGACAAATACGAGGTCGTTGGCATTGGCAAAGGCAATTACGAAGAGACCATGGCGGCCATGGTGGCCGCCTATCGCGTCCGCCAGCAGCCGGTGCTGATTCAGGCGGCTGAGCGCGGCTTTCTGACCATGTATAATTCCGGCGCTGTTATTCCGGTGCCGGAGCTGATGGAGAAGGAAGGCTACAAGATCGACTGGAACGATTTCGTCGCTCCGGTCGCCGGTTTCTATCTGGTCGACGGCAAGCCGGCGGCAATGCCGTTCAACAGCTCGACCCCGATCTTCTGGTACAATGCCGATCACTTCAAGGCAGCCGGTTTCGATAAGCCGGGCGACACCTGGCAAGAAGTCGACAAGCAGCTGCGTGCCATCAAGGAGAAGGGCGTTTCCAAATGCCAGATGGCGCTTGCGAACGACTTTTATTGGAGCCTGATCGAGAATTATGCGGCGATTCACGACCAGCCGTACGGCACCAAGGCGAATGGCTTCGGCGGCCTCGATACCGAGTTCATCTTCAACAAGAGCCCGCTGGTGGTCGGCCAGGTGACGCGCCTCAAGACGTGGATGGATGCCGGCATCCTGCAGATCGCCGGGCAGGGCCTCTCGCCCGACCAGCTCTTTAACTCGGGCACCTGTTCGACCTATGTGGCCTCCACCGCGGCGCATGCTGCCGTCGAAAGCGGTGCGAAATTCACTTGGAGCGCGACATTCCTGCCGCATGAGGAAGGCGTCCAGCCGAAGAACAGCACCATCGGCGGCGGTGCGCTCTGGGTCCTGAAGGGCAAGTCGGAGGAAGAATACGCCGGCGCGGCCGCCTTCCTGAACTTCGTCGCATCGCCGAAGACGCAGGTCTGGTGGAGCAAGCAGACCGGCTATGTTCCGGTCACCAACGCTGCGTATGAACAAGCCAAGTCCGAGGGCTATTACAAGGACCACCCCACCCGCGAGATCGCCATCCTCCAGCTCACGCGTGGTACCCCGACCGACAATTCGCGCGGCTTCCGATTCGGCAATCATAACCAGTCGATGGCGCTTCTGGTGGAAGAGATCCAGGGCGTGTGGACCGGCAAGAAGACACCGCAGCAGGCGCTGGATGCCGCAGTGGCTCGCGGAAACCAGATCCTTCGGCAGTACGAGCAGCTTCATGCAGCAAAGTAGGACCTTCGGAACGATCGGAGGCGCCGCTCGGCGCCTTCGCATCTCGGATATTCTTACGACGGGCCGTTCGATCGTGCGGCCGTCGGAGGCCGGGTTGAAGTCCGCCCACTTCAACAAGCCCTGGCTTGCCTTCGGCCTGGTTGCGCCGCAGCTGCTGATCCTCCTGTTCTTCTTTTTCATACCTTCTTACAAGGCGCTGTCGCTGGCCTTCGTTCAGGTCGATCCCTTCGGCGGTACACAAATCTTCGTCGGGCTGACAAATTTCTACAATCTGTTCGCCAGCCCGGAATATCGCGGCAGCGCGTTGTTCACGCTCTGGTTCACCATTGCGCAGAACGCCGCCACGCTGCTGCTTGCCGGCCTATTCGCCTTTGCGACCGATTTCGTGATCAGGGGCAGGGGAATCTACAAGAGCATCATCCTGCTTCCCTATGCGATCGCGCCTGTCATATCGGGCGTGATCTGGGCCTTCCTGTTCAATCCGGCAGTGGGGCCGATCGCGCAGTTTCTCCATGGGCTCGGCTTCGAATGGGATCCGAACCGGCGTCCTTTCGATGCGCAGCTTCTGGTGACGATCGCCTCGGTCTGGAAGAATGTCTGTTATGACTACATCTTCCTCGTCGCCGCATTGCTGGCCGTGCCTGCCTCGCTGCTGGAGGCGGCAAAGCTCGACGGTGCAAGACCCGTCCGACGCTTCTTCACGATCTCGCTTCCGCTGATCTCGCCGACGATTTTCTTCCTCGTGGTGATGAACTTCGTCTATGGATTGTTCGAAACCTTCGGGATCATCGATGCGGTCACACGCGGCGGTCCGGCGGGGGCGACGAACAGCCTGGTCTACAAGGTCTACCAGGACGGCTTCGTGCAGCTCGACCTCGGCTCGTCGGCCGCCCAATCCGTGCTGCTGATGCTGATCGCCATCCTATTCACCGTCGTCCAGTTCCGCGCCCTTGAGCGCAAGGTCAATTACCAGGTGTAGTCATGCCCGAACGTCATCTCGGTCTTTCGATCTTCTGCCACGCAATATTGCTAATCGGCGCGATTTTAGTCTGCCTGCCGCTCTACTTCGCCTTCGTCGCCGGTTCGCTCACCTTGCAGGAGGTTCAGCAGGCGCCGTTTCCGGTGGTGCCGGGTTCGCATTTCTTTGAAAACCTGGCCGCCGC
Source organism: Rhizobium bangladeshense (assembly GCF_017357245.1). Classification (NCBI taxonomy): domain Bacteria; kingdom Pseudomonadati; phylum Pseudomonadota; class Alphaproteobacteria; order Hyphomicrobiales; family Rhizobiaceae; genus Rhizobium; species Rhizobium bangladeshense. Next base: position 2,832,243 of record NZ_CP071612.1, on the reverse strand, counting down.
CTGGCAGCAGGGCGAATTCTCCCAGCTTTTCCTGAATTCGATCATCGTCACCGCCGGCATCGTCCTCGGCAAGCTGGCGATCTCGCTGATCGCCGCATTCGGCGTGACCTATTTCCGCTTCCCATTTCGCATGACGGCGTTCTGGCTCATCTTCGTGTCGCTGATGCTGCCGGTCGAGGTCCGCATCATTCCGACCTACGAGGCGGTCGCCGATGCCGCAGGGCCGATCCGCTGGCTGGCCGGGACGATCGGGCTTTCCGGCGTAGTCGAGAGCCTCACCGGATACAGCATCGAGGCCTCGTTGAAATGGAACATGGTCAACAGCTATTCCGGCCTGATCCTGCCGCTGATTGCCTCGGCCTCGGCGAGCTTCCTGTTCCGGCAATTCTTTCTGACGGTTCCGGATGAACTTTGTGAGGCGGCCAAGCTGGACGGCGCCGGTCCGCTGAAGTTCTTCAAGGATATCCTTCTTCCGCTGTCGAGCGCCAACATCGCGGCCCTGTCGATCATCCTGTTTCTCTATGGCTGGAACCAATATTTGTGGCCGCTGCTCTTCACGACCGACAAGGAAATGGGGACAGCGGTGCTCGGGCTGAAGCAACTCGTTCCGGTCTCCGACTCCGCACCCGCCTGGAACATTGCAATGAGCGCGGCGCTGCTCGTCATGCTTCCGCCTGCTGCCGTCATTCTTTTCATGCAACGCTGGTTCACCAAGGGGCTGGTGGACTCCGGAAAGTAACACGCGACATCTCAAGGACATTCAGACGATGGTGCATATCATCGGCCACCGCGGTGGCCGCAATCTCTGGCCCGAGAACAGCCTCTCGGGCTTCCGCAAACTTGGGCAAATGCCGGTCGATGGCGTGGAATTCGACATCCACCTGACGCGTTCGGGCGAAATGCTCGTCATTCACGATCCGACGCTCGATCGCACGACGGATTCGCAGGGCTTGGTCTCCGACCTCAGCCCCGGAAAACATCGTGAAATCAGCCTCAAGGACAGCGACGGGGAGGCGATCCCGACGCTGGAAGAGGTGCTTGCCGTCTTCAGGGATACGCCGCTCGAGCTTCATATCGAACTGAAAACCCATGCCGATGGAACGCCTTACGAGGGGTTGGCCGCCAAGGCATTCGCCGCCGTCGAGCGGCTAGGTCTCCTGGAGCGCTCGATTCTGACGAGCTTTCATCCCGATGTGCTTGCCGATATTCGCAAGGCCGCTCCCGGGATTCGCACCCTGTCGTCCTTCGATGCCAAGTCGGCCGAGCGTCTCGGCCTTGCCAGCGGTCTCAGCCTGATGAAGCAATGCTCGGATATCATCGCGGTCGAACGGTCGCTGCTTCAGGCGAAGTGGGACGAGATCACCAAGCTCGTGCCGCTCGACCGGCTCGGGGCCTGGGTTCCGAACGAAATGAGCGATCTCGAATACTGGCTTGCCAAACCGATCCGGCAAATCACTACGGACCGGCCGGATCTCGCCCTGCAGGCGCGGAGGTGAGGCATGCTCGATAGCCGCATCGATCATCCCGGAACGCGAGGCGCCATGGACAGAATCGACCTCGTAATCTTCGATTGCGACGGCGTGCTGATCGACAGCGAGCCGATTGCCAGCCGTACGCTCGCGGAAACGCTGCAAGGCGCAGGTATCGCGATCAGCGCGGGGGAGGCCCATGTCAAATTCACTGGCAACTCGGAAAGCATCATTGCCGAGATGTGTCGGCGCGAATACGGGATCATCGATGTAGCCGCGCTGTTCGAGAAGTGGCATCTTCATCTCTTCGAGGAATTCGCCCGTTCGCTGACGCCTATTGCCGGCATTGCCGAGGTCGTCAGCAGCCTCGACCGTCCGAAATGCGTCGCATCGAACAGCACGATGCGGCGGCTGCGCAACAGCCTGGGCAGACTGGATCTCTGGAGCGCATTCGGCGAAGGCGTCTTCAGCGCCGAATTCGTCTCCCGGCCGAAGCCGGCCCCCGATCTGCTGCTGCATTGCGCACAGCGTTTTCGGGCCCGCCCGGCCAGATGCATCATGATCGATGACAGCGTTCATGGTGTGGCGGCGGCAATCGCCGCAGGCATGACGGCCATCGGTTTCGTCGATCCGGCCGATCCGAGGCCCGGCCGCCGCGCCGTGCTCGATGCCGCCGGAGCCGCCGCCGTTGCGACAGGGGCAGGGGAGCTCACCGCCATTCTGGAAAATGTCGGAGGGAGGTTGTGATGGCGCCCCAGGCGGAGGGCGCACTCAGCGCCCAGCCTCCTTGCCAAGTCGTCGCGACCGCGTAATGTCAGCGTCCCTGGAGGCGGGATCTCTCCAGACAACAGACTTTGAAATTCGACCGCAGCTGTTAATCAACTCGATCCCTGGCGATCCGAAACGAGAGACCATGAGCGACACATATCATCCCGCAGAAGCCGGCGCCAAATATGTCGTCGGCATCGATGTCGGCACCGGTAGCGCCCGGGCCGGCCTGTTCGATATGGCCGGCAGCATGCTTGCCTCCGCTAAGCGGAATATCAGCCTGTTTCATGAAGCCGGGTCCATCGTTGAGCAATCGAGCAAAGAAATCTGGAGTGCCGTCTGCGCGGCCGTGCGAGAGGCGGTCACCGCAGCCGGCGTCGATCCGGCCTCAGTGGCCGGCTTGGGGTTCGACGCCACCTGTTCGCTCGTGGTCCTCGGCGACGGCGGCAAGCCGCTTCCCGTCGGGCCTTCGGAAAATCCGGACCGAAACATCATCGTCTGGATGGATCACCGCGCCGTCCCGCAGGCGGAGCGCATCAATGCGTTTGGCCATGATGTGCTGCGCTATGTCGGCGGCCGCATTTCTCCCGAGATGGAAACGCCCAAGCTTCTCTGGCTCAAGGAGAACCGCCGTGACGTATTCGATGCCGCCTGGCAATTTTTCGATCTTGCGGATTTCCTCACCTGGCGGGCGACCGGCGACCTCTCGCGCTCGACCTGCACGGTCACCTGCAAGTGGACCTATCTCGCCCATGAAAAGCGCTGGGACAGCAGCTATTTCCACCAGATCGGCCTTGGCGTGCTGGTAGACGAAGGTTTTGCCCGTATCGGTACGTCGATCGTCGAGCCAGGTTCTTCGCTCGGCAAGGGACTGACCGATGCTGCGGCGGAAGAGCTCGGCCTGGTGCCGGGCACGGCCGTTGCGGCCGGGCTGATCGATGCCCATGCCGGCGGCGTCGGAACCGTCGGCGCCGATCCGCAGGCCAATCTTGCCTATGTCTTCGGGACCTCCTCCTGCACGATGACATCGACGGCGGAACCGTCTTTCGTTCCAGGGGTCTGGGGACCTTACTATTCGGCGATGGTGCCGGGCCTCTGGCTGAACGAGGGAGGCCAGAGTGCCGCCGGCGCGGCGATCGACCAGCTCCTCTCCTTTCATCCGGCGGCCGGCGAGGCGAGGGAGCTTGCAAAGAGCGCCGGCGTTGCGCTGCCGGTCCTGCTCGCCGACATGGCCACCCGCCAGACGGGCCGTGCTTCCGATGCAGTCAAGCTGGCGGCCGGGCTGCACGTCGTTCCCGAATTCCTCGGCAACCGTGCGCCCTTTGCCGATCCGCATGCCCGCGCCGTCATTGCCGGTCTCGGCATGGAACGGGATGTCGACAGCCTGGTCTCGCTCTACGTTGCCGGACTTTGCGGCATCGGCTACGGCCTCAGGCAAATTATCGAAACGCAGGCCGAGGCCGGCGTGACGGTCGAAAACATCGTCATCAGTGGCGGGGCAGGCCAGCATGATTTCGTCCGCCAGGTGCTCGCCGATGCGAGCGGCAAACCGGTGGTGGCGACGAAGGCCGAGGAGCCGGTGTTGCTGGGAGCGGCCATTCTCGGGGCCGTCGCCGGCCGTCAATTTGCCGATGTTGGCGAGGCGATGAGCAGACTCACGAAGGTGGAAAAGCGCTTTCAGCCGTCTGACGGTGACGTTTCAGATCTCCATCGCAAGCGTTACGAAGCATTCAAGGAGCTTCAGACGCTGGCGCGCAAGCTTCGCAGCGATGGCTGACGTCGCTGCGCCACAAATGTCGCGGGCTAATTATTGATGGCGATGATCGCCCAATGACTCTCGTCGCAGGCGTTGTCGTCGCAGACCGCGCCCATCCAGACGGCGCCATTTGCAAGCATGACTCCTTCGCTGCTGACGAAGAGATCCTCATATTGTTGGCGCCCGACAGCGCGGCGGGTCTCCAGCGTCACGAGATCGTCGAAATTCTCGATGAAATCCTCGGCGTTTTCGATATCGTAGGTTTCTCCATCTGCCTTTACGCTCAGCGGATATTCGGCAAGTCCTGCGATGGTCTCTGCATCGCCGGTGCGCATCGCCTGGACGAGCTGGCGCAGCGGCCGGTCGAAGCCGGCGGCATCGCCGTGCAATTCCTCGATCCGATTATAGACCTCGCTATCCGACTGCGCGGCGGCGCGGTCGGTGAAGGGCGTCGTCGCCAGGAGCATCGCTCCGGCCAGGAGAAGGGCAGATAGACGCGACATGGAAGCCTCCGGGCAAATGACATTCCGCAGCATTATGCAATCTCAATCCGGTCTCCGCCTATCCAATTCTGGTGCCGCACCGGCCTTTCCCGTATAAAAAATCCGCCGGGCCTGCTTGACGCCCCGAACGGATTGTCGCATAAACCTCACGAACCGTACCGTACGGTACGTACATGGGAGCCAGCATCGTGTCCGTCGATACCGCAGATCCGAGCGAGTTTTCGCCGCGCCAGAATGCCGTTCTGGAGCAGGCGCTACGTCTGCTCGTCGATGGCGGCGAGAAGGCGTTGACGACCTCGGGTGTGGCACGTGCCGCTAACTGCTCCAAGGAAAGCCTTTATAAGTGGTTCGGCGACCGTGACGGGCTGCTCTCGGCGATGATCGCCTATCAGGCGAGCAAGGTGCGCACCTTCGAGCGCAACGGCGAGCGGCTGACGGCGACGAGCCTGCACGACCATGTCGTGATCTTCGCACGTGATCTGCTTGAAGTTCTTGCGGGCGACGTCTCGCTGGCGCTGAACCGGCTGGCGATCGGCCAGTCCCATCGCGACGGCTCGAAGCTCGGCAAGCTCCTGCTCGAGCGCGGCCGGCGCCAGATCGATCGGCGCGCGATGGCGCTGATCGACGCCGGAAAGAGGGCGGGGCTGCTGCGTTTTTCCGATGCCGACGAGGCTTACCACACGCTTTACGGCCTTGTTGTCTCCGACCTGCATGTGCGCATGCTGCTCGGCGAGCCGGGCCTCAAGGATACTGCGCGCCAGGCGGAGAGGGCGGTGACCTCCTTCCTCCGGCTCTACGGCACGGAGAAGGTTCTGGCGGAGATGCCGGCTCTCGGCTGATTTCGCCTTAATGACAATCAACAGGACAAGCACAAGGGAAGGAACTTCAAATGCGCGTCTATTACGATCGTGATGCCGATCTCAACCTCATCAAGGCCAAGAAGGTCGCCGTCATCGGCTACGGCTCGCAGGGCCGCGCCCATGCGCTGAACCTGAAGGACAGCGGCGCCCAGAACGTCGCCATCGCGCTGAAGGCCGGTTCTCCGTCCGTCAAGAAGGCAGAGGCCGATGGCTTTAAGGTCATGACGGTTGCCGAAGCCGCCGGCTGGGCCGACCTGATGATGATGGCGACGCCGGACGAACTGCAGGCCGACATCTACAAGTCGGACATCGCTCCGAACATCCGTGACGGCGCTGCCATCGCTTTTGCCCATGGTCTCAACGTTCATTTCGGCCTGATCGAGCCGAAGGCTTCCGTCGACGTCGTCATGATCGCCCCTAAGGGCCCAGGCCATACGGTTCGCGGCGAATACCAGAAGGGCGGCGGCGTTCCCTGCCTCGTCGCCGTTCACCAGAACGCTTCCGGCAATGCTCTTGAACTCGCTCTCTCCTACGCCTGCGGCGTGGGTGGCGGCCGTTCAGGCATCATCGAAACCAACTTCCGGGAAGAGTGCGAAACCGACCTCTTCGGCGAACAGGTCGTTCTCTGCGGCGGTCTCGTCGAACTCATCCGCGCCGGTTTCGAAACGCTGGTCGAAGCCGGCTACGCACCCGAAATGGCCTATTTCGAGTGCCTGCACGAAGTGAAGCTGATCGTCGACCTGATCTATGAAGGCGGCATCGCCAACATGAACTACTCGATCTCCAACACGGCCGAGTGGGGCGAATACGTCACCGGCCCGCGCATCATCACCGAAGAAACTAAGGCCGAGATGAAGCGCGTCCTTAAGGACATTCAGACCGGCAAGTTCACCTCCGAGTGGATGCAGGAATACCGGTCGGGCGCCGCCCGCTTCAAGGGCATCCGCCGCAACAACGACAGCCACCAGATCGAGGAAGTCGGCGCGAAGCTGCGCGGCATGATGCCCTGGATCGGCAAGAACAAGCTGGTCGACAAGTCGGTCAACTAAGCTGTTCGAGTAAAGCAAAATAGCGAGGCCCGGAGTAAAGCTCCAGCCTCGAGGCTGCTGATAACCCCCGGCTGAGCTGGGGGTTATCTGATTCATTGCGACATGCTGAAGAACCTGATCCAAAACAGGCTGCAATCGAGCACCGGTGGGTGGTGATCACATCACGCGAACCAGGAGGCGAGCCTCGGTTTATTGGGAACGTAAATGGAGTTGGTCGGTTAGAGAATATTCTTTCGATCTGCTTCAGGGACCAGATGCCTAAGGCCGGGATTCTTACCTTTCACCGCTGCATAAATTACGGCTCTTATTGGCAGGCACGCTGTCTGGCCGAGGGCCTCGCGTCCATGGGGGTAGAAGCCGTTCTTCTGGAACACATGTCGGACCGCGTGAACCGCGCAGAATGGCGATGCGCGCTGCAGCCGCTGCTTCCTGCCGCAACGCCGAAGGAAGACTACCCGCTCTACAAAGCGAAAATCCGGAAATTCTTTCACTCGTTTGCCAGCCTGCCCCTTTCGCCGCCTTTTCCGTTGGAGAATCCAGCCGGGATGGATGATTATTCGCTCATCATCGTCGGCAGCGACGAGGTGTGGAACCTCCGCCATCCCTGGTATGGCGGGTATCCGGTGTTTTATGGAGAGGGCCTGCGATGCAGGCGCCTTGTCTCCTATGCCGCAACTTTTGGAAGCCTGACGTCATCGGAGCGGCTGGAGGGTTGGGCGGAAAAGCTGCGAAGGTTTTCTCATATTTCGGTCCGGGACCTCCATTCAGAGCGGATCATCCGCGAGACATTGGGACTGGAGCCAGAACTCGTTCTTGACCCGTGCCTGCAATTTCCGCAGATGCTGAACGCGAGCAGAGATGGCCGGGAGGCGGCATCATATATAGCCGTCTACGGGCATAGTTTCCCCACGTGGTTCCAGGATGCGATGCGCCGATGGGCACGAGACCGGGGCTATCCGCTTGTCAGCATCGGCTATCGGAACGATTGGGCCGACGAGCAATGGATTGATGCCGGGCCGGAGGAATTCGCTGGGTTCATCTCCGAAGCAAAGGCTGTCGTGACGAATTTCTTTCACGGGTGTGTGTTCTCGCTCATCAATGAGAAGCCGTTTGCATGTGTCCTCTCCGACTACCGCTCCAACAAGATTCGCGATCTAACGCAGCTCGTGCGAGCCGAACATCATGTGCTGACCGAAGATGCGATCCCGTCGCTAGACGTTATCCTTGGCAACCCGCTTCCTACGGGCATTTCGCAGCGAATATCCTCCCTGCGTCATAGATCCAGCGCCTATCTCAGCCATGCCTTGCAATAGCTCCGGTCAACATAGTCGGCTCGCGTCCGGTATTGCTCCCAAGGATATTATGGGCTCCGGCCTCTGCATCGGCTGCGGATCCTGCGTCGCAAAGTCAGCGCGACCTGATGTGCGCATGGAACTTGACCGATACGGCCAGATGAAGCCGAAAGGCCCGAGGACTTGGTTGCGGGGTCGCGATGAAGATTTGGCCCGAACCTGCCCGTTTTCCCCGGTGGCCCGGGACGAGGAGCAACTGGCGGCCGAATATTTTGCCGGCGCGAAAAACCAAGACCTTCTAGTGGGTCGTTACGAGGCTGCCTTGGTCGGCCATGTCGAGGAAGGGGAATACCGTTCCAACGGCAGCTCCGGAGGTATGGTCACCTGGGTGGCGGCGGAATTGCTGCGCCTGGGGCTCGTCGACTGTGTCGCTCACGTCAAGCAGAGCGATGATCCGCAATCGGAAGGGCGCCTGTTTCATTATTCGCTGTCACGTAATCTGCAGGAACTTCAGGCAGGCGCCAAATCTCGATATTATCCAGTCGAGCTTTCCGGAGTGCTTCAGTCCATTCGCGGGGCCCCCGGTCGGTATGCCGTGGTTGGCATTCCCTGTTTCATCAAGGCGGTGCGACTGGCCTGTGCCGACGACCCAATATTGAAGGAGCGAATTGCCTTCACGCTTGGGCTGTTTTGCGGCCATATGAAAAGCGCGCGCATGGCCGAGAGCTTCGCGTGGCAGATGGGCGAGGACATTCGGCACGTCAAACGCCTCGATTACAGGATAAAGTCTCCGGATCGGCCTGCGAATTGGTATCGGGCTCAACTGACGCTCGAAAACGGTGAGACGTGTGCCCAAGATTGGTGGCATCTGGCCGATGGGGACTGGGGTGCAGGCTTTTTTCAGAACTCCGCCTGCAATTTCTGCGACGACGTCGTTGCAGAAACGGCCGATATCGCTTTCGGGGATGCGTGGAAGGAGCCATACTCATCTGATGGAAGAGGAACGAACGTGGTGATCGTTCGCTCAAAAGCACTTCTAGATGTTGTAGAAGCGGGGATAGATCAGAAGAGGCTCGCGCTGTCGTCTGTCGACGCCGATTTTGTTATAGCTACCCAGGCTGCGGGATTCCGTCAGCGCCGCGAGGGCCTCTCATTCCGTTTGACCTGGCCTCGTAACGGTATGCGCCCGCGCAAGCGCGTCAGTGCCCGCAGCGATGGACTGTCTCGTCAGCGCAAGGCGGTCTACATCATGCGTTACGGGATCAGTCATTGGAGTCATCGCGTCTTTTCAATCGCCCAGTTCCTACATAGCCCCAGACTTTACATTCTGTGGGCTCGTGCTGCCTTGGCATGCTATCAGGGAGTGGCCTATTCCCGAGGACCGATCGGCAGGATAGCTCGGAGCCTGGGTTTAGCCGGCTCCGAGGGACGCACGTGATTCAAGACCCAGCAATCGGGCAGCTGATCTCGCGACGCGCGACACATATCCGCTATCCTGGCGGGGTGCATAACGTTCGACCATTTCTTCGCAGAAACCGGCGAATTCTTCGGGCACCAAGGGGGGACTGGTATGGTGCGGCGCGATACCCCGATGCTCCGGCGTGAAGCAGAATGTCACCGTTACGTCGAAGTCTTCGAGGGCCTGCATCTGTCGGTCGAACCAATCGAGAGCATTAGGCCGGAATCGGTCCGCCCAGGAAAGCCCAGTGCGCACAGATTTCACGCCCAGCCGTCTCATCCAGGCAGCCGCCTCCTCCAGTCGCGGGTCTTCGAAGTGGAACCATTGCACCAGCCCGAAATCCGGCGTGTGTTTGGCAAACTCCTCAAGCGCCGGCTTGGGCGTTCCGTCTTCGCGCAGAATTCCCATATAGTAGTGCCGATAGTAGGAGGAGCCTTCAGCTTCGCGATGGCGCGTTGTTGCCTCCCATGACCGGGGGAGGTCGTAGAGGCTGTACCATTGGCAGCGCTCGACTTTACCCTTGAGCAACTCGGCAGTTCGCTGCAGACCCCACAACTGCACTTCCTCCGCGCCGAAGGTCGAGACACCGACTTCGCTGACCCAGATGGGCAGATCTGTGACAGCGCGAATTTCGTTGATTTTCTCCGGCCACTCATGAATCTGCCACAGGTTCCAGTCGAGGGGGAAACCATGCAGCGCGACGGCGTCGAGGTGATCGAGCACGCCGTAATTCTTCATGCGGCTGATAAAGAAGGGGTCGATTGGAGATATTCCGCCGAGCACCTTCGTCAGTTCCGGATTCTTGGCTGCGATGGCATCGGCCGCGAGGATTGCCATCTGCGCAAACAGGCTCCATTCAGGATCGATCTCAGGATCCCAGTGCGATTTGTTGTTGGGCTCGTTCCAGATCATCGTAGCTTCGATCATTTGACTTCCCCGGAAAGGATTTAACGAACGGGTTATAAGGGCACTTCGTTGAGCGTGATCATTTTGGCGCCCCAGTCGCCGACTACAAACGTTGTGACGGAGGCGGGCGCGATATCAAATCTCGGCCAGGCATCGATCGGCAGTCCCAGAACATGACTCACGGCCGCCTTGATGACATCGGCATGAGACACCAGCGCAATGCGCCTATCGTTGCCGCGGCCGGCCAAAGTCTCTATAAGGCCGAAAATCCGAGCCTGGACGTCCAGCATCGTCTCGCCTCCGGGCGTGCGGGTGAGGCTGCGTGTGGTGTTCCAGCGGCGCCACAGGGGATCGTCATTGAGAACGTCGAAGGTCTTTCCGGACCAGTTTCCGAAATTCACTTCGTCCAAAGCATCGTCTGATTGCGGCAGAGACAGGCCACAGGCTGATGCTATACCGACTGCCGTCTCCCGTGTTCGTTCGCGCGGGCTGGTGTAGATCTCATTGATGTCCTCGCGGCGCAGCCTCTGCCCGAGCCGCTGAACTTGCGAGCGGCCGGCTTCGCCAAGCGAAACTCCAGCTGTGCGGCCCGCCAGGAAACTCCCGACATTGTCGTGCGCGGCGTGACGTATCAGGAAGAACGTTGCCGTCATTCCGCGGCTCCGCGCAGAACATCCTCCTGGTCATCGATGAAATCCTGCGTTCGGCGACGGGCCTCGTAATCGGTGAATTGTTGTGGGGGCGATTTCATGAAATAGCTCGACGGCCCTGTCAGGGCTCCGCCCACGCCTCGGTCGAGGGCCAGTTTCGCGCAGCGTATTGCATCGATGACAACGCCGGCGGAATTGGGGGAGTCCCATACTTCAAGCTTGAGCTCGGCATTGAGCGGCACGCCCCCGAAGGTAGTGCCCTCCAGACGAATATAAGCCCATTTCCGGTCGGTGAGCCATGGGACATGGTCACTTGGTCCGACATGTACATCGTCGGCAGGAAGCGGAATATCCAATTGGCTGGTGACCGACTGGGTCTTGGAGATTTTCTTTGATTCCAACCGCTCCCGCTCCAGCATATTGAGGAAATCGGTGTTTCCGCCGAAATTGAGCTGATAGGTGCGATCCACACGGACGCCCCGGTCGCGGAAGAGATTGACGAGCATTCTGTGGACGATCGTTGCGCCCACCTGGCTCTTGATATCGTCGCCGATGATCGGCAGCTTTCGAGCAGCAAACTTCTGCTGCCATTCCGGTTTGGAGGCTATGAATACCGGAATGCAATTGATAAACGCGCAACCTGCCGCCAGTGCCTGTTCGGCGTACCATTTCGTTGCTTCTTCCGAGCCAACCGGAAGATAGGAAACCAGCACTTCGGTCTTGGTTTGCCTGAGGATTTCGGTTACGTCCGTTGGGGGCTCCGGAGATTCCTCGATCCGATCCTGAAGATACCTCCCTATCCCATCCATCGTCCTGCCGCGTTTAACCTCGACTCCAATCGGGTCGACATCCGCGAAACGCTGTGTGTTGTTTGGCTCGGCGTAGATCGCTTCCGCGACATCACGCCCTACCTTTGAAGCCGCGACATCGAAGGCGGAGGATATTTCAATATCGCGCACGTGATATCCACCGAGTTCAATGTGCATGAGGCCTGGAACCGGCTCGTTTTCCCGCACGTTATCATAGTAGGTAAGTCCTTGAACCAATGACGAAGCGCAATTGCCAACTCCCACCAATCCAACGCGAATGGATTTTGAACGCATGGTTCCCTCCAGGGGCTGCTTGCTGAGGCATCTACAAAGCTAACAAGCGGGAACTGCAACGGTTCCCGGCCTTCCCGTTTTTTTCGACCGCGTCTGACGATGAGCAAACCAGCTCAGGCATTGTGGCAAGAAGGAGGACCGGATGCTGGTCTATGGTGATGTCGAACACATCGAGAGCGCAGCAGCAGTGCGCGCATCGATTTCAAGAATGATGATGGCCTGCATCGAAATGCAGCCTAGCCGGCAGCGCCACGAAACCCTGGTTCGAGCGTTCATTCTGACTGGAGAATTGGTTCAGGGACTGGCTGATCAGGAATTCGGGAAAATAGGCGCGGACGATCTGTCCGAGCTTCAGGACGCGGGCGCGAAACTTCTGCGAATGCAGGCACGGGAGATCATGCAATCGTGGCGAAACGGATTTGCCGGCAGTTTGTCCTTTCCAGAGGATTGGACAGCCAAACTCGCATCACTCACCAGCGCCGATCCGGTGCGGATGAAGCGTGCAGAGGGCTACGCCTTTTATGCTTTGTATCCCGAGAGCTATATCGAGGCGGCGTCGATCTCGAATTTGACGCCTAATACAGTCGTCATCGGGATACGAAGCATCGGGACCGGACTCGCGGCCCTGGTTTCCGCAGCCTTGGGTGCCGGGCCTGCCTATTCGCTGCGGCCAACTGGCCACCCCTTCGAGCGGCACGTGCGCGTCACACCGGCTTTGTCCCGGCGCATGCTTGCAGACCCTGAAACCGATTTTGCCATTGTCGATGAAGGGCCGGGTCTATCCGGGAGTTCGTTCGGCTGCGTAGGTGACTGGTTGCAGGCTAACGGTGTGGCGCATGATCGGCTTCATTTTTTCCCGAGCCACACAGGTGAGCCGGGCCCGCATGCAAGCGAGACGCATCGGACCCGTTGGCGAGATCGGCCACGCCATGTCGTCAGCTTCGACGATCTTATCCTCAGGGCTCGGAACCCAAGACATCGTCTGCATACATGGGCCGCCGATGTTGTCGGAGTTACCCAATCGTCCTGGCGCGACCTGTCCGGTGGCGCATGGCGCGGGGTTCGGTATCGCGATCCTTCACATTGGCCGCCGAGCTACATGCAGATGGAAAAACGGAAGTTCCTAATGGAAGGCGAAAGGGGTGCTTGGCAGGTCAAGTTTGCCGGGCTTTGCGGGAGTGACGTGGAGAAGGCAAGAAGAGGCTCTTTGCTGAGCGAAGCCGGCTTCATTCCAAAGATTGTCGGCACCTGTTACGGATTTATCATCGACGAATGGCTGGATGGAACGCCTCTCGGCCATAGCGGTGCAAGCAGGCGCGACATCGTCGATCACCTCGGGCGTTATCTAGGTTTTCGTGCCCGTCACCTGCCGGCACGAAACGGCGGAGCCTCGATCCAGAAGCTTTCCGAAATGGCTATTTTCAATATTGCGGAAGCGGCGGGATCGGACACAGCAGAAAAATTGAGGCGCATGATAGGCACGCCCGAGCGCCTGTCCGGACGATTGCGACGGGTCGATACCGACAACCGGCTTCACCCATGGGAATGGCTGACCACCACCAGCGGGCGCATCATGAAGACGGACGCACTCGACCATAATGCGGCCCATGATCTGATTGGGTGCCAGGACATTGCCTGGGACGTCGTGGGTGCTTGCGTGGAATTCGAACTCTCGAGCAAGGAGCGCGACCGTCTGGCCTATATCGTCGGGGGGAAGGGGGCTGCGATTTGCGCGACGATGTGCTCAAGCTTTTTGAGGCATGTTATCTCGGTTTTCAGATAGGTCTGTGGTCGCAGGCCAGGGTCAGTGTCGATGGTGCCGAGACGGAGCGGATTGAAAGCACCATCAAACGTTACCTGGACCGCCTGCCTCAATTGATCCGACCCTGACTTCGGGAAGCGGTCTGATCGGGAATTTGTCAGCAAAGTGACGGAGGCGGTTCCGCCATCGGGTGGCGTGTTCCACGTTCCACGAGATAGACCTCCCGTTCCGGATTAGCACGAATGACAAACCCAGCGCTTCTCAGCATCGCTTCGACAGCCGCCTTATTCGGAATGAACCAGTTGGATGGATCGCCGGCGTAACGTTCTTCCACGAAATAGACTTTCGGAAAGCCGCGCTGCTCGAAGATTGCCGTGTTGAAGAAGTCGTAATTTTCGCCAAGCGCCGGGACTTCCTCTTCACCCCGCTGCATGCATTGAAACAGCATCTGGCCGCCGACAACATGCTCATGCAGCAGGTCAAGTGCCAGCAGCGGATGCCGCAGGTGATAAAGGACGCCCATGAAAAGGACGAGGTCAAATCTCTCCCTGAGTTTTTCCACCTCGTACACGGACATCAGCTTGAACTCGATATCCTCACCTGTCTGTCTGGCTGCGAACTCGGCTTGCCTGAGATAATGCGGGTCGGAATCGATTCCCACGACCCGCCCGGCATTTCTTCTTTTCATTTCAAGCGAGTAGAACCCTGCGTTGCAGCCGATGTCCAGAACGCTGCACCCCCGGAGATCTTCAGGCACAACCTGCTGAAAGTGGGCCCATTTGAAGGACGGGTAGTCGCCAAGGAAATGATCCGGCGCGGTCTGAATCCCTCTAATTCGCAGATTGTGAAACCATGGCCTCAGGGCTGCGATGTCGCTTTCCAGTCGAGCCTTCTCGTTCATTCCGTACTCCGATCCGCAACGTCGATCATTCCTTCGACTGCGCCGACGAGTTGTGTGTTCGGTTACGTTTGAATTTTCTAATTGCCGAGCGTATCTGCTCGACGGAGCGGGGGCCGATCCCTGCGAGCTGCAGGAGTTCAGCGTTCTTCATGTCTACCAATTGGCTCATTCGGTGAATTCCACTTCTGGCGAGAGAACGGGCGATCCATCCAGGCAGACAGGTGGTCAATAAGAGATCTTCGGTATCTCCCCGTCCAATCTTCGTCCGCTTTTGAGATACCTGCGGCATGTTCAGCTTTAGCCGGGTTCGTCAGATTGTGGTCGAACCCTCTCGATGGTTTTCGGTTCCCGCTGGAGAAGAAAAATCCGGCAATCGTGTGCGAAATTCTCCATTGTCGGTCCACTTGAAACGCCCGGGAACCAACGCCCGCGATGAGCAGGTGTTCTCTATTCTTCTCTCGGGCATTGGGACACGAAGGAAGGAGGCCGGCGTTTTCGCCTGAAATCGCGACGGCGCCAAGACTCTCGCCGAACGCGGGGCGAAGCTGCGACCTTTATCGTTGCGCACTCACGGTGAGCCAGCGAGTTGGCTTGCCGTCGTATCCGCCGCCGTCGCTTTCCTCGACGGCGAGGTTGCGCCAGTCGCCCGCCGTCAGAAGCGTAGAGAGCCAATCGGCGGAGGGATAGTTGTAATAGCGCCCGAAGCCGTCGTGACCTTCGGCTTCTCCCGCCTTGAAGCTTGCGTGGAGGATGCCGTCGGTTCTGAGCGTGCGACGGATGCGGGCGAAGACGTCAGGCAGGTCCGACCTCGGAACATGGAGAAGGCTTGCCTCGGCCCAGACGCCGTCGAAAGCGGCTTCGGCGTTGAGATCTTCGAATAGCATGACCTTAACTTGCCTACCGATCCGCGCCTCGGCCTGTTTTGCGAGTTCAGGCGAGCCGTCGGTTGGCGTCACGTTGAAGCCTTGAGAGAGCATGTAGGCGCTGTCTTGGCCGCCGCCGCAGCCAAGTTCGAGAATAGCGGCGCCGGGCGCAAGTCGGGCAAGAAAAGCGTCGAGCTTCTGTTTCGGCAGGCTGCGCGCGCGGCTGGCGTATATCTCTGCGTTATTGTCATAGAAGGCGGAGGTGCTGTCATGGGGCATGTGGTGCGGCCGGTCCGGATCTTCGGTTAGATTGGAGATGTCTTTCGGCAAGCCGGTCGGCACCGATGATGTCGATGACGAGGATGCCGTCAGGTATTTCCCTGTAGAAGGCGACGTGGCGCATGTGGAGGAGGCGGCGAAGCCCGTTGCCGAGGTCGTCGCACTCGTCGCCCATGGAGGGCACGCGCGATAGAAGTATGAAAATCCGGTCCCAGTCGAGAAGATAGGCGTCCGCCTGCGATTCGCCAAAATGCAGGCTGGCATATTGGTCAATGCCTGACAGCACGGCGTCGGCCGTCCGGGTCAGCCTATAGGTGGTTGTCACGCAGCTTCGCCTTCGTTTCCAACAGGATCTCGGGAATGCGCCGGTCGCTGATGCCGCTCTCCTCGGCCTGCCTCAGCAGGTCACGCAGTTCCTCGTCGTCAAGTTTGCGATGGTTCTGGTCTTTAAGGACGAGCTCGGCCAGGAACGCGCCGGCGCTGCTATATCTGCCGCTTGCGACACGGCGCGCGACATATTCCGCCAGATTATCCGGAAGCGCGATCGTCAGTTTCGCCATTGAATTCGGTGCCGCCCGCTCATGCCGGTTTCAACTGTCCCTGATGTCGGATTACCATCTCCCACATCGTGATAGAACTGTTGTCCTTTCTCGTCGAGCGCTTGGGTCACATTCGAGATAGTCTTTTTATCGGTGGAGGACGCACCGGAGATCCGAAAAAGGCGCCGGATTTCGGTCGATGATCGAACGCTTTCACTGCGATGGCTATTTCGGTTACCGATAGTTTCGAATACAAGGCGCGGAACTTGTCACTGTGACAAGAAAATAGGTCAGTAATGTTGACATAAAATACGCGGCGTGATGTGCTGGCGGCAATAGAAAATACGAGGAAACCCCATGCTGAACTGGGAAACCATGTTTGCGTCGCGCTCATCGCGCATGCGCGCATCCGAGATCCGTGAGCTTCTGAAGCTTCTCGACCGGCCTGACATCATTTCGTTCGCCGGCGGCATTCCGGATCCGGCGCTGTTTCCGGATCAGGAATTCAAGCAGGCCTATGCCGATATCTTCGCAGGTGCCGCCGTCAATTCGGCGCTGCAATATTCGGTCAGCGAAGGTTACAAGCCGTTGCGCGAATGGCTGGTCAAGCAGATGGCCGCGCTCGGCATTCCGTGCGAGCTCGACAATGTCTTCATCGTCTCCGGCTCGCAGCAGGGGCTTGATTATCTCGGCAAGCTCTTTCTGTCGCCGAATGATACCGCGCTCGTGACATGGCCGACCTATCTCGGCGCGCTGCAGGCCTTCAACGCCTATGAGCCGGCCTATGACCAGCTGACGCCGAGCGGCAACCGGACGCCCGAATCCTACCGGGTGGCGGCTGCGGCTGCCGGCGGCAAGGTGAAGTTCGCCTATCTCTCCGCCGACTTCTCCAATCCGACCGGCGAAACCGTCGATCTCGCCGGCCGCAAGCGGGTGCTGGCGCTTGCCGAAGAGCTCGACATCGCTGTGATCGAGGACGCCGCCTATCAGTCGCTGCGTTTCGACGGCGATCCGATCCCGCCGATTCTGGCGCTGGAGATCGCCGAGAAGGGCCATATCAACGATACGCGTACGATCTATTGCGGCAGCTTCTCCAAGACGCTCGCGCCCGGTCTTCGCGTCGGCTTCATCGTCGCCAATGCGCCCGTCATCCGCAAGCTGGTGCTGATGAAGCAGGCGGCCGACCTGCATTCCTCGACGATCAATCAGATCGCGATCACCCATGTCGCCGAGCGCGGCTTCGATGCACAGGTCGCCAAGATCAAGGCCGCCTACAGCCATCGCCGCGACTGCATGCTGGCGGCGCTCCAGAAATATATGCCGAAGGGCACCAGTTGGACGAAGCCGGAAGGCGGCATGTTCATCTGGATCACTCTGCCGGAAGGCATGGACGGCGCCAAGCTTCTGGCGAAATCGCTCGAAACCGCCAAGGTCGCCTTCGTTCCCGGCAAGGCCTTCTTCGCCGACGGCTCCGGTGCCAACACCTTCCGTGTCAGCTTCTCCTGCGCCAACGAGCAGATGATCGAGGACGGCATTGGTCGGCTGGGCAAGCTGATTTTGGATGAGATTGGCGGGTGATTGCTTAGAGATGAGGAAACGCAGCGGCGTTTACCGCCCGTCCTCATTCCTGTGCTTGTCACAGGAATCCAGCCACGTCGCGTCCGCGTCGTGATTAACTATTACTCGTGAAAGCCTCTCTCGTGCCCAAGGACCTGGGCACCCTGGATTCCTGTGACGAGCACAGGAATGAGGGAGGTGAGGGAAGTGCTTCCATCTTCTCCAAAGGGAGGCATAGGCGGTCTATCCTCCCGTTGCCACGGTAAACAGCCAGGCAGAACCCCAATCAAAAGATCGTCGTCCAACCCTCGTTGGCCGTCTCGCTCTTGCCGTAGCCGACGCGGTCGGCGACTGCTCCGTCGGTGTTGAGCAGGATGATGTCGCCGCCGCGGTTGGCGAGCTGCGGGCCGCCGGCTTCGGCGTCGAGCGCAAAGGTGCGGATCTCGCCTGCGGCAAGCCTTCCAGACAGCGTCTGCGTCCGGCCGTTTTCGTCCTTCAACTTCCAGCCGTCGAGCGATACAGATATATCGGAGCGGTTGATGATCGTCACCGTCTCATTCTCGATGCCGCCTTCGCCGTTCACCGGGTTGATCAGCGCGGCGATGATGCGCAGCGACGAGGCGACGATCGGCTGCGGCCGGCGCGTGCCTTCGCCGCGACCCTGACCGCCGCGGTTTTCCGAAACCGGATGACCGGTCTCCGCATCGGTGTTCCAGTTCTGCGACTGGAAGCAGAGGAAGATCGCCGCCCATTCGTCGGTATCGGTAAAGTGGACGAGCAGCGCCCCGTCCTGGTTCGGGCCATTGGTGGCCTTGAAGCTGCCGCCGTCACCCTGGTTCATGTGGATGTCGTGGATACCGTTGCCCGGCTCGAAATCGAAATATTGGTCGGGCTTGTTGTGCTCCGGTCCCCAGGCTTCGCCGAAGGCGTAGAAATGGATATCGGGATTGGCAATGCCTTCCTCGACGATCGGCTCGATGAATTCGCGCAGATCGTTCTTCGGGCCGGAGAGCTGGAAGGGTGCGACGTCCATGTCCTCGCGCTCGATCAGGCCGCCGCGAACATAGTCGATCGCGAGCTCCGGACGGTCCTTGCGGATGTCGGTCAGGCCCATCGGCAGGGTTTCGAGCGCCTCCGTCAGCGCCCCGTGCTTGAAATCGACGATGTTGGCATAGAGCAGGTCGTGGGGCGATTGCTTGGAGCGGACGTTGACCGCAATGCGGTAGCTGACGCCATTCGCCTCGATGCGAATCTCGATATGCGGATCGTTGTCGTCATCGAGGGCGAGTGCGCTCGCCGTACCTTTCAGGACCTTGTAATTCTTCAGCATGGCGACCCTCCTGGCGATGCGGGATCTCACGCTAGCACGGTGAAGGTGCATCTTTTGTGACGTGTCACTTTCACCGCGCAATGCCGTTCTCGCGTCCGGGTCCTATTGCTGGAGATGCGGGCCGAAAAGCTCGAGGTCGGCTTCGCTCAATCGGTCGCTTGCCGTGTTCAGCTGGTGCCAATAGGGATAAATCACCGGCGGCAGGCTGACGGCGTCGAGGCGCTTGCGTTCCTCCTCGGTGAGTTTCAGCTCGGCGGAGGCAATATTGTCGCGGAATTGGGCTTCGGTGCGCCCGCCGATGATGACCGAGGTGACCGCCTTGCGGCCGATCAGCCAGGCAAGGGCCACTTGCGCGGCCGAGACGCCGCGCTCTTCACCAATCGCCACGAGCGTCTCGACGATGCTCCAGAGGCGGTTTTCGTCGCGGATCGGCGGTTCGGTCCAGCCGGCGAACTGGCGCGTGCCTTCGGGCGCGGCCTGGTTGCGGCGGTGTTTGCCGGAAAGCAGGCCGCCGGCGAGTGGGCTCCAGACCAGCACGCCGAGACCCTGGTCGATCGAGATCGGCAGCAGTTCGTATTCGGCATCGCGCGCTTCCAGCGTGTAATGGATCTGCTGGCTTACGAAGCGCTGGTAGCGGTGCTCGTTGGCAATGCCGAGCGCCTTCATGATGTGCCAGCCGGAATAGTTCGAGCAGCCGACATAACGCACCTTGCCGTGCCGGATCAGGGTATCAAGCGCCTCCATCGTCTCTTCGAGAGGCGTCTGGCCGTCCCATTCATGCACCTGGTAAAGGTCGATGACATCGGTCTTCAGGCGCTTCAGGCTCGCCTCGCATTCGCGGATCAGGTGGTAGCGCGACAGGCCGCGGTCGTTCGGGCCTTCGCCCATGCCGAAGCGGGCCTTGGTGGCGAGCAGCACGCCCTGCGGCCGCTTTCCCGCGAGGGCCTCGCCGATGATTTTTTCGCATTCGCCTGAGGAATAGACGTTGGCGGTGTCGATCAGGTTGACGCCGGCGTCGATACAGATGTCGATCATCTTCTTCGCCTCGGCGACGCCGAGATCGCCGACCATCTTCGCCCAGCCGACGCCGCCGAAAGTCATCGTGCCCATGGTCACAGTCGAAATCTTCAGGCCGGAACGGCCGAGCAGACGATATTCCATTGAAACTCCTCCTTCATTGAAACGGGATCGACGTACCTCAACGCGATAGAATCACAATGGCGGCGTGTTCACGCCTGCGTGAGGGGCGGCGAGATTGCGGGCGCCCTAGGCTAAGATCAATTGCGCGGGGCTGGGGCGCGGCAGATCGTACAATATGTGATCGGCTTGTCGACGGAAATCGTTCCGGCGTGGGGGCGGCCCGGCGGGTGGAGCCTCGCGTCAGCTCTCGTCCATGTTCTTCTTGTGAATGTTGTCGCGGAGCGACGCGATCGTATCGCGGATTTTGTTCACGGTTTCGGCGTCGAGTCCGACGGCCTTGCCGATGCAGTCGAACACATGGCCGGCACGGCTCTTGAGGGCCTGTCCCTTCTTCGTCAGGCGCAGAAGCACCTGGCGCTCATCGGCAGGGTTTCGGTTGCGGGTGACGAGGCCGACATTTTCCAGCCGCTTCAGCAGCGGGGTGAGGGTGCTGGAATCGAGGAAAAGCGTCTCGCCGAGATCCTTCACCGTGCGATCGTCACGCGCCCACAGAGCTGTCATGACGAGGAATTGCGGATAGGTGAGATCCAATTCGTCGAGCAGGGGACGGTAAAGCTGGTTGAAGGCGTGGCCGGCCGAATAGATTGAAAAGCAAAGCATTTCATCGATCTGTGGCACGGCGGCGAGATCATTCGATATGGTGTCTTTCATCACGCTCTCCTTTGGCTTCAATATAATTTGTGCGCGATCTGTTTGCAAGCTATTGACGCGTCGGAAGGGATGGCCTAGATAAATCGTGTACAAAGAAATTGCCTACAAATTAAATGACAAACTTAAGAGCCGAAAAGCACGTCAACCCCGCTTCGGCTCCTCTGACACTCAACCGACGAAAGGAAATGACCAATGTTCAAGTTTGCTGCTGCCGTCGCCCTGGCGGGCGCTCTGTTCTCCGGTGCTGCCGTTGCCCAGCCGGCCAAGCCGACCGTCGTCCTCGTCCATGGCGCCTTTGCCGATTCGTCCAGCTGGAACGGCGTCGTTGAAATCCTGCGCAAGGACGGCTTCCCGGTCGTGGCCGCCGCCAATCCGCTGCGCAGCGTTGCCAATGACGCTGCCTATGTCTCCGACGTCGTCGGCAGCATTGCCGGCCCCGTGGTCCTCGTCGGCCATTCCTATGGAGGCCAGGTGATCTCGACCGCCGCCAACGGCCATGACAATGTCAAGTCGCTCGTCTATGTCGCGGCCTTCGCGCCGGAGGCCGGGGAATCGGTTGCCGATCTCGCCGGCAAGTTTCCGGGCGGTACGCTGAGCGGTGCGCTGGCAGCCCCGGTAAAGCTTAGCACCGGCGGCGTTGATCTCTATATCGACCAGGCAAAGTTCCATGATCAGTTCGCCAGCGACGTGCCGGCCGAACAGGCGGCGCTGATGGCGGCCGGCCAGCGCCCGGTCACCGAGGCCGCGCTGACCGACAAATCTGGCGAGCCGGCCTGGAAGAAGCTGCCGTCGTGGTTCGTCTACGGCACCGGCGACAAGAACATCCCGGCCGCAGCTCTTGGCTTCATGGCCGAGCGGGCAGGGTCCAAGCGGACCGTCGTCGTCGATGGCGCCTCCCACGTCGTGATGGTGTCGCATCCTGACAAGGTCGCCGAACTGATCGAAGAGGCTGCGAAGTAACATTCGATCCAAGGACCACGGCGCGAGTGAGCCGTGGTCCGACAGCTGCAAGTCCATCATGGGCTTGAAAAGACCGCAGGCGTGCTCGCAGAATGCGCGTATGCTCAGAACCTCGGCCGACAAGCTCAAAGATCACATTCATGGTCGTCTCCTTTCGCGAAGCGAGGGGCCAGCCTGGAAGAACCTGCTTGTGCATCTCCTGTCGCATAGCGGGCGGGAGGAGGGGCTGATCGTTCCCGCCGTTGCCGAGCCGCTGCTGGTCTTGATCGTTTCAGGCTCGGCCGTCATAGAAGAGCGCGAATTCGCCGGTGAGTGGCAGGCTGCCCGAGCCGATGTCGGCGATTTCTACCTGACCAATTCGGCGACGCCCTATGAGATGCGCTGGACCTCCATTTCAGCCGAACCGTTCCGCGTGATGCATGTCTATCTCGGCCTGCCGCTGATCGAGGCGGCGGCCGCGGAAGTCCTGCACGCCAGCCACACCAGGCTTTGCCTGCGCGACGTATCGGCCGGGCGCGACCCCTTGATCATCCATCTGCTGCAACTGATCCTCAGCGAATTGACGGAGGCAAGCGAGCCGAGCGAGATTTTCGTGCAGGGGGTCGCCCAGGCGCTGGCCGTCCATCTCGTGCGTTCCTACGCGGATGCGGATCAGCCGCCGCGGCGCCGGGTTGGCATTCCGGCGTTCAAGCTTCGCAGGGTGACGGATCTGATGGCACGCGGGATTGCCGAAGCCTTCAGCCTGGAAGCGCTTGCGGCCGAAGCCGGGCTCAGCCCGTTCCATTTCAGTCGGGTCTTCAAACAGTCGACGGGTTATTCACCCTCAGAATATTTTATCCGCATGCGGATGGACGAGGCGCGAAGGCTGCTTCGGGAAACCGACCGGAGCATCATCGAGATCGGCCTCGACGTCGGCTATTCCAGCCCCAGCCATTTCGCCACCGTCTTCCGCAAGGCCGTCGGCATGACGCCCTCGGAATATCGCGACGGCTGAAGATTGCCGCAAGATCGCGACATCGGCCGCAAAGGCCCGAGCGCGAAGGCCGGTCGCTTTTCCTAGATTGTTTTCCGTCAACAGCGGTCGGCTCCGCATTTGGGGCGGCCATATGAAAGGGAAGCAAACATGTCTATTGATGGTAAAGTTGCTCTTGTCACCGGCGCGTCGAGCGGCATCGGCGCTGCCACCGCGCTGAAGCTTGCAAAGGCAGGCGCCAAGCTCGGACTCGCCGCCCGCCGGCTCGACCGGCTTTCTGCACTGCAGCAGCAGATTGCCGATCATGGCGGCCAGGCCGTCGCTCTCGAGATGGACGTTGTTGATCAGGCCTCAGTCACGGCCGGCGCTGAAAAGCTTGCAGAAGCCTTCGGCTCGATCGACATCCTCTTCAACAATGCCGGCCTGATGCCGATCTCGGATCTGGAGGTGCTGAAAACCGAGGAGTGGCATCGCATGGTCGATGTCAACATCAAGGGATTGTTGAACACGACTGCCGCGGTTCTGCCCATGATGATCAGGCAGAAGGGCGGGCATATCGTCAACACCTCGTCGATCGCCGGAAGGAAGGTCTTCCCGGGTCTTGCCGTCTATTGCGCCACCAAACATGCGGTGACGGCGATCTCGGAGGGCATGCGTCTCGAGCTTTCCAAGAAACATAATATCCGCGTGACCTGCATCCAGCCGGGCGCGGTTGAATCGGAACTCTTCGAACATATTTCCGACGGCAATTATCGTGGCCAGATGGAAGCGCTCAAGGAGCAGATGGAATTCCTGAAGGCCGACGATATCGCCGAGACGGTGCTCTTCGCGCTGCAGGCGCCGGCCCGCATGGATATAGCAGAGCTCTTCGTGATGCCGACGCAGCAGCCCTGGTGACATGGGCGGCGGAGCGTGCTGCCGCCTGTCACATCTCTGTCAACGACCCCTAATATGGGAGGGGTGACGCAATCCCGAGGACCCTCCCATGAAGACGATCGTTTCCGCCGCTGCCCTTCTTGCCGCGAGCCTGCTTGCCGTTCCGGCTTTTGCCGCAAACCTCGTGCTCTACACCAGCCAGCCGAATGAAGACGCGCAGGCGACGGTCGATGGCTTCATGGCCGCCAATCCCGATATCAAGGTCGACTGGGTGCGCGACGGCACGCCGAAGATCATCGCCAAGCTGCAGGCCGAGATCCAGGCTGGTAACCCGGTCGCCGATCTTCTCCTGATCGCTGACATGGTAACGCTGGAGCGTCTGAAGGAAGAGCGCAAGCTGCTTGCCTATAAGTCGCCGGAAGCTGCGCAATACGACGCCCGTCTCTATGATGCCGACGGTTATTATTATTCCACCAAGCTGATCACCACCGGCATCATGTACAACACCTCAGCTGCGATGAAGCCGACGAGCTGGAAGGACCTGACCAAGCCGGAGGCCAAGGGCCTAGTCACCATGCCGAGCCCGCTCGCTTCGGGCGCGGCGCTCATCCACGCGCAGACGCTTGCCGCCGTTCCCGGCCTCGGCTGGGACTATTACAAGGCGCTCGCGGAAAACGGCGCGATCGCTGCCGGCGGCAACGGTGCCGTGCTGAAGTCGGTCGCCTTGGGTGAGAAGGCCTACGGCATGGTCGTCGACTATCTGCCGATCCGCGAGAAGGCCAAGGGGGCGCCGG
Organism: Rhizobium bangladeshense; assembly: GCF_017357245.1. Lineage (NCBI taxonomy): Bacteria > Pseudomonadati > Pseudomonadota > Alphaproteobacteria > Hyphomicrobiales > Rhizobiaceae > Rhizobium > Rhizobium bangladeshense. The sequence continues at coordinate 2,807,743 of NZ_CP071612.1, read as the reverse complement.
TCGAGTTCGTCTTCCCGAGCGAAGGCGTTTCGGCCGTCACCGAGCCGGTCGGCATCCTCGCCAGCAGCAAGAATGCCGAGGCCGCCAAGAAGTTCGTCGATTACGTGCTCTCTGAAAAGGGCCAGGAAGGCTTCCTCAAGCTCGGCTACATCCCGGCCCGCAACGGCATGAAGCTGCCGGAAGGTTTCCCGGCGCGGGATACCATCAAGGTTCTGCCGATCAAGGCGGCCGAAGCCCTGAAGAATACCGACCAGGATCTGAAGACCTTCTCGGGCATCTACGGCTCGAACTGATCTCTTCATGCCAGGCTATGTTAGATCAGGGAACAGCCAGCCCGCCTGGCTGTTTCCTTTTATCGTCATTACCGTTTTCGTCCTCAGCGTGCTGCCGCTCGCCCGCCTTGCCATGGCAGGGATCGCGGCATTTGCCAGCGGCGGCGTCATCGATGTGTTTGCGGATCCGGCGCTCTGGCAGGCCACCTATTACACCCTCGTCACATCCGTTCTCGGCACGATCGTCTCGCTTCTGATCGGCTGCCTCTTCGCCTTCCTGCTGACGCTGACGGATATCCCGGCGAAGGGCGTACTCAGCTTCTTCTTCGTGCTGCCGATGATGATACCGCCGCAAGTGACGGCGCTCGCCTGGGTGCAGATGTCGGGGCCGTCGAGCCCACTGCTGAAGGCACTCGCGATCGCTCCGCCGCTCGGCGCGCCGCAGCCGCTCTATTCGGTCGGCGGCATCGCGCTGCTCTATGGCGTGCAGCATGCGCCTCTCGTCTATCTGGCGCTCAGGGCCGGGCTGATGACGCTGCCGCGCGACGGCGTGGAAGCCGCAAGGCTTTCCGGCGCCTCGAGTCTCAGGGTGTTCCGCGACATCATCCTCCCGCTGTCGCTGCCGGGCATCATCGCCGGGGCGGCGATCTCCTTCGTCTCTTGCACCGGCAATTTCGGCATCCCTGCTATTCTCGGCATCCCGGCCTCGATCTTCACGCTGCCGACGCTCATCTTCACCAAATTCTCAGCCTTCACCAGCCGCACTTTCGGCGATGTCGCCGTACTCTCAGCCATCATTGCGCTGATCTCGGTCGCAGGGCTGATGATCCAGGACCGGGCGCTCAGAGGCCGCGACTATCGCGTCATCGGCCTGTCGGGGGCAAGTGCCGCCTTCGAGCTCGGCCCCTGGCGCTTCCTTGCGGCGCCGCTCCTCTGGGCGATCCTGTTCTTCATGCTCGCCGCACCCTTCTTCGCGCTTGTCGCCGGCGCGCTGGTGCCGGCCTATGGTGTGCCGCTCACCTTCAAGACCATGTCGCTGCATGCCTTCGAGGAAATCCTGTTTCGGCAGGCGGTGACTCGGACGGCCTTCATCAACTCGCTCTCGCTTGCCGGCGGTGCCGCGCTTGGTCTCCTTCTGCTGACGGTGCTTGCTGCCTATGAGCTGACGCGACGGAGAGATACCGTCTCTCGCATCGTCGCCAGCCTGATCGAGATACCCTATTCACTGCCGGGTATCGTCGTGGCGGTTGCCTTCATTCTGGTCTTCGCAGCACCGATCCCCGTCCTTAACGTCTCGCTCTACGGGACGATCTGGATCATCCTGATCGCCTATTTCTCCTCCTTCTTCGCCGTCAGCCTGAAACCCGTCGTCAGCGCCTTCCACCAGCTCGATCCGGCGCTGGAGGAGGCGGCGCGGCTTTCGGGCGCCGGCTTCTTCCGCAGGCTTTTCGACATCGTCGTACCGCTGATTGCGCCCGCAGCCGGCGCTTCCGTCATCCTCGTCTTTCTGATCGCCTGCAATGAGCTGACGATCTCCGCGCTGCTCTGGTCGGCCGGAACCCAGACGCTCGGCGTCGCCATCTATAATCTCGACGACAGCGGCAGCTCCGACCTTGCCTCGGCGCTCTCGGTGCTCATCGTCCTTATGGTGATCGCCATGATGCTGCTATTGGAGCTGCTGGCGAAACGCCTGCCGAAAGGGGTGGTGCCATGGCGAAGCTGATCCTCAACCGGGTGGCCAAGGATTTCGGCACCGGTCGCGCCGCCGTCAGCGATTTCTCGCTCGATGTGCGCGAGGGCGGCTTCCTGGCGCTGCTCGGGCCTTCCGGCTGCGGCAAGACAACGGTGCTGCGCATGATCGCCGGCTTCGAGACGCCCTCCGACGGCTCCATCCATCTCGGCGAGCGGTTGCTTGCCGATGCCGCTCAGTCGCTGCCGCCGGAGAAGCGCAAGATGGCGATGGTCTTCCAGTCCTACGCGCTCTGGCCGCATATGAGCGTCGCCGACAATGTCGGCTATCCCCTGAAGGTGCGCGGCATTTCGGGCGCGGCTTACCGGGCTAAGGTCGGCGAGGCGCTCGCTACCGTGCGGCTCGCCGATTACGCTGCACGCCGGCCGGCCGATCTCTCCGGCGGCCAGCGCCAGCGCGTGGCGCTCGCCCGCTGCCTGGTGACATCGCCCGACGTCGTGCTGCTCGACGAACCGCTCGCCAATCTCGACCGTCACCTGAAACAGGAGATGGAGGAGACCTTCCGCGAGTTCCACCAGCGCTCCGGCGCGACGATGATCTATGTCACCCACGACCAGAGCGAGGCGATGGCGCTGGCGACCGACGTCGCCGTCATGTCCGAGGGGCGGCTGCTGCAGGTGGCGCCGCCAGCCGAGATCTATGCGAGGCCGGAAGGGCGCATCGTCGGCGGGCTGATCGGGCGCGGCGCGATCCTGACGCTGCCGGTGATAGGTGGCGAACGCCAGTTGGAGTGGGACGAGCTGCAGGATGCGCTTCAAGCCGCCAATACCGATGGTGCCGATATTCTCGTGCGGCCGGAGGATGTGATCATCGGCGGCGAGGGGGCGCTCGCGACCGTCGAATCCGTGCTTTTCGAGGGCGAGCGCTACGCCGTCAAACTGACGCTCGGCAACGGCCAGACGCTGCGCGCCTACAGCCGCGTCGTGGTCGAGACTGGTGAAGCCGTGCGCGTCGTCATCCGTGCCGGATGGCGGCTTTGATGGAATTGGCGCGAGCTCTTTATCGTAGAGATAGCAGCATTGAAGCCTTACGACTCGTCAAGTAAGAGCATGCCTTTGTCAGTCCAGCGATCACCCAGAGGAGTTGACTCAACGAGCCCGTAAGCAGCTAGAACTTCGATCGCCAGTTCACCGGCATGCATTCCCTTGTGGTTCAGATAGCCATTGTGATCGCTTATGTATTGTTCGCACATCCACGCCAGTGCGCCGAGGATTTCTTTCTCTTGGGTGTCATGATTATTGCGGCTCCGAGTACGCAGAATACTTAAATAATATTAGACGTTATATGACCTCATTGATCTCCGCCACACCCCTTTCGAGCCGACGCGTGATAGTCCAGCACGGCGGTTGTCCGCAATTTTCTTGGTCCCGCCACCTTTTCCTGCGGTAATTGCCGGATATGGTACTGGCCGCAACCGGACCTTTGCCATGTCGCTTCGCCTCGCCACCTTCAACGTCGAAAATCTGCTGACCCGTTTCGATTTCACCGGCTTCCGCAACCAGCTGCGCCAGGATCGCGTCATCAAGCTTTTCGAGGTAAACAGCGAGGGCGTCTATCAACAGCTCGAGCAGGCGCGGGTGATCGCCGCCACCGATGATACAAGGCAGATGACGGCGCTCGCGATCGCGGATGCCGACGCCGATATTCTCTGCCTGCAGGAAATCGACAACATGGCCGCCCTCCAGGCGTTCGAATACGGCTATCTCTTCCGCATGGTCGGTAACGGCTACCGCCAGAAATTCCTGGTCGAGGGTAATGACAGCCGCGGCATCGATGTCGCCGTCCTGATGCGCGAGGAAACGCGCGACGGCCAGAAGATCGAGCTCAGGGATATAAGAAGCCATGCGATGACGACCTATCGCGATTTCGATCTCTTCGACGAGGAACTGGCGCTTACCAACCGCATCGACGACAAGATCTTCAAGCGCGATTGCCTGGAGCTCGATCTGCTGATCGGCGGCCGGCCGCTCTCGCTCTATGTCGTGCATTTCAAATCGATGGGCAATCCGCGCGACGGGTTGGACGGGCGCCTGTCGACCATGCCGCTCCGCCGCGCCGAAGCGCGCGCCGTGCGCCGCATCATCGAGGACCGCTTCGGGGCCGGCCATACGGCCTCGAAGAGCTTCGCCATCTGCGGCGACATGAACGATTATCAGGAACGGGTCGACGTCATCGGTCGCCGCGGTACCGACTACCGGTTTGAGCATCGGGACGAGGGCGAAAGCGCACTTGATGTCTTCAGCCATGACGGATTTGCGGAAAACGTCGTACGCCGTCGTCAGCCCCTCGATCGCTGGACGCTCTATCACGCGCGCGGGCCGCAGGAGCAGCATCTCTGCCAGCTCGATTATATCTGGCTTTCGCCGGCTCTTGCCGCGCATAGTGCCGGCCGCCTGCCTCAGATCATCCGCAACGGCCAACCCTACCGCACCATCTTCCCGCCGGGGCAGGAGGTGGAGCGTTATCCCCGTACCGGCTGGGACCGGCCGAAGGCCTCCGACCATTGCCCCGTCGTCATGACACTGGATCTCCCATGAAAACGAATTTGAACATAAATTTTCCAAGCAGTGATTTTTCAGATGATTTCGCCGGGTGGCCGCCGGAAGCTACGGTCTTCCCGATCGCCGGCGTGGATCTCCGCGTCCTGCCCGGCACCCATCCCTTCGTCGCCGCCGAGGAAACGGCGATCCGTGAGAACTGGGTGAGGGAGACCACCGCCAACCCCGCGCTCTTCGACGGGCGCCTGATCTTCCTGGAGCGGCTATCATTCGGCGAGGAGGGGATTTCAGGTGAGGGCTACGTCACGCCCTTTTCCGCCTTCATGTACTGGCGCCGGCAGCCCCAGCGCCAAGGCGGACTGCATATCTTCGCCTATCCGGTGCTCGAAAGTTCCGACGGCGCGCTGGTGGCGATCCGAATGGGTGCGCACACCGCCAATCCTGGCCAGGTCTATTTTGCCGCGGGCTCGCTGGAGCCTGAGGATGTCGTTGACGGGCGCTGCGACATCGAGGCCAACATGCGCCGCGAGGTTCTCGAGGAGACCGGCCTCGATCTTTCCGATTCCGTGGCGGGGCAGGGCCTCTTCGCCAGCCACGCCAGGCGTACCGTGACGCTGCTCAGGCTGTTCCGCTTCGACCTTACGGCCGACGAGATTGTCGAGCGGATCGAAGCCCACATGCTGGTTGCTGAAGACAAGGAAATCGCGGGTGCGGTGGCGATCCGTTCGGCCGATCGTGACGCCTATCCCTATAACATCTCCATGCTGCCGGTGATTGACTGGTATTTCGGAAAGAGTGGCGCATAGGGCACAATCGGAGGCCGGCGACGCACCTTCGAGGCCGCTTTCGGCGCGTCAGGATTAGGTCGCAGAGGTCGCGCCTTTTTCCAATACGTTATCCTGAGGGGCTTCAAGTGTTGGCGCGGCATTCTCCACCGCTCCTCATCCTGAGAGCGCGCGCGGCCGATGGCCGGAGCGCCGAAGGGCAGGCCTTAACGTGGCTTTTTGAATCCCGCCGGCGCCGCGAAAACGAAATCGATTTTCATTAACGATCCCGCACAAATTGCGGACTGCCGACCTCTCCTGTCGGAGATGGGTTGTTCTTACCCGAGTTAGCGCCTTGCACTCGGTCGCTTGGTCGGGCAGGTTGGCGGCGCGAGGATCGATTCAAGGAGGCCGATGTGGCGCGAAGCTACAGCGTCTATGACGTGTTCACCGATCGAAAGCTTGCGGGCAACCCGCTGGCGGTGATCTTCGACGGCGAAAATCTCAGCGACGAAGCAATGCAGGCGATTACCCGGGAGATCAATCTCTCCGAGACGGTTTTCGTGCAGCCTTCAACCAATCCCGCCTATGCGGCGAAACTCAGAATCTTTACGCCGGGCCGCGAGCTGCCCTTTGCCGGCCATCCCACAGTCGGCACCGCCGTGGCGCTGGCCGAGCGGGCTCACGGCGCAGCGGCGCTCGATCTGGTTATGGTGCTTGAGGAAAATGTCGGGCCGGTGCGGTGCGCGGTGCGGCTTCGCGAGGGCGAGGCCAGTTTTGCCGAATTTGACCTGCCGCGTAAATCACAGCAGGCCGTCATGCCGCTGGACAAGCTCGGCATCGCGGATGCGCTGTCGTTGAAGGTCACCGAAATCGGCTTCGAAAATCACGTCCCTTCGGTCTGGAGCGCCGGCGTTCCGTTTCTGCTCATCCCAGTGCACGATGTCGGCACGGCGCAGCGGGTAGACTTCGATCCGCAGCTTTGGGAAAAGATCGTGCCTTTCGTCGACGGCGCGCTTGCCTCGGCCTACGTCTATTGCCGTGGCGGGGTCAACCACGTGGCGAAGTTTCATGCGCGCATGTTCGCCAGCGGCATGGGCATTGTCGAGGATCCGGCCACTGGCTCCGCGGCCGCCGCACTCTCGGGCGCTATCCGCCATTTTGACCGGCTGACGGACGGGCACCACCCGATCATGATCGAGCAGGGCGTCGAGATGGGCCGCCCGTCGTTCATCCACCTGCATATCGACGTCGAAGGCGGGGCAATTTCCAACGCGCGGATCGGCGGCCAGGCGGTGCGGCTGGCGAGCGGCACACTCGACCTCTAATTTGATGTGGGAGTGCATCTGGCAGGACGCGCTATCGCTTTGAATAGGCGCATAATCCCTCCGGAAATCGGTTCCGATTCGCCGGATTACATGCCGCATTTCGCGCTTGCGGAAAAAATTTGAGATTAGCCAAAGAATTTTCGCCAATACGCTGGACAAGCTAGCCGATCCTGTTTATACGCCCCGTCACACCGCGCAGCCAAGCGCGAACGGGTGATTAGCTCAGTTGGTAGAGCAGCTGACTCTTAATCAGCGGGTCGTAGGTTCGAGCCCTACATCACCCACCATTCTCCTTGATAGAATTCGCCTATTTGAATTCAGATCGGATTTCCGGTTTGATGGAATCGTTCCCGAAACGATATGCCGTGATCGACACTCGCCGCACTGATGGCTTGCGCTATCTCCCTTCTTGAAGCCGGAGCTTTCCATGAAAAGTGTCATCTTCGCCGTTGCCTTGTTGCTTCCGTCGGCGGCGTTTGCTGGCGGGGCAATAGAAATCAAGGCGAGCGCACACAGCTGCGGCGAGATTGCCCAGATTATCCGTCAAAGTAAGAAGGCCTTTGTTCGCGTCGGCTTTGGCGGGCGCAGCTTTCGCTATCCGCCCACGCAGTGCAGCCGGGGCGACAAGCGCAGCACGGCGAGCTTTCGTGATGCGGAGGGGAGGCAGTGTGTCCTTGACTACGCCTGCGTCTACGACCCAGCCTCGCTTTATAATTTCCCCTGACACCGCGACAGCTGTCTTGACTCTTTGGGATGCGGGAACAAAATACGAACGAGCTCGCTTGAATGCAGAGGCTATTTCTAGGGAAACATCATGGCAGAGCAGCTCGCTTTCAGTGAGACCGAAGTAGCAGCCAACCGGCTGCATCCGGACGGGGATCTGGCTGCTGTCCTGCGAGCGCAAAATCGCGCGCTCGCGGCAATCCGCAAAGAGCGTCCCCTACAATGAAGCACCAGAAGGGCATCGACCTTGTCCGGCCTGGCGCGGACACCGGCTACACAGTCAACGAAGGCAGCCGACGAGGGTCTTCAAGATCGGCCTCCACCAAACAGGGGGGCGCAGCCACGCTTCCGTATGCCGGTGGTCGGCTGACATTGGCCGAGTTCAACAAGGAGGACAGCCTCGGTGGAAGGTGCGCGGCATGCCGTCACGTAGGCTGGATCGACCAATCGGAGCTCGCGCGACGGTTCGGCACCGGTGTGATGATCGGCGTACTGACGCCAAGGCTGCGGTGCGCGTCGTGCGGCAATAAGGGTAACAACAGTTGGGTTGCGGATAGGCTTGGAGTCGCATAACTCGGCACCACACGTTGAGGCGATGGTCGTTTTTCAATCCAGCGGCTAAGAATTGCTGCTCGGCGTGGTTTGGATTCGCTACTGGCTGTCTCGGCCGGCCGCCCAACTTCAGCCCTCCCATTCAGGAGTTGTCCATGAAAAAACTCGTTGTGGCCGTCGTGCTATCGTTCCCGTCTGTAGCCTTTGCCGCCGAGACGGTGGAAGTCAATGCCAGGGACCACAGCTGCACGGAACTCAGACGCGTCATTCAGCAGGACAAGCGGGTATTCGTCCGCATGGGCTTCGGCGGCCGCAGCTTTCGCTATCCGCCGGCAAGGTGCAATCTGGGGGACAAATACGACACCGCGCGGGTGAGAGATGCAGACGGCAAGATCTGCCTCCTCGACTATGAGTGCGTCTACGATCCTCAGTCCTTTTACAACAGAATTCCCAATTAGCCTTTGCGCTAAGCATCGCCCGGCTAGTGGAGCCCGCCATGTGCGGATCTCTGGCCCGTGCCGCGATACTTGCATGATGGAGCGCGATTCCGGCGGCTGCTATAACACCTGCGGCAACGAAGACCGCTGTCCCTCAGGGTCCGACAGCAAGAAGAGCAATAATGGCGGGTAGTCGGACTATTTGGACGTCGGTGACGAGAACAAGAAAAAAGGCCGGGCGAAACTCGCACCGACCTTCCTCGATCTGTCTCGATGACGGCTGCCAGTACATCCGTGGTCAGCCATCAGAGACAAATTTAATAATCCTTAAATAAGTGCCGATTGCTCTTCTTCAAGAGCCGGCCGTCGAAAAGAAGCTGGTGCCGGACGCGTCGCTCTAAGAACCATGTCGCCCAGCCAAAGTGTCCTTGATCCATAGATCCTCCTTGGCGTGTCCTGCCGGATACGCCAAGGAGGCATCTAGCGCAGCTTCTTTCGACCGGCAGCGGTTACTGCTGGGCAGGAGCGGCCGGCGGTGTGGCCGGTGCAGGTGCCGGAGCAGGCGTTGCACTGTTATCGGTCGGAGCGATCGGCTTGGCCGGGGCCGGCTCGGTCTGGGTCGTGGAGGCTGTCGTATCCGGCGAAGTGCCGGGGGTGCTGCTCCACTGCGAATAGGCGAATGCAGCAACAGCGATCACGGCCAATGCAGCAACCCAGACGACCCACGTATTGCTATTGCGCGTAGTCGGAGTGGTGCGCAGGTCCAGGTTCGGGTTCAGCGGGCGGTTCGGATCGTTGGCATTATTGGGGTCGTACGTCATGGTACTTTCTCCTCTTTCGGTGTGAGAGAAATGGACGAGTTGGACTTTTGTTCCATTATGGGGCCGAAGCGTTTGTATTGACGGGGTTTTTGCCGCCCGGCGGTTTCCACCGAGCTCGAAACAAGAGCGTTCGGTGGGGATATTGAGCAACGAGACAGGTGTTGGCGGCTGTAGATGCAAGGAGCAGCGCGATGGCGCGTGCTCTGAGGTTCTGCCCGTTTCGATTGCGGTTTTCAGGTTGAACCTTGAAAAAGGCGAAGATGATGGGCGATGACGCGCCACGGCTGGATTCGAGTGGATGAGGGGAGGAGACGTGGTGCCAAGAAGCCCCATTGCCGGGGTGGCCGGTGTCCCGTCGAGGACGAGAGGTATTTTGCCGGCGGCGGCACGGTCGTCACACAGGCATCATGGCCACGGACGCAGGGACAACCGTCGTGCAAGCATCTTCCTTGACAGGAGGGGATCGGTTTGCCAATGCTTTGGCTCTGGGGTTGCGATCACCCCACGAGGCGGCATGCTGAAGAATCGCGTCCGGTACAACCGATCAACGGAGGGACGCGTCATGCCGTCATTTCTAGAAATATCTCCCGATATGCTCAGCCGCCTCATCGGAACACGCGGTACGCCCTGCATCATCGACGTCCGCACGGACGAGGATTGCAGCGAGGCTCAATCTCGGGCCGGAGGCGCTCGGTCTGCTTGCCGTTTCGCTCGGCCTCTCCAGGATGTATTCCGACGATCGGAGCAGCTCGAGGCAGGCATGATTCTCCATGACGCCTTATTCCGCTGGTGCCGCGAGGCGACCGAGGAAAACCACAACTGGCCCATTCCGAAGAAGAGGGCATGAGATGGTCGAGATGACAGGAAACGCGCCCACCAGTGAAAAGGCGGAGAAACACGCAGGTTCAGAGCATCATCACGGCGTCTCGTTCGGCGAGGCTTTCCGGGTCTGGCTGCGGATCGCGGCCTTGAGCTTCGGCGGCCCGGCCGGTCAGATTGCGGTTATGCACCGGATCATCGTCGACGAGAAGCGATGGATCGGCGAGCATCGCTTCCTGCACGCGCTGAACTATTGCATGCTGCTTCCCGGTCCCGAGGCGCAGCAGCTAGCCATCTATATCGGCTGGCTGATGCACCGCACACTGGGCGGCCTGGTTGCCGGCATTCTGTTCGTGCTGCCGGGATTTCTTTCGATCCTCGGTCTCAGTTACATCTATGCGGCCTATGGCAACGTCGCCATCATTGCCGGCTTGTTCTTCGGCCTGAAGGCGGCGGTGCTTGCCGTCGTCGTACAGGCTGTCATCCGAATCGGCGGGCGGGCATTGAGGAACAAGGTCATGATCGCGATTGCGGCCGCGGCCTTCGTTGCCATCTTCTTTCTTCATGTGCCGTTCCCGCTGATCGTACTCTCAGCCGGTATCGTCGGCTTTTTCGGCGGCAGATTCGAGCTTGCCGCCTTCAGAACCGGAGGAGGGCACGGGGCGGGCGGCGGGCCAGTGCTGTCGGATGCCGACTCGGCGCTGGGCGAGGATATTCCGGCTCATGCTCGCCCGAATCTCCCCTGGTCATTGCGTATGTCGGCCATCCTGCTTGCCCTCTGGCTCATTCCTGTCGTTGCACTCTACGCAGCCCTTGGAGCAGACAGTGTCTTCACCGAGATCTCCCTGTTCTTCAGCAAGATGGCTGTCGTGACGTTCGGCGGAGCCTATGCCGTCCTTGCCTATGTCGCGCAGGAAGCCGTGCAGCATTTCGGCTGGCTGAGACCTGGGGAGATGCTTGATGGTCTCGGCATGGCCGAAACGACACCGGGGCCGTTGATCATGGTAGTCCAGTTCGTCGGCTTCATGGGCGCCTACCGCGATCCCGGATCGCTGGATCCTATGCTCGCCGCCACGCTTGCGGCCGTACTGACGACATGGGTGACCTTCGTGCCCTGTTTTCTCTGGATCTTTCTCGGCGCGCCGTTCATCGAAAAACTACGCGGCAATGTCGCTCTGGCAGGTGCGATGTCGGCGATAACGGCGGCCGTGGTTGGGGTCATTCTCAACCTGGCAATCTGGTTCGGCCTGCACACGCTGTTCGCCGAGGTCGCCGTCATTCGCCTTGGGGGGCTGTGGCTCGACATTCCCGTACTGCAGTCGGCCGTGCCGGCGGCAATGGCGCTGTCAATTGCCGCCGCCATCGCGATCTTCCGATTCAGGGCCTCCGTCATTGCGACCCTGCTTAGCTGCGCTGCTGTCGGAATGCTCTGGACGTTGGCAATGAATTGATCAGGCCTCTGCTCCCTCGGCGGGGACGCGCGTCGCAAGCATCTTGTCGATGCGCATGCCGTCCATGTCCATCACCTCGAAGCGCCAGCCTTCGAACAGGAAGGTTTCGCCTGCTTCGGGGATATGCTGGAGTTGATGCAGTGCAAAGCCAGCGAGGGTATGGAAATCGGCGTCAGGTCGATCCTTGAGGCCCAGACGCTCGAAGGCATCGAAGGCTGGCATCATCGCGTCGATCAGCAGCGAACCGTCTTCCCGAACGACGATGTCGGGCTCCTCGTCGGCGCCCGGCAGATCGCCGGCGATAGCTTCGAGCAGGTCGGTCTGGGTGACGATGCCCTCGAGACTGCCATATTCGTCGACGACGATGGCGAGGCGCACGGGGGACGCCTTGAAGCTGTCGATGACGCGAACCACCTTCGTACCCTCGTGCAGCACCAGAGGCTGCTTGATCACCTCCAGCGGTCTGACCTTGCCGCCGTCGAGGACTTGGTCGAGAAGATCCTTCTTCAATACCATGCCGATCGGCTCGTCGATCGAGCCGCGGGCGACCAGCAGCTGTTCATGGCTGCATTCTCGGATCGTCTTCAGGATCTCCGCCTCGCTGTCGTCTGCATCGAACCATTCGATGTCGAGACGGGGCGTCATGATGTCGGAGATTGGCCTCTCGCCGATGTTGAATACCCGCTCGACGAGCTGCTGCTGCACCTGGTTCAGAAGACCGGCCTCCTGGCTCTCGGCGACCAGGAGCTTCAGCTCCTGCGGTGAGTGGAACGAGGATTCACCGGCTCCCGCACGAAGCCCGACGGCTTTGAGTACCAGATTGCCGAGGCCGTTCAGTGTGAAGATTGCCGGTTTGAACAGCACGAGGAAAAGGCCGAGCGGACGCACGACGGCAAGCGAGGTGGCTTCGCAGCGCTGAAGAGCCAGGCTCTTGGGAGCGAGTTCGCCAAGCACGATATGCAGCGCGGTGATGATGACGAAGGCGATGACGATGGCGACCGTATGCGCCCCGGTCGTCGCCCACGGCTCGGGCAGCCAAGAGAGCAGCGGTTCTATCAGGTGGGCAAGTGCGGGCTCGCCGACCCAGCCCAGCGCCAGTGAGGAGATGGTAATGCCGAGCTGGGTGGCGGCGAGATTGGAGTCGAGATTGTCAACGGCGCGCTGAAGGGCCGAGGCGTTCATGCGCCCTGCCGTGACGAGCTCGGCGACACGGCTGCGCCTCATCGACACGAGTGCGAATTCGGCGGCGACGAAGAAGCCATTGGCGGCGACGAGAAAGAATACGGCTAATATCCCGACATAGTCGAGGAGCCCGCCCGCGGATTCGGACATGTTGTGCCTACCTCTGAATTGACGCGAGTCCGAAACTACACGCTCGCACAATGCTGGCAAGGCGCAGCCGCCATTGTTGACAGGAGCAACGTCCATATCGGGCGATCGTCATTGGAATCCTGGTGGAACAACGCTGTCGAGAAGGTAAGCTCACCTCGTTTATTTCTTTGGCGCTTCGAAGAGCTCTATCGGGTTTCCGGCCGGATCTTCGAGCAGGATCTGCTTCCCGCCCATTCCCTGTACGATCTCATTGCGAAATCGTGCGCCCGCCTGGCGCAACCTGCCGACCTCCGCCTCAAGGTCCTCGACTTCGATTTGCATCCGATTCCATCCGCCAGGCTCCGGCTTTCGTCCATCTGGCATAGCCTGGGGCGCTCCGCCTGGTCCCGTCATGCCACTGACGAGCAGACGAAAGCCGTCCCTGGTCAAGATGGCGAAGGTGGGCGCAGGGCGAAACGCGAGGGCGAAGCCGAGATGCTGCCTTTAAAAATCCACGGCTGCGTCAACGTCGTCGACGATGTAGCGCATGCTGATGCCGGACATGGTTTCCTCCATTGTGCCATGGTTGCCTCGAACGAGCCTGCGAGTAGCGTTTGCAGACGCTTCCTATCCTGAAATCTGCGCTAAAATTCCTTGAAAATCGAATCCGCTCTCCAATCAAATGCCGCGCGTACGATGCCGAACGCGGCCCGCGAGCGGAATCTCAGGAACTTCGGCCTGGATGCGTATAGGTTAATCTGAAGTATAAACCTTCCGGCGCACGCTACGGATTTCATTACTCAGCGGCGTCATTTCCAGCATTATTGCCGGGCTTTGATGGTGATTGGAGGAGGGGCGGCTTCCGGTCGCCCTTTCGCTTTCGAGAAAGGTTTGGCGACGTCTCTCCAGACTCCTCTTTCCTATGCGTGCACAGGAATCCAGCTCTGGATCCCTGTGACGAGCACAGGGATGAGGGTGGGCGGCGGCGGTTCGGCTGAATCAACCACTTGTACGGGATGTGCCGTTTGCCGGTGATCTCCATCCTCCGCCCGCTTCGTTCCACCGAAAGCATTTCTCGTGTTATTCCCGCCGAAGCAACGGCATGATCCGCTCTCCGATGACGTTGAGAATGCCTCTGGCTTTGCCTGGCGTCTCATCCTCTGCCTTATGCGTCAACGGATGCAGCGCATCGATCGGTAGCAACGGATCGCATTCCGTGCAGACGCAGCGATAGGTTTTTGATTGCCGTCGCCCTCATGCCGCCTGCCTGCTCCAGCTGGCGAAGGGATCGGGCAGGTTGCGCCAGCGTTCGGGTGTGAAGGCCTGGCTTTCCACCAAACAGGCATCGAGCTCCCCCCTGATCCAGGCCTCGTCCATCGGATCGGCGCCGATGAAGACGATTTCCTGGCGGCGGTCGCCCCAGACCGGATCGAGATAGGGGCCGATGGCGCCGAGGAAGCCCGGCTCCTGCGGCCACTGTTCGCGTGGGACGGCCGCCCACCACAGGCCCATCTTGCCGGTGCGCACGAGAGCGCCCGCCTGGCTGATCTCGCCGACATGATGCGGGCGGGTCGCGAGCCAGAAGAAGCCTTTGGCGCGCACTACACCCGGCCATGTCCGATCGAGAAAGGCTTGCAATTTTGCCGGATGGAAGGGCCGTTTCTCGCGGTAGACGAAGGAGCGGATACCATATTCCTCGGTCTCCGGCACGTGCTTGCGGAAGCCGTGCAGCTCCTTGTACCAGAGCGGATGGGTCTCTGCCCTCACGATATCGAAGCGGCCGGTGCCGAGCACCTGGGCGAGCGGCACCTGGCCGAAATCGACCTCGATCAGCTTCGCATCCGGATTGAGGCCGATGATGATCTTGCGCGCGGCGTCGCGGGCCTCCTCGCTTGCCGTGCCGATCTTGTTAAGCACAACGACGTCGGCGAATTCGATCTGTTCGACCAGCAGGTCGACGATGGTCCTATTATCTTCGTCGCCCGCCGTTTCGCCGCGGTTGGCGAGAAAATCAGCCGAGGCGTAGTCGGCGAGCAGATTAGCGGCGTCCACAACGGTCACCATCGTGTCCAGCCTCGCAACATCGGAAAGGCTCCGGCCGTTCTCGTCGCGGAATTCGAAAGTGGTGGCGACGGGCAGGGGCTCGGCGATGCCTGTGGATTCGATCAGCAGGTAATCGAAGCGGCCCTGAGAGGCGAGGTCCCGCACCTCCTTCAATAGGTCGTCGCGCAGCGTGCAGCAGATGCAGCCATTGGTCATCTCGACCAGTTGCTCCTCGGTGCGCGAGAGATTGGCGCCGCCATCGCGCACCAGTGCGGCGTCGATGTTCACCTCGCTCATGTCGTTGACGATGACGGCAACGCGCAGGCCTTCGCGATTGGCAAGCACATGATTGAGAAGGGTCGTCTTGCCAGCGCCCAGAAAGCCGGAGAGCACGGTGACTGGAAGTCTCTTGTCCATGGAAGCCTCGTTGTTGTTTATGTTATATCATTACATGCATAGTGCCGAAAAAGGCGGAACGGGGTCATCAACCTCTTTCCGCCTTAGCTCTCCCCGGAGCGCCGTCTGCCGGGATGAAGGCGCTCCGAACATCTGCGGTGGTGCGTGATTTTCCGAAATCTAGTGCACTTCGGTGATCAAGCGCCGGAGAGGCAGGCCTTCATGCTGTCGGCGATGCCGCGCATGAGGGTGAAATAGAGATCGGGACCGGCTTTGAGCGTCGCCGCTTCCGGGTCCAGAACGCCGGACCTGGCGCTCGTACCCTCGATGACCACCTTGACGAGGCGCGGTTCGAATTGCGGTTCGGCAAAGACGCAGGTTGCGCCGAGTTCGCCGACCTTGCGGTGGATTTCCGAGACACGCTCGGCGCCGGGAATGGTTTCCGGGCTGACGGTGATCGAGCCCGCGACACGGATCCCGTAGCGGTGTTCGAAGTACTGGTAAGCGTCGTGGAAGACGACGAAGGGCTTGTCCTTGACGGGGGCGACGGTGGCGGCAATCTCCTTGTCCAGCGCCGTCAGCCTGTCATCAAGCACCTTGGCATTGGCTTGATAGGTCAGCGCGTTGGCAGGGTCGGCGGCGACCAGAGTCGTGGTGATCACGGCAGCCATCGCCTTCGCATTCATCGGGTCGAGCCAGAGATGCGTGTCGAAGGCGCCATGGCCGTGCTGGTGCTCTTCATCGTCATCATGATGCGCATGGCCGCTATCACGGCCGGGCTCAGCGGCATGGCCGGGCTCAGCGGCATGGTCGTGACCATGCTCATCTCCGGAGGCATGCTCATGCTCCGGAGAGGCGCTATCATGTTCGGCGTCATCGTGCGGCTCGAAGGCGCCGCCTTCGCGGAAGGGCAGCTTGGTCAGGCCAGGCGCATTGTCGAGCTCGATGACGCTGGCGTTCGAGCCCAACGCCTCGAGCGGCTTTTCCAGGAAAGCCTCCAGGTTCGGCCCGACCCAGAAGACGACCTTGGCCTCCTGCAGGGCCTGCGCATTCGAGGGCTTCATGCTGTAGGTGTGCGGGGAGGCGCCGCCATCGACGATCAACTCCGGCTCGCCGACGCCCTGCATGATTGCTGAAACCAGTGAATGGATCGGCTTGATCGAGGTGACGACGACAGGCGCATCTGCCGCCCGCATCGTGCCGGCAAAAAGGAGGCTGGGGATGGTAAGGGCCGCGATGGCGAGGGCAGCCGGCATTTTGAGGGCCAGGTTGTTCAGGTCAGGCCTCAAGGCGCGTTTCATCATATGCTCCGCTTGAATTGCAGTTGTTATGTTATTACATCAATTGCGTTATGCTATAACGTGTGCGATAGCATGACGCAACAGGACTTTCGGAAAATTTGATGCTCTCTCCCGCAAATACGAAGGGCGAACGGCTGGTTTCGCTTGAGAATGTCGGCGTCCTGCGCGACGGCCGCTGGCTGGTGCGCGGCGTCGATTTTTCCGTCTCGCGCGGCGAGATCGTTACGCTGATCGGGCCGAACGGCTCAGGAAAATCGACGAGTGCGAAGACGGCAATCGGCGTATTGAGGCCCGATGAGGGTAGGGTGGAGCGCAAGGCCGGCCTCAAGGTCGGCTATGTCCCGCAGAAGCTTGCGATCGATTGGACGCTGCCGCTCTCGGTGCGCCGGCTGATGACCCTGACCGGCCCGCTGCCGGAGCGCGACATGCAGGCAGCGCTCGAAGCCGCCGGCATCGCCCATATGATCGGCGCCGAAGTGCAGCACCTCTCCGGAGGCGAGTTCCAGCGGGCGCTGATGGCCCGGGCGATTGCGCGCAAACCCGACCTGCTGGTGCTCGACGAGCCGGTGCAGGGGGTAGATTTCTCCGGCGAGATCGCGCTTTACGACCTGATCAAATCGATCCGCAACGCCAGCGGCTGCGGCATCCTGCTCATCTCGCACGATCTTCACGTCGTCATGGCCGAGACCGACACGGTGATCTGCCTCAACGGCCATGTCTGCTGCCGCGGCACGCCCGAGGCTGTCAGCCGCAGCCCGGAATATGTGCGCCTGTTCGGCAGCCGAGCAGCCCAGACGCTCGCCGTCTACAGTCATCACCACGATCATACGCACCTGCCGGATGGGCGCGTGCTGCATGCGGACGGGTCCGTCACCGATCATTGCCATCCGGAAGACGGGCATCACGCCCATGACCATGATCATGGGCACGGGCACGGGCACGGACATGGACATGAGCACACTCATGACGGCCATCACGGACACGATCACGCACATGAACACGCTCATTCCCGTAGCGGGGAGGGCCGCCATGCTTGACGATTTCTTCGTGCGCGCCATCCTTGCCGGCGTCGGGCTGGCTTTGACGACCGGGCCGCTCGGCTGCTTCATCATCTGGCGGCGCATGGCCTATTTCGGCGATACGATTGCCCATTCGGCGCTGCTCGGCGTGGCGCTGTCCCTGCTCTTCGAACTCAACCTGACGCTGGCCGTCTTTGCCGTCGCCGCCCTCGTGTCGGTGCTGCTGCTCTTCCTGCAGAAGCGCCAGGCGCTGTCGGCGGATGCGCTGCTCGGCATCCTCTCGCACGCGACGCTGGCGATCGGTCTCGTCATGGTCGCCTTCATGAGTTGGGTGCGGGTCGATCTCGTCGCCTTTCTGTTCGGCGATATCCTCGCCGTCTCCTCGACCGATATCGCGCTGATATGGGGCGGCGGGGTTTTCGTGCTCGTCGCGATCGCCTGGCTCTGGCGGCCGCTGCTGGCTTCGACCGTCAACGCCGAGCTTGCCGAGGCGGAAGGGCTGAAGCCCGAGCGGGCGCGGCTCTTCTTCATGCTCTTGATGGCTGTCGTTATCGCCATCGCGATGAAGATCGTCGGCATCATGCTGATCACTTCGCTGCTGATCATCCCGGCTGCGACGGCGCGCCGCTTCTCATCGACGCCGGAGATCATGGCGGTGCTCGCCTCGCTGATCGGGGCGGCCGCAGTCGTCGGCGGCTTGTTCGGCTCGCTCACCTATGACACGCCGTCAGGCCCGTCGATCGTGGTCGCGGCGCTGATCCTCTTCATTCTCAGCCTGCTTCCCCTCAGGCGCCGCGCGGTCATGCAAGGACAAAGCTCATGACAACACCGCAGCTTACCAAGAACCAGTCGCTGGTCTTCGAGGTGCTCGAAAAGGCCGAGGGGCCGCTCAGCGCCTATACCATCCTCGACAAGCTGCGCGACCACGGTTTTCGAGCGCCGCTGCAGGTCTACAGGGCGCTTGAAAAGCTGCTTGAATATGGCGTCGTGCACCGGCTGGAAAGCATCAATTCCTTCGTCGCCTGCGCCCATCCCGACGACGACTGCCACAGCCACGGCATCGTCGCCTTCGCCATCTGCGAAAGCTGCGGCCAAGTGATGGAGTTCCACGACCATGAGGTCGACCACCGGCTGATGGGCTGGGTGCGCGGGCAGAAGTTCAAGCCGGAGAAAACGACCATCGAGATCCGCGGTCTGTGTGAGGCTTGTGCGGCGTGAGTGAGATGAGGGCCGCGTGGTGCGCTGGCGGGCACGGATTGCCGCGCTATCTTGACTGCGGAGCTGTTGCCAAGCCCGGACAAGCCCATGACGAAAACCGAACTTGCGGACCTCTATCGCGGCTACATCGCCTGCCTCAACAGACAGGACTGGCTGAATCTCGGGCAGTTCGTCGCGGACGACGCAATCCATAACGGGCGACGGCTTGGGCTGTCGGGTTACACCGCCATGCTGGAGCGGGATTTCAACGAGATTCCGGATCTTTACTTCAATGTTCTGTTGCTTGTCTGCGACCCGCCTTACGTGGCGGGCCGGCTCGGTTTTGAGTGCACACCAAAGGGAAGATTCCTCGGCCTCGATGTGAACGGCAAGCGACTGTCGTTCGGTGAAAACGTGATCTACGAATTCCGCGGCGGCAAAATCAGCGAAGTGTGGTCGGTGCTGGACAAGGTGGCGATTGAAGCTCAGCTTGCGGGCGGGCGCTGATCGCTCGCACTCACATCACGGCAATGCGCCGGCCGAATGCCGTATGGTCGTTTTGTTGCCGGCGGCGGTCGGCTCGTTTTCCTCAACAAAGTCGCAAGAACGTGCAGGCTGCGGCAAATTCGACGAAGAATTGTGTGGCGGACGGACTGTCCATTGCGTGCGTGATGTAAGAATCGGAAACACTTTGTGACTAAGTCCCTCCAAAAGCAGCGTTTTTCGACTTGCTGCGCAACCAGACTTGAAGGATATTGCGCAGACGTTGAGGATGCCGTCATGATCAGAATGATAGAAGACCCTGCCGAACTGGCTGGAGAAGACATCACTGGCAAATATATTCTCCGTAAGCTGAACTATCATTGGTTCGCATACGGAAAGGCGGCCGTCGTGACCGCCTGTAAAGGCACGATCCTGCATCTCGATCGGGAAGAAACGGTTTATTCCGAACGCTGGGGCCGTCGTGCCTACACAGGGACCGGTAAACGCTACCCCGGCGGCATTTGCCCCATTTCGGCGGTCGCCTTCGTTTGCGATACGCCCGATGACGTCAATGCCGTCATTCAGCTGGATGTCGAGGCGCAGGACGAATTCTATCAGTTGATCGCCAAGACGGAAGCCAAGGTTCGGGCGCTAGCCGCTTCTTCGGGAGAGAACCAGTTTCTGGAAGCGGCCGAATAGAGCGGCCTTTCAACATTATCCGATGCTGCAGCAGCCGCAGTCTCCGGTAAGACAGCCGCGAAAAACAATGACATCTGCTTTGGGAGGCGGAATTCATTTGCCGCGTTGGCACGGTTGTTACGCGCGTCCCACTTCCTACATCAGACGCAGGACTGTCAGACTTTTGCGGCCGCTTTCGGCAGAGGGCGCTTGCCCGGTGAAGTAGGAAAACGGTCATGACACAGGAACGCAGCCGGCCCGGTCGATCCTTTGCGGCAGCTCCGCCGCTTGGATCGCTCGCCATAACCGTCGCAGTGATGGTCGTCGTGCTGTTCTGGCCTGCCGGCACGCTCGCTTGGCCGCGCGGCTGGATCTTTCTCGGTCTCTTCCTCGCACTGACTGCAATCGCGATCGTCTGGATCTGGCGGACGAATCCGGAGCTGTTCGCGGCACGCAGCCGATATCAGAAGGGAACCAAGCGCTGGGACGCCGTCGTCGCGACGCTGACGATCATTCTCTTTGCGGCCATTCTTCCGGTCGGTGCGTTCGACGACGGGCGCTTCCATTGGGCGCCGCAGCCCGATTGGGTCGTTCTCCTCGGCTATCTCCTGACGTCCGTGGGATATCTGGGCCTGACCTGGGCGCAATCGGTAAACCGGCATTTCGAGCCAACGGTGCGCATCCAGACCGACCGCGACCACCAGGTTATCGACAGCGGGCCCTACGCCGTCATCCGCCACCCGGGCTATGCGTTCGCCATTGTGCTTGCTTCCGGAATGGCGCTGTCGCTCGGCTCGCTTTACGCACTGATCCCGGTGGGGCTGCTCATTGCCGTGCTTTTCGGCCGGACGCTGGGAGAGGAGGCGGAGTTGCGCAAGGGGCTTGCGGGATATGAGGAGTATGTGGCGCGGGTGCGCTGGCGGTGGATTCCGAGAATTTGGTGAGGGCGTGGGTGTGCCGTAATGCGTCCGGTTACTTGCCCCCAGCTTGCGCTTCGTGCCTTAGCGACGAACGCCTTGAGCGCAAGCGAAAGGCATATTTTTCCTGGAAGAGGCGCCGTCAATCACCCAATCACCCTGAGATCCCGCGCAAACCGCTGCCAGTTCGCCACATAATTCTCCGCCGAACGGCGCATGGCTTCGACAGCCTTCTCATCCAGCACCCGCACCACGCGGGCCGGCGCGCCGACGATCAGGGAGTTGTCCGGGAATTCCTTGCCCTCCGTCACCAGTGCATTGGCGCCGACGAGGCAGTTGTTGCCGATCTTGGCGCCGTTCAGGATGCTTGCACCCATGCCGATCAGCACGTTGTCGCCGAGGGTGCAGCCGTGGAGGATGGCGTGGTGGCCAATGGTGCAGCCTTTGCCCGTCGTCAGCGGAAAACCCATATCGGTATGGGCCATAACGCCTTCCTGGATGTTGGTGCCGGCGCCGATGGTGATCCTCTCATTATCGCCGCGCAGCACCGATCCGAACCAGATGCCGACATTCTCGCGGAGCTCGACATCTCCGATCACATGCGCATCCGGCGCGATCCAATGGAGGCCGGCGGGCGGCAGTTTCGGGGTCAGTCCGCCAAGGGCATAGATCGGCATGATATCCTCCGCTCAGATGACCTCGACCGACAGCGTCGCGACACCCTCGATGCCGCAGGTGATGCGGTCGCCCCTCGCAACCGCGCCGACGCCGGCCGGCGTGCCGGTCATGATCACGTCGCCGGGCGCCAGTATGAAGAGCTTCGACAGTTCGGCGATGATTTCCGGCACCTTCCAGATCATTTGGTTGAGGTCGCCGTCCTGGGCGCGCCTGCCGTTCTGCTCCAGCCATATCCGGCCGTCTGCGGGATGGCCGACGCGGCCTGCCGGCACGATGGCGGAGACGGGCGCGGAATGTTCGAATGCCTTGGCGAGCTCCCAGGGACGGCCGAGCTTCTTGGCCTCAGCCTGCAGGTCGCGCCGGGTAAAATCGATTCCGACGGCATAGCCGTATATGCAGTCGAGCGCATCCGCGGCCTCAATGTTCGCGCCGCCCGATTTCAGGGCCAACACGCATTCCACTTCGTAATGCACGTCGATCGACAGCGGCGGGTAAGGGAAAGGGTTGCCAGCCGGCAGCAGATTGTCGGGGTTCTTCTGGAAGAAGAAGGGCGGTTCGCGAGAGGGATCGTGCCCCATCTCGATCGCGTGATCGGCATAATTGCGCCCGACGCAATAGACGCGGCGCACCGGAAAGCGCTCGTCGCTGCCTTCGACCGGCAGCAAAACCGGTGCGGGACGCGGAACGACGGTGGCGGGATGGGGCATGGGGGCTTCCTGTGAAACGAGTCTTTGCGCGCATCTTAGACGGAAAACAGTGCGGCGGGGAAGCGTGCTTGACAGATTGACGCTGTCGCCGGCGGACGATAACCTCGTGTCCATGGACAGGATTTTCGCAGCATCCACGACGTCTACGACCACCATTTGGCGGTGGGTGGCAGACGCGTGAACTGAAGTCCGTTCATAGCAGAAGACACCAACCCGCCGGAACGAGCGGGTTTTTTGTTGCCGCTCGTCTCCCGCATTCGAGGACGAGATCGTGGACGAACTCCAGAAACAGATGCTTGCCGAGCGGGCGCTCGCCGCCGCCGGCCGCTCCTTCGCCAGCCGCTATGCCGGGGCGGCCTTCGCCTATGTCTCCGGTTCCATCATGCGCGGCGAGGGGACGGCGTTTTCGGATATCGATCTGGTCGTCGTCTTCCCGTCACTCGAAAGAGCCTGGCGGGAGTCCTTCACTGAAGACCGTTTTCCGGTCGAGGCCTTCGTCCACGATCCCCAAACGCTGGCGCATTATCTCCATGCAGACGCAGAGAGCGGCTATCCGATCATGGTCAATATGGTTGCGACGGGCAGCATCGTGGGGCCTAATATCGAGCACGCCCGCGCCATCCAGGCAAAGGCAGCGAAAGTGCTGGCGGCAGGGCCGAAACCTCTCGACGGCCCAAGCTACGATATGCTGCGCTATCAGGTCACGGATCTCGCCGACGATCTGCGCGGCGCCCGCCCGCCCGAAGAGATCGGCGCTATTTCAGCTCTTCTCTACCAGAAGCTGGCCGACCTGATCCTGCTCGGGCGCGGCGCATGGACCGGCCGCGGCAAATGGGCGCCGCGCCTCATCACGAAACTCGATGCGCAACTAGCTGCGGAATTCGACGCTGCGTTCAGGTTGGCGGTACAGGGTAACTGCGCCCGATTCCTTGCCTTGGCCGACCGGGAGCTCGACTTGCACGGCGGGCGCTGTTTCGATGGCTTCAGGCAGGAGGCTCCGGTGGCGGCGCGGCGGTCGGAATAGGTGCGAGTGCTCAAGAAAGCTTCATCCTGAGTTGCCCCGAAGGACGTTTGAGCGATGCTTCGAGGCTCCGCCCTCTCGGGCAGCGCGTCTCAGCATGAGGAGCCTTGGAGAACGCCGTGATTGCCCCTCACCGTGACCCTCTCCCCGCTTGCGGGGGAGGTGACGTGCCTCGCGAGAGGACGCGAGGACGGATGGCTGCGGCGCCAGAAGCGGTCACTGGGATGCCATTCCGCTCGTCCTCAGGCTTTGGTCGTCTCCGCGCTGGTCGCGGGCCTCAGCAAGATGATGAGAAGCAGGCCGGCGACGATGAGTACCGCGCCTTCGAGATGATAGCGTTGCAGCTGTTCGCCGAGGAGCAGGTAGGCGAGCACGGCGATAATGACCGTCTGGATGTAAAGCAGCACGCCCGCGCGCGCTGCACCCAGGGCCTCGATGCTGCGATTGAAGAGATAATACATCACCGCGCCGCCCGGGATCGCGACATAGCCGAGCGCGATAAGGCCGCTGGCATTCAGTGTCGAGCGCTCGTCGGAGACAAGCTCAAACAGGTAGAAAGGCAGCGCCGTTAACGCCGCCGCCCCAAGGAGGAGAACCAGGAGCGCAAGGCGGTTCAGATCGAATTTCGCCCGACGGAGCAGGACGGTATAGAGGCTGAAACAGAACGCGCCAGCGACGATCCACAGCTCTCCCGGATTAAGGTCGAGACGCAGGAGCGCCGTCGGGCTGCCCTTGACGATGATGACCACGATCCCGAGAAAGGCGACGATCGAGCCGATCACCTGCCAGCGTCCCATCGGCTCAGCCAGAATGAAACGGGCAAGAATCATGGTGATGATCGGGATCAGGGCGATGATGATACCGGCGGTCGTGGCATCGGCATGTTCGAGGCCGACAAAGATCAGCCCCTGGCAGATCGCAAGCCCCATGCCGCCGATGGCGAGCAGCTCGAGGCCGCGAGCCCGCGCGAGTGTCACCATGGCGCCGAAATGCCGGTGCACGATCGGCATCAGGATCGCCCAGGCGATCAGAACGCGCCAGAAGCAAAGCGCCCAGGGCGGCATCTCCGAAGAAACCCATTTCGCGGCGATATAGACACCGGCCGACAGCAGCCAGCAGAAAACCCCCACGGAATAGGCGCCTGCAAGCGAACCGCCCGCCGCCTGTTCCGTCCCGACCGTGTCGCGATGGACCGCCAAGACATGTATCGCCATGGCCCCGTTATGCCACAATTCCCGAGGGGTGGACAGATGAAGGCGGCTGCACTTCGCCTCATGCGCAAGACGTCGTTCAGCGTCGGCCGGCCAGCGAGGATTAAAACGCAGCATTTCTCAAGAACTGAGCGCCGGCTGCTTGGGACCGATCGCCGACGAGCCTCGGCCGCTTTGCGCCAAAAGCCGCCATTCCGCCCCATGCGGGTGATCAGATCACGAATTCCTCCTCGTACGTCTTTGGCTCGGGAACGACCGTAACCTCCACCGGAATGATCCAATTGGCCGCGTAGCTCTCGCAGTCGGAACGCTGGAGGTCGGGCTGCACGCACCCCGCCCCATCGATCGCGCGACATCGCAGTACATATCGCCCCACTTCTTCAGGGGTCCACATGTACTCCCACAAGCGCCATGCAAAGGGACGTTCCGTTTCGAGGAGCCTTGCCTCGCGCCAGCCACTGCCATCTCCAGTGCAGACCTGCACCTGCCGGACAGCAGCCTCTCCGCTCCAGGCGGCTCCGAAAATCCGGTACGGCTGGCCGACGATGAGATGCGCCCCCTGGACGGGACGCGCGATCTGCGCTTTGACCTCCATCTCCGCAAGGGGGACCAGCCTGGGTTCCCCGAGGTTGCGCTCCCAACGGAAATAGTCGCGCGCCTGCCAGTAGCCAAGGAACGGTTGCTCCACAACCGTGATATCAGTAATCCACTTGACCCAAGCCATGCCGAACCAGCCACCCACGACCGCGCGTAGCGGGTAGCCGTGATCGCGCGTCAACGGCTCCTCGTTCATCGAATAGGCAAGGATCGTGCTGTCAGCGATGGCCTTCTCAAGCGGTAAACTGCGGGCAAAAGCGATGGGGCCGGGAGAAGCCGTTTTCTTGTTCGTGTCGACGACGCCGCTGTCGGCGCCTGCGAGCAGAACCTCACATGCGGTTCGCTTAACGCCCGCCATTTCCAATATCTCGCGCAGAAGAACACCTGTCCACGCGGCATTGCCGACGGCTCCGTTCTGCCACTGCAACCCCTCCCTCGGCGGCACATAGTAGACGCGCCCGTTCCCTGCGCACTCGACGACGGCGTTGAAAGTCGTGCTCCGCATCGCCTTGATGCTGTCGAGGTCAAGTTCGATCGGCTGCTCCACCGCCCCCCCAACGCGCAATCTCCAGTCTCGCACATCGAGGTCAGGTGAGGGGAAATGATTTCGCACGAAGAACTGCTCGGTTGGGATCAGCCAATCGGAGAGCGACGCAAACGGAAACTCGATGTTCGGTGGGGATTTCTGTCGAACTATTAGACTGGGTTGCTGTGTTGTCGGCATCGTTCTCGTCTCCCCTTCGAAGAGCACAACGTCGGCTCTCGGTCGCGCGAATTCTGGTTCGATCACACCGCGACCCGCATTCTAGCACATACCGCACGTTCCTCGGATCGACCTCGAACGGCAGCAAAGGGCTGCGAGCGGTCGGAGCGTCACGGCAATTTTGTACCAATCGCGGACGCCCAGTCGCCAACGGAGCAACCTAACCAAGAGCACCTTGCTCAGCACAGATCCTGTCGATCAGCGCATCGAGTTCACCCCTCGGTGGTGGGTTTTTGGCAAGCCGCTGCTTGAGATGCATGATCGGGTCGGCCAGGATTTCATCCAGCCTCTCGGCGCACGTGAAGTCTCCGGCCACGCGCTTGACCTTCGAATTGTCGAAAATGGCAGTCCAGGCCTTGTCTCCGAGGAGGGGGCCGATCCATTCGGGATTGTATTTGATCAGCGTGTCCGTCGGCACGTGGACGATCTTTGCCTCGACGCCCAGCAATCTCGCGATGGTCTTCTGGATATCGTCCCAGATATGGGCGCGATCCGAGGTGATGTGGAAGATCTCTTTCAGTGCCGCCTGCTTGCCGAAAAGGCCGACAAAGGGCACGGCGAGATCAATCGAGCGGGTGAGCGTCCAGGGCGTGTGGCCGTCGCCCGCCACGATGATGGGGTCGCCGTCCAGCATGCGTCTCGCCATGATGTCGCTGTCGCCCATCATGATCGGCAGGCCGGTGCGAACGGTGTGGCTGGGGCGGATAATCGTCCAGGCGAGATTATCGGATCTCTTCAGCAGTTCCTCGCAGGCGATCTTGGCCTGGCTGTAGGGCCAGTAGGGATTGATCGCCGGCGTCTCCTCGGTGATCACGTAATGACGCGGCGGTTTTTCATAGACCGAGGCCGAGGAGATGAATATGTACTGGCCGCAATTGCCCGTGAAGACCTCGATGTCCCGGGCGACGTGATCCGGCGTGAAGGCGATGAACTGGCAGACGACATCGTAATTGGCCTTGGCGAGATCGGCATAGGCGCTCGACCCCAGCTCCCCGACGATCGAGGTGACACCGGCGGGCAGGGCGGCTTCTCTCAAGCCGCGATTGTAGACGCTGACATGGTGGCCCGCGGCGACGGCGCGTTCGACACAGGGGTAGGAAATCTGGCCGGTGCCGCCAATGAAGAGAACTTTCAAAGCCATGGGGAGTGACCTCTGGGTCTATGGGCGGGGACTGTGATCACCCTTCATAGCGCGAAAGAATGTCATCGTCTTCCGCAATCTCCTGCATCGCCGAGATCTTGAATGGGCCGGATAAAGCTCTCTGCGGCGGCATGTTTGCCGCCGCAGAGACGTGATAGCGCCTATGCATGCGCCTTGCGATAGGCTGCGACTGCAAGCCAGATCGAGGAGAGCAGGAAGTAGAATGCGCCGAAACCTGCGTAAGGCACGATATCCAGGATCGTCGGCGTGGCCGTGCCGAGCGATCGGCCGATCATGAAGCCGCCGGCAAGGGCGGATTGCGCGCCGCTCAGGATCATCACCCATTGGGCGCCCTCGGTGCGCCAGCGCCTCACACCGGTGTAGAGCTGCAACAGGCCCGAGAGGATCGCCCAGGCCCCGAAGACGGCGAGGACGGCATGGGTGCTCCTGCTGAGCGCCATGATGACGGCGAGCGCCGTGACCGTGCTGACCACGACGTTCAGCGTCTGCGGCGGGTTGGCCCGCAGGCCGCCATTGACCCGGGCGTCGAGCAGATTGGCCAGCGCATCCCATAACGGATAGATCACCAGCAGAAGGGCCGCAGCGCCGGGCTGTCCGGCAAATGCAATGGCGGCGGCAATCCAGATGACCGAGAATGCGGCGCGGATGAAATAATAGGATCGTAGCCAGTCGGACTGGTTGGAAGACTGAGTTTGCATAGACAGGTTCCTTGTGTTGTCTACCTACTAGTAGGCAGGCTGATGGATCGAGTCAATGTGGTCAGCAGACACCTTCTTGTGAAGGGAGAGCGAAGCGCCAGAACTTGACAGTCTTCCTACCAGAAGGTAGGCGTGGCTATGAAAGCAATGGCTTCGACCTCCGACAAGATCCTCGATATCGCCCAGTCTCTCATCGTGGCGGGCGGCTATAACGGCTTCAGCTATGCCGACATCTCGGATGCGATCGGCATCCGGAAGGCCAGCATCCACCATCATTTTCCTGCGAAGGCCGAGCTGGTCGCGGTGCTGGTGGAGCGCTACACCAAGCAGGCGGAGGCGGGTTTGCAGTCGCTACGCGAGCAAGCAGCAAGCCCTGCCGATCAGCTGCAGTTCTACGTCGACTACTGGCGTTCCTGCATCGAGAACGCCTCGCAGCCCTTCTGCGTCTGCGCGATGCTCGCGAGCGAAATGCAGATGCTGCCGGACGAGGTCGGCTCACGCGTCCGAGCACATTTCCATGCTCTGGCGGCATGGCTGACCTCGGTGTTGCAGGCCGGAGTCGAGCAGGGCCAGTTCCGGCTGGACAAGCAGCCGGAAGAGCAGGCGCAAATGCTGATGGCCTCGGTTCATGGAGCGATGCTTTCGGCGAGGGCTTTCGGCGATCCCGGGCTGTTCATCGCGGTGGTTGGACCTGAGATTGCGAGGCTGCGGGCGGCATAACGATCTCCTCCCGCCAATCTGGAGGATGTCGGCAGCGCTCAAGCGAGCCTCATCCTTGTACGTTGCGGTTGCTGTATAATGAGGATGTGCGGAGGGGATGCGTGTCATCCCTGGGGTTTGAACTCGTGCCTCAGGATTAAGAGCGTTCGAGAGTGCCGCGCCCGACTTGGCGAGAAATGCTGTGCCGTCATTCCCCGCCTTCTGTCAGCGCATCCCGCACGATCGCATAATAATTGGCAAGCTCGGGGATATCAGCGGAAAGCCTGTCAAAGACCGGATCGGACGGCACAAGCGTGGCGGCATATTTCGTCTCGATGAAAGCCTGGTGGGCGGCCAGCGCTTCGGCGTCGGCCTTGTGCACAACGGTGAAGACGGGCGAGGGGACGGTGCGGCCTTTGACGATGATGCGGTCAAGTTCGACCACGGTGTAGGTGTTGGCGACAAGTCTTGCGGTTTCTTCGCCGAGCAGCAGTGCCACGCCGTAATTCTTCGAGGCGCCTTCGAGGCGCGAGGCGAGGTTGACGCTGTCGCCGAGACAGGAATAGTCGAAGCGGCGGGTCGAGCCCATATTGCCGACGATGCATTCGCCGGTGTTGATGCCGACACCCATTTTGAGGATATGCGGCTTGCGGCCGAGTTCGGCCGCCTCCCGCTCCAGCTCGCCGTTCAGCCTCGAAATCGCCGCCTGCATGGCGAGCGAGGCGCGCACGGCGTGAAGCGCGTGGTCGGGATCGTCGAGCGGCGCGTTCCAGAAGGCCATGATGCAGTCGCCCATATATTTGTCGATCGTACCGCCATGATCCATCACCACATCGGAGAGCGGCGTCAGCAGCCGGTTGATCAGTCCGGTCAGCTGCTCCGGATCGTCCTTCAGCGTCTCGGCGATGGTGGTGAAGCCCCGCACGTCGGAGAACAGCACCGAGAGCGTGCGCCGCTCGCCGCCGAGCTTCAGCTGCGAAGGGTCGTTCGACAGGCGTTTGACCAGATCGGGCGATATGTATTGGGCGAAGGCGCGGGTGATCTGGCGCTTGTTGCGGCGCTCCTCGGCAAAATCGAAGGCGGCCTGGCCGAAGACGACGGAGATATAGGCGACCGTCGGGCCGAGCGGCGAGACGAAGACATGGGCAAGCCGGATGCCGGCGGCGCTGACGGCCGCGAAGGCGAGGAGGGCCGCGGCACTGGTCACGACCGTCAGCCATCCGGTCGAGCGCCAGACGGTCGTGGCGGCCAGCAGCACCGATATCAGGATGCAGGCGGCGACCGTCGGCAATCGGGCCTCGGCGATCGACAGGCCCCGGCGGATATTGTCATAGATCGTCGCCTGGATCTCGACGCCGGAAACGAGCTTGCCGGTATGGACCG
The DNA here is from genome assembly GCF_017357245.1 of Rhizobium bangladeshense. Lineage (NCBI taxonomy): Bacteria > Pseudomonadati > Pseudomonadota > Alphaproteobacteria > Hyphomicrobiales > Rhizobiaceae > Rhizobium > Rhizobium bangladeshense. The sequence continues at coordinate 2,778,064 of NZ_CP071612.1, read as the reverse complement.
TATAGGGCGTCGCAAAGGCGTCGACGCCGCCCTTGTCGATAGCGGGCGCATTCTGCAGGCTGAGGCCGACCAGTACCACACGGTCCTTGAAAAAATCCGGCGGCAGCAGGTGCTGAGGATCGAGCGCCTGATAATAGGAGACGGTGGGATAGCTGCGGGCGGGACCGAAGGTCTGAATCAGCCGGCCGGCCGGCAGGGTCTCGGGCGCCACGCCTGCGGCCTTGGCCAGCATGGCGGCAAAGCCGTCCTCGTAGCCCGGGATGCGCCGGAAGGTGCCGTCGCCGCTGAGATCGATCGAGGCGATGCCGGTCACAGCACCCGCTTCGGTAAGCTGCGGCAGCGGTGTCGCGCGGATCAGCTGTGAGGCCTGCGGCGTCTCGATCAGCGTCTCGTCGCCGGCCAGCACGACATCGGGGCCGACCGCCCTGGTGATCGCCGCGTCATTATCCGGGCTCGAGGGCTCGGCCATGATGATGTCGAGGCCGATGACGCGGGCGCCGGCGGCACGCAGCTGAGTGATGAGCTCGGCATGCAGGCTGCGCGGCCAGGGCCATTGCGCATTGATATCGGCAAGCGAGGGTTCGTCGATCGCTACGATGACGGGTCCGCCGGGCGGCGGACGGGGATCGTCGACGGTCGAGAGATAGTCGAAGCTTCTGAGCTCCAGCAGCGACCAGGCGGGCAGGCGCGACAGAAACGAGATGGCGATCAGCGTCGTCAGCGACAGAACCAGGAGCCTGAGATGGCGGCCGCCGGTCTGTCGTGCCTGCCTAGGCTTGTCCGGCGCTCGCATCAGAAGCGGACTTTGAGCGTGCCCTTGAAAGCGCGGCCCCAGCCGGGCACGCCGGGCGTGATCTCGAAGTCCTCGTCGAGCAGGTTATAGGCGGCCGCTTCCAGCTCGATGCGCTTGTCGAACGGCTCCCAGACCAGGTGGGCGTCGAGGCTCCAATAGTCGTCGAGCTTAGTGCCGAACCTATCGCCGTCGCGCTCGCCAATATAGTTGGCGGCCAGCGTTGTCTTGACCTTGGCTTCGTTGACCCAGGTCAATGCAATCTGCCCGGAATTCTGCGGGATGAAGGGAAGAGGGCCGCCATAGATCGGCTCAAGCGGATCGCGGTTTTCCGAATCCATATAGGCGTAGGTAGCCGAAAGGCCGAAACCATGGCCGAGCACGACATTGGCAGTGACGGCAGCGCGATCGATCCTGGCGCGCGAGATCGGCAGGCTGGTATCGGAGGGAAGCGAGATCAGCGGAAAATCGACCGAGAAATCATGCAGTTCCTGATGCTGGTATTCGACCGAAGTGAAGAATCGGTCGGTCCATTCGGCATCCCACTGAAGGGCGATCGTATCCGTATAGCCTTGCGGATTAGTGGAAAACTGATTGGCCTGCAGTCCGAGTATGCCGATCGGAGCAAGGGTCGGCACGGTGGTATCAAAGCTTTGCCGCATGAAGGCGGCACGCAGCCAGTGGTTTTGAATCGGCGTCCAGGCAAGGCCGAAGCGCGGCTCCAGCCGGCTGATGTCGATGCCGTCGCCCTCGAGATGCGTGGCGAACAAGGCGTATTCGCCTTTGAGATCGGGCGTGATCTCGTGCAGCACATCGACATAAGCACGGCCGATATCGATGGTGTTCTCGGTGTGATCGCGAGGAGCTGTCAAACCCAAGAGCGTCGTATCGACCGTGCTGCTGACATCCATCCAGCCGCCTTCGATACCGTAGCGAAATGTCAAAGGTCCGGCGCCTATGGAATGGCTCAGAGCGCCGATATAGGTTTGGGATTCGGTCTCTTGGGTGACGTCGCTAAAGGGAATGATGAAGGGAACGCCTGTCCGGAAAAACAGTGGGTCCACGTCGACATCAAGCGCGTTGTTCGTATCCGATTTGCTTCCAGAATAAAGCAGTGCTCCGTTCAACACGTTTTCATACGCAAACGTGTGGCTCCAGCCGACGCCGGCATATGTGGTTTCGGCGACGGTCTCCTGCGTTGTGTAGAGAGGCAGCGGGAAACGCACGCCGAACACGAGTTCCATGAACGCGGTATTTGACGATAATGCGCTCAGTGAGCCATCATTCTTGCCGTGGTTGACAAAGGCCACCACGCGATCATCGGGCGTGACGGTCGCGGTGAGATAACCATTGGCGCTCAGCAGCTTGTTATCAGTCTGAACGCCGCCGAAATCCCGATAATCGCGATCGAGCGCCAGCTCTTCCCAGGTCAGATTGCCATAGAAGCTGATCGGGATCGTTTCGTTGGAATAGCCCTGGATATCGGCTTCGCCGATACGTCTGGTATGGCCGTCGACGCTGTTGATGCCGCCGCCGAGCGATCCTTCGATGAACGGCACGTCGAACAGCGATGCCGAGCGCGAACGGCCAGAGAGCATGTGCGGTGAGAGCAGCAGGCCCTGGATGAAGGACGAATAGCTCGACGCGTTGCCGCGATACTGGATGATATTGTCGTCGCTGAAGCTCGTCGCGTTGACGAAAGGAAAGATGCTGCCCTTGATCGCCTGGTCGATATAGCCGGTGCCTTCGAAGGGATCGAAGACGGCATCGCCGTAATAGCGGCCCCAGGCATCCAGGCCCTGCAGGCGGAAGGCGTTGTTGAGCGTCGAGCCGGCGCTCGCATTGGCGCCGAGCGAGCTGTAATCGCCGCCGCGGGCGCGCGAACGGTTCAGATATTCCTGAGCGTTGCGGATCGCGCCGTCGGCGTCGTAATCGTCGATATCGACGGCCGTGCGAAATGCCGAGATAGCCGGGTCGTTCTTGTCGAGCCGGTCGGCGTTATCGAGCGCCTGCTGTGAAGGGATGCGGTCGCCTTTTTCGTAGTGAGCGGCGGCGAGCATCAGTTGCGACTGCGAGTGCGCTGGATTGGCTGTGCTGGCGGCGAGCAGGTCCTGCAGCGCCATTTCGCGCTCGCCAATTTGCAGGTAGTAGCGGCCGCGGGCGAGCAAGGCGAGATCGAAGGCTGGATCGAGGGCGATCGCCGTGTCGATCTCGCGCTTGGCTTCCTTCATCCGCCCCTGGTCGAGATAGAGGATCGCGAGGTTCGCGTGCAGCAGCGGGTCCTGCGGATCGAGCTCGATCGCCTTGTTGAAGGCCTTTTCCGCCTCGCCATTGGCATCGCGCGAGCTTTGCAGCAGGCCGAGCGAATTCAGCGTACCTGACCCGCCCGGGGCAAGGGCTATGGCGCGGTTCAGATCTGCGAGCGCGCCGTTCATGTCGCTCTGATAGACCGCCTTGTAACTCGCGCGGGCGGATAGCGCCATCGGATGGTCAGGGTCGAGTACCAGCGAGCGTTCTATCGCTTCCTTCATCTGCTCGCGGTCATCTGTCAGCTGCGCCAGCTGGGCGCGGACCGCCGGAAGCGTCGGATCATCGGGATAGTGCTGTTCCGCTTCCCTGATGATTTCGATCGCCGCGCGCGGGTTTTTCAGGAAGCCCGTCGTATAGGCTTGCATGAGCGCGCCATAGGGGCCGGTCGCGTTGGCCGGCGGCTGTTCGGCATGGGCGGGATCGGCCAATGACCGGGCGAAATAGCCTCCATATTGCGCCATGCTGCGGCGTGTCGGGTCGAGATGCGGCAGGGCCTTGTTGAAGAGCTTGGCGGCATCGCCGTAGCGTTTTTCGGACCCGGCGATGGTGGCTTCGATCAGGTCGACACGCGCCTGCTGAGCCACCGTCAGCTTTCGGCCGCGGACATTCTGCAACGTTGCGGCCGCGGCTTGGCGTCCGTCAAAGGCGCTCTGCACTTCCGCCAGTTGCAGCCAGTCTTCAGTCGTGCGCCGCTCCGGCTGCAGCGCCAGCAGGCGGCGGCGCTCCGCGGCCATGCGGTCGGCCCGCAGCGGCGATGTCGGAATCAGGTCGAAGCCGTCGCGCAGGTCCAGATAGAAGAGCATCTGTTCGCGGTCATCGGGATTGACGCTGATGATCTTGGTCGGCGCCTGGCCGATGGTGGCGACCGCGCCTTCGCCCTCGCTCACCTCGACGCTGCCCTGCGGGTTGCTGAGCGCCACCCGGCCTTCCAGCACGATCATCGAGGTCTTGGCGCCCTCGACTGTCATCGTCCAGTCGGTGCCGCGGATCGCGGCTGCGGCGGCCGGTGTCTCCACCGTCAGGCCCTGGCCGCCGCGCTCGGCGCGCGCCCAGATGGTGCCGGATTGGAGGTTGAGCACCGTATCGCCGCTCGCCGCCATCTTCTTGACCTGCAGCGAGGAATTACGGCCGAGGCGAACCTGGGTGTGGTCGGAAAAAACGATAGCAAGCTGACCGTTTGCATTGGTGCGCAGCACGTCGCCGGTCAGAAGATCCTGGTTGATGTCGACAACGCGCCAGTTTGACACGTCGATGAAGCGGACTTCCTCGCCGGTCTTGCGAGCGATGACCGAGCCGGCAACCGGCGTGGCCCGCGGTACGGGATCGGCCATTGCCGGCAGCCCAAAACTGGGCACGCCAAAAGCAAGCGCCAACCCGACGCGACAGATGTTACTGGAATAACTCCGCATGTCCTCGACCCCGTACCCCGCTTCCCCTTTGTCGGTGTAGAGAGGAAAAGTCAAGCATGTTGCACACGTGTTCTTGCTTTCATCGCGAAGTGTAATATCAGGGAAACACTTTTCAGGTGGAGTATTCACGTGAGCGAATTTGAAAATGCCACTGAGGTTATGCTGAGCAATCCGACGAGCGGGGACGTCAGCACCGAGTATTTCGACCACATCAAGAAAATCAACGACATATTTTATGATCAGATCAAGATATCCGATCAGAAGGCAGCCTACATCTTTACTTTCATGCTCGCCTTTCTGGTGAGCTCCAGTGAGGTGAGGGCGGTCTTCAGCGTGACGCGCTATACCGGCGGCACGTCGGGAAGCGTGCTGTTTTCCGGCCTGCTGGCGGCGGCCTCGGTTTTTTCCATCCTGTCGGCGATTCTCGTCGTGCTGCCGCGACGTCTCGGTACCTCGACCTCGCTGTTCTGGGGGGCCTGGCCGAAACATCGCGACATGTTCTTCGAGGCCGCTCTTCGCCGGGACGAGCGCTACCTCTTCGACCAGTACTTCGAAAACGCCAATATCCTCTCCGCCATCGCCCGCAACAAGTACCGCTGCGTCACCTTCGCGTTTCGCGGGTTGATGGTGAGCGTGATCGCCTATGTGCTGCTTTTGATTGCGGGGTGAGGGGAGCCTTGGTTCCTCGCGAGAGCCTCGCCCCCAAGGTGACCTGCAAGAGCCTCGAAGGGCGGGGCGGCTGTGCCGGCGGTCGATGACTGCAAGTGGCAGCGCCGAGAGTGCCCTTCGAGACTTCGCCCTCACGGGCTACACACCAGGATGGGGAGCGTCGGAGCATGCCGCCTTTCCTCGACCTCAAGAACCAGCTTCAGCTCGATCTTTTAGGCCGTCCTATCACGGCAACCGCGGGTACAGAGCGCAAGGCCGGAGCCTGGGCGGGCAGGCCGGACATTCCTGATATCACCGAAAATTGAAGCCTCGCGCTCCGCCGGGCGTCCTGCGCAGGCCAAGCTGTGTTACAGTTCCTTCGCCTGATGGCGCGGGGATTTGCCGATGCTGACGACGACACTTGCGGTGCTCATGGGTCTTTCCGGCGTTGTTCCGGCGGCGGGCGTCGGCGGAAACGAGGTCGACGTGACGCTGGTGCTTGCCGTCGACACCTCGCGGTCGATGGATTTCGAGGAGATCAGTATTCAGCGCCAAGGTTATGTCGAGGCGCTCAAGCACAAGGAATTTATCGATGCGGTCAAGAGCGGGCTCACTGGTCGCATCGCCATCAGTTATTTCGAATGGGCGGGGTATGTCGTCCAGGATTCGATGATCGACTGGCAGGTGATCGAGTCCGAAGTGGATGCGATCGCCTTCGCCGACAAGCTCGATGCCCGGCCGATCGCCACGCAAAGGCGCACATCGATCTCGACCGCAATCGACCACGGCGCCAGCATGATCACCGCCGGTCCCTTTCGTGGCCGGCGTGAGGTGATCGACGTTTCCGGCGACGGCCCGAACAATTCCGGCGATCCCGTCACTCCCGCCCGCGACAAGGCGGTGGCATCAGGCATGATCATCAACGGCCTCGCCATTATGCTGCGGCCCTCCGATGCGCAGGGCGGGCTTGACAAATACTACGCCGATTGCGTGATCGGTGGCCCCGGCGCTTTTGTGCTGCCGGTCCACAAGATCGAGGATTTCGCCATCGCTGTGCGCCGCAAGCTGGTGCTGGAGATCAGCGGCCTGCCCCCGCCGGTGACGGTGAGGGTCGCCGGCGAGGCGCCGACGGCGGATTGTATGATCGGCGAAAAGCTGTGGCGGGATATATTTGATCGGTGAATTGGTGGTTTGGGCGGGGCGCTGCGGGTCCTGGGGATGGGAGGAGATGCCGTGTGGCACCCCCTTTCTCCTGCCGGTGAAGGAAGCGACAAACATCCCGCGTCCTCCAGCGAGGCGGGTGCTCCCTGCGCCTGCCGTCACCTAAAGCGGCAACGCCTTGCCGGCCTGCTCGCTGACCATGTATTCCGCGTACCAATCGGGCCAGTTATCGTCGTATTTGCCGCCGTTTCGCTTCTCGTGTTCGCCGTGGGCTTGCGCGGCGCGGCGGAGCGCGGCTGCGAGGTCGCTCGAGGTGGAGAAGGCGGTCTGGTCGGAGTCAATGCGGCCGGGCAGACGAGTGGTGACTTCCTGAAAGAGCCAGCCGTTGCCGTCGGGATCCCTGAACGAGGCGAAGGAGCGGTAGCTGCGTTGCTCGGGGTCGCGGCCAGCGATGCGCAGGCGTCCGAAGAGATAGGGCTCATCCTTGCCGGCATAGACGCCTGATGCGTCGTGGAAGATCTCGCCCACCTCGACGCCACGGGCGACGAGATCGCGTCGCGCCTCCTCGATGTCGGAGACGATGAGGTAGAGCCCCTGCGCGGAGCCGGGGGTGGCGGCGGTGACATTGCTGCCGAAGATGATCGCGCAGCCGGAGCCCGGCGGGGTAAACTGGATTACCCGGAAATCGGCATCATTGGCGAAATCGGCGTCGAGCCTCCAGCCCAGGCTCTCGTAGAAGCGTTTGGCGCGGTCGACGTCGGAAACGGGGATGACGACCACTTCGAGCTTGGTGTCGAGCGGTCGAGTCGTCGTGGATTCGGTTGGGGATTCACTGTGCATTGCATTGCTCATCTTCAGCTCCCTCAAGGTCTGGACGCATTAAGAATGGCGATACATGTCGGGGTCGAGTGGACCACAGCGCGGGTTGGGCGTCGAATCAATTCTTCTGTTGGGAGAAGACGGCGGGCCGATCCCGCCGCCTGTGACGCGGGCTTCTATGCCGCAAGAGCGGCGCGGGTCTTGCCGATCATGAGGGCGGCGCGCGCCGCCTCGCGGCCTTTCTCGACGAAATGGGCGCGGTAGATCTGCGTGTGATGCTCTGTTTCCTGATAATGATGCGGCGTCAGCGAGACCGACAGCACCGGCACGCCTGTATCCATGCCGGCGCGCATCAGGCCATCGACCACTGCCTGGGCGACGAATTCGTGGCGGTAGATCCCGCCATCGACGACGAAGGCGGCGGCGATGACGGCGGCATAACGGCCGGAGGCGGCAAGATCGCGCGACAGCAGCGGCATTTCGAAGGCGCCTGGAACATCGAACACGTCGATCTGCTCGGCGGGAACAAGCTGTTGGAAACCTTCGAGCGCACGGTCGACGATATCGGCGTGCCAGCCGGCTTTGACGAAGGCATAACGGGTGGGTGTCATAGTCATCTCCTTTGGCGTACAGACACGTCACCCAAGGCGATCACGAGCATCCGCCGCCAGCCCGGGAGGGCAGCGGCATCGCACGTTCTCTTTCATCCGGACTATGACCGTCGGCTCAGGCATCTCACCTGATCTGCTGACCCTTCCCTAGAGAAGGCGCTCGCGGGCTCGCAATCGAAACTGCATACCGCCGGTAGGGACTTTCACCCCGCCCTGAGAACGGCGCGACCATAGGGGCACGGCGGCGGTCTGGCAATAGGGAGATGTTTTCATGGGTGGAGCGGGTTGCAACTGCAAGGGAGCCTCATTCTGAGGCGCCCCGCAAGGGGCCTCGAGGGCGAGGCGGGTGCTTTGGCGGCTGATGGATGCATGCAAATCGCCCTTGCTGAGCGTACGCTTGCGCCTACATGCTTCCCCGAGGACATCCACGTCGATAACAGCACAATCGTCTTCCCTGCTGAAGCGGGGCGGCAACCATGGGAGGGAGATATGCAAGAGTCTTTCGTCGTGCGCCGCGAGGCGCATATTGCGGCGCCGCCGGCGGCGGTGTTTGCGCTGATGACCGATCCAGAGAAGATTCTGCGCTGGATGGGGACGGAGGCCGAGGTCGAGCCGCAGCCGGGCGGGCTTTATCTCGTCAACGTCACCGGCGCCCGATTTGCGCGCGGCTCGTTTCGCGAGGTGGTGCCGGTGCATCGCCTTGCCTACAGCTTCGGCTGGGATGGCAGCGAGGTGGTGCCGCCGGGATCGAGCCTGGTCGAAATCGACCTGATCGAGCAGGGAGGCGGGACGCTTTTGCGGCTCACCCATAGCGGCCTGCCGAGTGCGGAACAATGCGCCGGCCACGAGGAAGGCTGGGCGCATTATCTCGGACGGCTCACCGAGGTGGCAGCCGGGCGGGATCCCGGTCCGGATCGCTTTTACGGCAGGACGTGAACGGTATTCGGCAGCGGCGGGACACTCGTCAGGCGCTCGACGCTGCGAGAGGAACGGCCGAAAACCGGCCGTCAAGAGGCGAGGTTTTTCGAGGGCAAACATGAACGCGCAGTTCATCGGAGGTTCAATTTGGCGGGCCTAATGTGGGTGCGGCTGGATTGAATTGGAGTTTTCGATGAAGGCACTTACTATCGCGGCTGCCTTGCTCGCTGGCAGTCTCTCGATCGGCACAGCTCAGGCGATGCCGGTCGGGACAATCAAGGTTGAGAGCGCTGTCACGAAGGTCGACTACGCCTGCGGTCGCGGCTGGCACCTGACGCGCTGGGGCGAATGCCGCCGCAACTGGCGCCGCCCGCCGCCGGTGGTCTTCTATGGCGGCCCACCGCGCTGGGGCTGGGAGCGGCGGCATCACCACCATTGGGATGGCCCGCGGTGGCGCGAGGAGCGGCGTTGGCATCGCGAGCGCCGCTGGCGCGACGATTACTAAAGGCCTTGTACAGAGGCAGACGAACGAAGGCCGGTGCGATGTTCGCCGGCCTTTTTCCTGAGAACTACGGCGGCACTTAGATGCGGTTGACGAGCCAGTGCTTTCCGTCGATCAACTCTTCGAGCTCGGCCGGATCCTTGACGCCGAACTCGAACCATTCGATGAGTTCCTTCGCCTTCCGCTTGCTCTCTTCCGCGGTAAATTCGATCCCGTAACGGGCGCACCACCGCCGAAGGATCGACGTCAGCAGCGTCATGTCGTTCCCGTCAAGCGGGTCTTTCGGCCAGTATGTCGTGCCCATCGCAACCCCTCAATCGCAGATGACAAGCTGGCACATAATGGAATCAAAGCCGCGCAAGTTTAAAGTGTTTTTTGGGCGATTTTCCACCGCGGTGAATGTTTTTCCACAGGGTTGTTTTGCGAGGGGGTTGACAGGGGATGCGGGCCAGGCTGCTGGCGGACGCCCCGGGTGCAGGCGCCCGGAGGGGTGCGCGGCCTCCGCGGGACGAACGCCGCGGGGTTGCCCGCACACTGGGGTGATGCGATGCTGGGGCATGGATCTGCCTCCCTCCCTTGCCTGGCTGGTTGACGAAGCCGCGGCTTCGCCTGGTCCCGAGCAGTTTCTGGCCGAGCTCGGGCGCCGGCTGCTGGTTGGTGGCCTGCCGCTTTCCGGTGGCGCGCTGACGCTTTCGGTGCCGCATCCGATTATTGCGCGGCGCACCTGGCTGTGGCGTGCGGAGACCGGGGCGGTCATCGAGGCGCTGGGCTTTGCCGCCGCCCCGCGAAGCGATGCCGGGCGCGAGTGGCTCGCCGGGCTCGGACCGGTGTGGGAGGAGAGGATCGGGAATTCGGAAGACGGTACGATGCTCGGCTGGGCGGCCATCGGCAAGGGGGCAGGGGCGGACGCATTCGCTCCGGATGAAGCCGGCCGCCTGAGGGAGGTCGCGCGTTTTGCCGCCGCACCGGTTGCAGCCCTTGCGGCGCGGGAGGCGCGGGCAGCCCTGCTCGAAGCCTATCTCGGTCGGCGCAGTGCGGCCCGGGTTCAGTCGGGCGTGCTTGCGCGCGGCACCGGCGAAACCATCCGCGCGGCTCTTCTCTGCGCCGACCTCCGTGATTTCACCGCGCTTTCTCAGGTGACGGAGCCGCATGCGATGATATCAGCGCTCGACGCATATTTCGACCGCATCGCAGGCGCCGTGCATGCCTTTGGCGGCGAGGTGCTGAAATTCATCGGCGACGGTGTGCTGGCGATTTTTCCCGTCACGGGCGCTTCCGGCGAAGAGAGCCGCGGTGATCGGGAAGCCTGCGAGGCGGCGCTCCGAGCCGTCGCGGCCAGCCGCGCCGGCATGATCCATCTCGACCAGATGCGCGAGGCGCAAGGGCTGGCGCCGCTGCCCTTCGGCGCCGCGCTGCATTTCGGCGAGATCCTCTGGGGCAATATCGGCGCGGCCGACCGGCTGGATTTCACCGCCATCGGCCCAGCGGTCAATATGGTCAGCCGGCTGGAAGGGCTCTGCAAGCCGCTCGGCCACAGCGTGCTGATCTCGGGCGAGGTGGCGGCGAACACCGAGGCCGTGCTGACGCCACTTGGCGAGCACTTTTTGCGTGGGATCGCAGAACCTTGTGCAGTCTTCACCTTGGCTGAGGATTGAGCCGGCCAAGCGGCATTTTCCCGAAAGCGCGTCCGAGAATCATGATTGTTAAACTCCGCTTTTTTAGCTAAAGCCTCTGCGCATGAGAGGCGAGTTTTCAGATATGACTCGATATGTATATAAATTTTTCTCGGCCATCGGCCTATCCGCAATGCTGGTGGCGGGCGCCGCCCAGGCGGATGACGGCAAGAAGGTCTCGATCGTCGATGATCGGGGCATCACTGTCGAAGTCCCGGCGCAGCCGAAGCGCATTGCCTCGATTTCCTATATCGCCGATGACGTCGCGCTGGCACTCGGCATCAAGCCGGTCGCCAGCACCTATATGACTTCAGGCCGCGACCCGCTTTTCTGCTCGGCCTGACTGCCGGAATGAAGCAGATCGGCCAGCGCGCAAAGCCCAATCTCGAACTTCTCTCCGAAGCCAAGCCGGATCTGATCATCGCGATCCGCCGCTATACGGTGGGCAATGCGGCGCAGCTTCAGAACATCGCACCTTACGTCGCCTACAACATGGAATTGCTGGAAGAGAGCTACAAGGAGGTTGCTTCTCTTTCCAAGCTGCTCGGCAAGCCCGAGCGCGGCGAGCAGCTCAACGCCGATTTCCGCAAGCATCTGGCGGAGTTTGCCGCCAAGGCGCCGAAGAATGTTCACCCGCGCTTCCTGATCATGTGGGGCGGCGCAACGCCGTTCGCCTTCCACACGGAAAATACCTCGGCCTCGATCGTCGCTGCGATCGGCGGCGACAATGTTCCGGGGCCGAAGAGCCCGGGTGGCGAATTCGGCATCGACCTCAGCCTCGAAACCATGCTGGAAAAGGACCCGGAGGTCATCTTCGTCTATGATTCCGGCCCGGATCGCCCGCATGAGAGCAACCCGATCTGGTCACAGCTGTCGGCGGTCAAAAACAACCGCGTCTTCTATGTCGGCGACCAGTGGGTCGAGACCAACGGCCCGATCGCTCGCGAAATCGTCCTGCGCGAGGCCGCGCACTACCTCTACCCCGACACGTTCCCGGCCGTCGACGTGAAGGCCGAAGCCGCCAAGCTGATCCCGGCCGAACTGCAGAACTAAGCCCAAGGAACAAGGTCTGCGATGAGCCCCCGGCAATCATTCCTGGCCATAGGGCTCATCGTCGCCGCCGCCATGCTGGCGACGATGCTCGGCCTGCTGGTCGGTGCCAAGACGCTTTCGGTCGAGACGGCGCTGCGCGTGCTGCTGGCGCCCGACGGTAAGCTCGAATCTGTCCTCGTCTGGACGCTGCGCCTGCCGCGCAGCCTGGCGGCCGCCGCCGGTGGCGCCGGACTTGCCGTTTCCGGTATGTGCTGCAGACGCTGACGCGCAATCCGCTGGCCGATCCCGGTATTACCGGCGTAACATCGGGGGCGGTCGCGCCGATCGTCTGCTGCTTCGTCTTCGTGCCTTGGCTTTCGCCTGCCTATTATCCCTTCATCGGCCTTGCCGGCGGGCCCCTTGCTGCCTCGGTGACATTCTGGGTTTCGCGCGGCGGGCAGGGGCGGCCACTGCAGCTTGCGCTCGGCGGCGTCAGCGTCTCGCTGTTTCTCGGCGCGATCACCACCTATGTTCTGCTCTTGACCGGGCCGCAATCGGCATCGCTGCTCTTCTGGCTCGCCGGTGGCTTCCAGGGGCGCACCTGGTCGCACCTCCTCTATATGCTGCCATGGACGATCGCCGGCGTCGTGGGCGCGCTCGTTCTGCGGCGCGTCATCGGCATGTTCATGCTGAGCGACCATGCGGCGGCCGGCATGGGCCTGCAGCTCGGTCTGTGGAAGCCGCTCATCCTCATTCTTGCCGTCATTCCGGTCGCCGGTGTCGCGCCGATTGCCGGGCCGGTGGCCTTCGTCGGTCTTGCCGCTCCCCACATCGCCCGGCTGCTGAAACCCCGCGGCACGGGGTGGGAGATCGGGTTGAGCGCCTCGCTCGGCGCGCTGATCGTGACGGTCGCTGATGTGTTGGCGCGCAGTGTCGCAATCCCGCGTGAGTTGCCGGTCGGCATCGTCACCGCATTGCTCGGCGGACCGGTCTTCATCTATCTCGTCCAGCGCGGGCGGCTCAGCTTCGCGGGGGAGACGCAATGAGCGCCCGGGCATCGATATCGGCTGGTCCGAGAAGCCTCGGCATAACAGCTGCGCTTGCCGTCTTGGCTGTCCTGTCGCTTGCGGCGGCGGTCTTCCTCGGCGTCGCCGATATTCCCATGGCTGACGTCGCGGCCCTGCTGACCGGCGGCGGCTCGGCCGAGGCGCGGCTGATCATTCTCGATATCTGGATGCCGCGCATCGCTACCGGCATCCTGGCCGGCATTCATTTTTCGCTGGCGGGATATCTGCTGCAGACCATCACCCGCAATCCGCTCGCCGACCCCTCGCTGATGGGCGTGTCGCAGGGAGCGACTCTCTCGGTGACGATCTTCCTGCTGTTTACCGTCTATATTCTCGAGCCCGGCTCGAACACGCTGGCCGAACTGCCGGTCGCATGGCTGCCGGCTGCAGGTCTCGCCGGCGGCCTGCTTGCCGGCGGCGTCATCTATCTGCTTGCCTTCCGTCTCGGCCTCAGCGCGCTGCGCATCACCCTCTGCGGCGTGGCAGTCGGCGCGGTGCTGCATGCAGTGGCGATCGGCCTTATCGCCGGATGGGGGTCGTCCCGTATCGAGATCATTCTCGAGTGGCTGTCGGGCAGTCTTTACGCCCGCAGCTGGGATCACGCGCTCTTCCTGTTGCCCTTCACGATCGCTGGGCTCGCCATGCTGCCGGTCGTCTATCGGCCGCTGATGCTGCTGCAGTTCGATGCGCCCGTCGCCCGGTCTCTCGGGCTCGGCTATCGCAAGTACTTCTCGATCGTGCTGATCGTCGCCTGCGCGCTCGCGGCAAGCGCCGTCGGCGCGGTCGGACCTGTGGTCTTCGTCGGTCTTATCGTGCCGCATCTCGCCCGCTTCCTGGCTGGGCGGAACTTCATGCTGTCGCTTACGCTGACGATCGTGTTGGGCGCCGTCATCGTCACGCTCGGCGATCTCATCGGCCGGCTGCTGGGACAGGCCGAGGAAATACCGATCGGCGTGGTCACAGCCGTTTTCGGCGTACCGCTTCTGCTCGCGCTGCTGCGCAAAAACATGTGAGGCCGAAATGCCATTGTCCTGTTCCGACCTCTCGGTGATGTACAACAAGCGAAAGGCTCTCAGCGGTTTCAGCCTCTCGCTCGAAAAGGGCGAGATCCGGGCGCTGATCGGGCCGAACGGCTCGGGCAAGAGCACGGCGCTGCATGCGCTGGCCGGCCTCATCCGGCCAGCGGTGGGCAAGGCGTCGCTCGACGGCGTTGCTGTCGCCTCCATGTCGCGCCGGATGCTGGCGAAGAAGCTCGCTTTCCTGCCGCAGCAGCCGACCGCTCCCGACGAGATGACCGTCGCCCAGCTCGTGCGCCAGGGCCGCTATCCGCATGTCGGCCTGTTCCGCTCTTATGACAGCCGCGACGAGGAGGCGATCGAATGGGCACTCGATAGCACCGGACTATCTGATTTGGCCGACCGCAGCCTGCGCGAATTATCCGGCGGCGAACGTCAGAGGGCGTGGATCTCCGCCGCTCTCGCCCAGGAAGCGGAGATCCTGCTGCTCGACGAGCCGACCTCCTTCCTCGACATCGGCTATCAGGTCGAAGTACTCGATCTCGTGCATCGGCTGAGCCGCGAAAAGGGCGTGACGATCGTCATGGCGATCCACGACATCAACCAGGCGATCGCCGTCAGCGACCGCGTTTCGCTGCTAGAAAAGGGGCAGCTCAGATTCGACGGTGCGCCACGCGAGCTTGCCGAGCGCAATCTCATCCAGGAAATCTTCCGGGTCAGGGGCCGTTTCGTCCAGGTCGCTCCGAATAACCCGCCGCATTTCGATGTAGAGCTGATGCGGCTTCACCGGCAGTGTCTAGGGCTTCACAAGCCTGAAGACGATCTTCGTCTGGGTGTAATAGTCCAGCGCATCGGCGAAGTCAGGCGTCCAGCCGTCCGCGACGAAGGGGATGAAGCCGTCATATTCGAGCTTGCGCGCGGAGACAGCGAAGCCCGCCTTTTCGAAGGCACGGCCGTAATCGGTGACCGACCGATCCTGAACGACGGTGTTGGTGCGGTTGGCGACGAGCTCGCGCCATTTCGGCAGAGCGGATTGTCCGTGTGGCAGCCAGTTACCGCATAATAGACGCCGCCTGACTTCAGTGCCTGGCGGATATCGGCGGCGTGCGCGTCGATATCGGGAACGAGATAGATGACCTCATGGCTGACGGCGAGGTCGAATTCCTCGCTCCAGCCCTCCAGCCTGCCGCCGACCTGATGCTGGATCGGCAGATTGCCTTTCAGCGTCTCGGCCTTGGCAATGGAGGTTTCGGCGATGTCGATACCCAGGGCCCTGCGGAATGGTCGAATCGCATAGAGATGCCGCAGCAGGCCGCCCTGATTGCAGCCATAGTCGAGCACGTTCTTATCGGAGAGGTCACGCTCGAGCATGAGATCGATCAGGTGGCGCCATATCGGCGCATGCCCATCGGCCATCCTATCTTCGGCATCGGGGTCGATGTACCAGGTACCGATATTTTTCTGCGCGTCCTCAGCCATCCCTTTGCCCCTCGTTCATGCGGACTACCGCCACGGTCATAGGGCGCGTCATCATGCCTGGCTATAGGCGAAGCCGGTTTTCAAGAGCCTTCCGAAACAGTTTTGCAAAGAAATATTTGCAAAGATATGTTTGCAATTGTATGATAGCATCATGAAAGAGCAGAACTCCGATCCAGCCGCCGATGCCGCCATCTCCCGCACCGTCAGCCGGGTCGTGCCCGAACCGACGGCGCTGAAGGCGTTGGCGCATCCCGTGCGGCTGCGCATGCTTGGCATGCTGAGGATCGACGGCCCCGCCACGGCGACGCAGCTCGCGGTCCGGCTGGGCCTGAACAGCGGCGCGACCAGCTATCACCTGCGCCAGCTCGCCCAATATGGTTTCATCGAGGAATCGCCGCATGCCTCGCGACGCGATCGCTGGTGGCGCGCCAGCCACGAGCTGACCTCGGTGCCGGCAAGCGAAGCCGAGGGGGAGGCGCTCGATCTCGACGTTGCCTTCAACCAGGCGGCGCTTTCGCTGCACGTCGGCCAGATGCAGCAGGCGCTGGAGGAATATGCCGGGCTGCCAGTCGAATGGCGCAGGGCGACGGCCGCCGACGACATCCTCATCCCGATGAGGGCTGAACAGGCCGAAGCCCTGACGAAGCGGTTGAGAGACATCATTCTTGACGCGATGCGGGCGGCCCCGCCGCTGGGAGAGGCGACGCAGGATCCTGACGTCGTTCCCTTCTATGTAATGCTTCACGCTTTCCCTTATCCGGGCCGCGTTCCGTACCGCGAGCGGGAGAGTGAGCCGTGAGAAGGGGCAAGCCGTTTCTGAGGTTCGCCGTCGCCGAGACGCTATCGCTGTCCGGCACCCGGCTCTCGACCATCGCCATTCCCTGGCTGGTGCTGAGTGCTACCGGCAGTCCGGTGCTGACCGGGCTGACGGCGATGATGGAAATGCTGCCTTATGTGCTCGCCAAGGCGCTCGGGGGACCGCTGATCGACCGGGTCGGCGCCAAGCGCATCGCCATCATTTGCGACATTGCTTCCGTTGTTGTGGTCGGGCTGGTGCCGCTTCTCGATTTCTTGGGCATGTTGACTGTGCCAGTGTTGCTGCTCCTCGTCTTTGCCATGGGTGTGCTGCGCGGGCCTTCCGATGCCGCCAAGCAGGCGATGGTTCCCGATATCGCGACCCTCGCCGAAGTGCCGGTCGAACGGGTGACCGGCGTCTCCAGCGCCATCGAGCGGCTGGCCTCGACGGTGGGTGCGGCCGGCGCGGGCGCGCTGATCGGGCTGATCGGCCCGGGTCAGGCGCTCCTCGTCAACGCCGCCACCTTCGCTGCGGCTGCCCTGGTCGTTGCATCAGGCATACCCGGCACCCGCCGCGCTCCCAAGATCCCCGCCGCGCCCGACGCGCGGCCCGGCAGAGCGTCAACCTATCTCGGCGATCTCCTGGAAGGCTGGCGCTTTCTGCGCGGCGACGCGGTGCTCGTCAGCATTGTCGCCATGGTGGCGATCACCAATCTGCTCGATCAGGCCTATCACGCCGTGCTGCTGCCGGTCTGGACGCGGGACGCCGGTCACGGGCCGGAGCTGCTCGGCGGGCTGCTTGCCGCCTTCTCCGGCGCCTCAATCGCGGGCGCGGCAATTGCCGCTGTTGTCGGCGAGCGCATGCCGCGTTTGATCGTCTATACGATGGCTTTTTTGCTGACCGGATTTCCGCGTTTTCTGGTGCTCGCCGTGGATGCGCCGCTCGGCTCCGTATTTGGGACGCTGGCAATCGCAGGCTTTGCCTCCGGTTTCCTCAACCCGATCCTGTCGGCGGTGATCTTCGAGCGCATCCCCAAACCACTGACCGGGCGCGTAACGGCGATGAACACCGCTCTCTGCTTTGCCCTTATCCCCTTCGGTGGCCTCGTCGGCGGTGCGCTGATCAGCACGACCGGGCTTGGCGCAGCGATGCTCCTCTGCGGGCTCGCTTATCTCGCGGCGACCCTCTCTCCGCTGGCGCTCAAGAGCTTCCGCGGTTTTGACAAGGCTGTGGCATGAGCCCCGCGGACGCGTTACTAGCCTGGTCCGATTTCCTCGATCATCAGATCGATAAAGCAGCGCACCCGCGGCTCCAGCAGGCCTCTGTCGGGATAGAGCGCCATGATCTTCGTTTCGTCGGTTTCGAGCTCGGGCAGGACCTGCCGGAGACGACCGGCTGTCAAATCGGCGGCGATGAGGAAGTCCGGAAGGAGCGCGATGCCGAGTCCGGCCAGAGCGGCATCGCGAACGGCTTCACCGCTGTCGAGCCTCAGGCGGCTGCGCCCCTGGGCCCTGATCCAGCCGGCACCGCTGCGAAAACGCCAACCCTGCCTTTGGCCGCGGCTGGTGAAGAACAGGCAGTCATGGGCGGCGAGATCTCCTATATAGCCGGGCATGCCGCGTTCGGTCAGGTAGGTGGGCGAGGCGCAGAGCCGCGCCTTGTCACTGGCGATCACGCGCGTGATCAACCGACTGTCGCCGGCCGATGGCGCCGCGCCAATCCCGATCGCCAAGTCGAAGCCATCCTCGAGGATATCGCCCGGGCGATCGGTGAAGCTCACTTCGGCCTGCATGTCCGCCCAGGTCCGAAGATATTTTTCGAGCAAGGGAAGCACGACGAGCCGCCCGAAATCACCGGGAACGGCGAGCCTGAGAACGCCTCGCGGCACACCACTTTGCCCCGCAACGCTCGCTTCCGCCTCGTCGACCGATGCCAGGATCTGCAGCCCGTGGTCATAGAACACTCGTCCTTCGGCGGTCAGGCTCAGCGTCCTCGTGGTACGGTTGAGCAGGCGCGCGCCGAGCCGCTCTTCGAGTCGAGTAACGGCCTTTCCCGCTGCCGAACGGGAGAGACCCATGGCTT
Source organism: Rhizobium bangladeshense (assembly GCF_017357245.1). Classification (NCBI taxonomy): domain Bacteria; kingdom Pseudomonadati; phylum Pseudomonadota; class Alphaproteobacteria; order Hyphomicrobiales; family Rhizobiaceae; genus Rhizobium; species Rhizobium bangladeshense. The sequence goes on along the minus strand of NZ_CP071612.1, from coordinate 2,759,751 downwards.
GGCCGCCGGCGATAAAGCTTCCGGCATCGACGACGGCCATGAAGATCAGGATATCGTTCAGGTTCGTGCGGGGCATGGGCCAACTCGAGCGATTCGACTACAGCCTTAAGTCGGTCGCGTCGTGATCGATTCAAGGTTCGAACCATCAACGCCGACCGCGCCAGTAAGGTCCCGAGCGTTGCTTCTATGTCGACACAAGTTCGCCGATCTTGCAGCCGCTGCAATCATCGCAACGATGGCGGCCCGACGACAGCTGCCATTCTCATCACCATCACCCATATCGCCAGGGCGCGCCAAGTGTCGCCGTCAGCGCCACCCGAGCGCCGGAGCGACGTGGGTGAGGATCGCTTCGATGACGTGGGCGTTGTAGGCAACGCCGAGCTGGTTTGGCACGGTGAGCAGAAGCGTATCAGCCTCGGCGATCGCCTCGTCTTCGGCAAGCTGCGTGATGAGTACGTCAGGCTCGGCGGCGTAGCTGCGGCCGAAGATCGCCCGGGTCTTCTCGTCGATGAAGCCGATCTTGTCGCCCTCGTCGCTGCCATAGCCGAAATAGGCGCGATCGCGGTCGTCGACCAGCGCGAAGATGCTGCGGCTGACTGAGATGCGCGGCTGGCGCGTGTGGCCGGCCGCCTTCCAGGCTTCGCGATAGGCGCGGATCTGGTCGGCCTGCTGGACGTGAAACGGTTCGCCGGTCTCGTCGTCCTTCAGTGTCGAGCTTTGCAGGTTCATGCCGAGCTTGGCGGCCCAGACTGCGGTGGCGTTGGAGCTAGCGCCCCACCAGATCCGCTCGCGCAGGCCTTCCGAATGCGGCTCGAGGCGTAGCAGGCCCGGCGGGTTTGGAAACATCGGCCGCGGGTTCGGCTTGGCGAAACCTTCACCGCCCAGTACTTGGAGAAAGACTTCGGCGTGGCGCCTGGCCATATCGGCATCGCTCTGACCTTCCGGCGGGCCGTAGCCGAAATGGCGCCAGCCGTCGATCACCTGTTCGGGCGAGCCGCGGCTGATGCCGAGTTGCAGCCGGCCCCCGGCGATGAGATCGGCAGCACCCGCATCCTCGGCCATATAAAGCGGATTCTCATAACGCATGTCGATAACAGCCGTGCCGATCTCGATCCGGCTGGTCTTGGCGCCGACGGCCGCCAGCAGCGGGAACGGCGCTGCGAGCTGCCTCGCGAAATGGTGCACGCGGAAATAGGCACCATCGGCGCCGAGTTCCTCAGCCGCAACGGCGAGGTCGATCGACTGCAGCAGCGCATCACCTGCCGAGCGCGTCTGCGACTGGGGCGAAGGCGTCCAATGCCCGAACGAGAGAAAACCGATCTTCTTCATGTCGCGGCCCTATCCGTTGCATCTCATGGTGGATTGGTCATCGCATAGTTTTGGTGCGCAAGACAATCGCAACCGGATGGAACTCCGCTTTCACAGAGGTGTTTGATGGATGCGCTGCTGTGGAGCCCGGCGCTTTCCCCAGGACAGAGAGGCGGAACGATGTCTATCAATCTCGAGAATGCAGTGGTCGTCATCACGGGAGCATCGAGCGGTATCGGTCAGGCCACCGCCGAGGCTTTCGCGCGGCGCGGAAGCAGGCTGGTGCTGGCCGCTCGCAACGGCGAGGCCTTGGAAAAAGTCGCAGAGACGTGCAGAGGTCTAGGCGCCGAGGCTGTTTCCGTCGTCACCGACGTTACCGAGGCTGCTGCTGTCCGCGCGCTTGCCGACAAGGCGAAGGCGTTCGGCGATATCGACGTCTGGGTGAGCAATGTCGGCGTCGGCGCGGTCGGGCGGTTCGAGGAGACGCCGATCGAGGCGCATGAGCAGGTCATCCGCACCAATCTGATAGGTCACATGAACGATGCCCATGCCGTCCTGCCGATCTTCCTGAAGCAGGGCAGGGGCGTCTTCATCAACATGATCTCGCTCGGCGGCTTTGCGGCTGCGCCATTCGCGGCGGCCTATAGCGCCAGCAAGTTCGGCCTGCGCGGCTTCTCCGAGGCGCTGAGGGCGGAGGTCGCCGACAAGCCGCGCATCCATGTCTGCGACGTCTATCCCGCCTTCGTCGATACGCCGGGCCTCAGACACGGCGCCAATTATGTCGGCCGCCAGGTCTCGGCACCGCCGCCGGTGCTCGATGCGCGCCGCGTCGCCGAGGCGATCGTCGGCGTCGCCAGGTCGCCGCGCGCCACCACCACCGTCGGAGTGGTCACCACTGCAACACGGCTTGCCCATTTGCTGGCGCCCAACCTCGCTGCCAGGGCGCTCAGCCGTTTCATGGCCGCCTATTTCAAGCGGGCGCCGCGCGCCGTCGAAAGCGACGGCAATCTCTATCGGCCCTCCACGGACGCGGCCCGGATCGACGGCGGGCTCCGATCGCCGCACCGATATTCGGTGCCGCTCCTCCTCGGCCTGGTCGCGGTTGCCGTGCTGGCGCTTGCGGCTGCTGGGCAGAGGGCGAACCCGCGCCGGCGGCTGGCTTTGGGCAGTCGGCACCGGCTTTGGTAGTGGATGGCCGGTGCCGATGCTGGATGTTTGCACGGCGTGACGCGCGGTATAAACGGACTTGGCAGGCGCCGAACCATCATCTGCGGCGCAAGCCCTCCCTGCTGGCGAGCCGCAGCCACGGACCCAGATGGAACGCGCTCATCAGCACGTACATCGGCACCATTCCGCCGATAGGGAAGGCATCGGGCGTGGTCATGCAGATCATGTCCGGGGTGCCGGTTGCTGCTGTCAGCGCCGCCATGATGGCGAATGTCGGGGCAGCGGCAAGCGACAGGTAATCGGCGGCGGAGGAGTACATGACAGTTACTCCCTGCCGTAGCGGTCATGATGGCGCCACCAGATGCCGGTTTCGTTGCGGCCCTTCGGCGCGCGATCGAGCCATTGATACACGCCCCAAAGCCCGTCCAGCCCGCGCGCATAGCTCGAATAGCTGTGGTAGACGACGCCGTCGATGAGTTCGAAGGCGCTGACGCCTGGCCGGTCGCGGGTGTAGGTGGGGACGTCGGTGCCGGTCATCGAAGCGATCTGAACGATGGGCTCGTCGCCGCCGCGCGACTGCCATTCAGGCGCTGCTTTGGCCGCCGGCGGCATGGGCGCGGGCGGTTCGCGGCGGTAGTTGTATTCGATCTCGCCCTGGCGCTGCTGCTCCGGGCTGAACCAGACGCTGAAATCGGCGTTGAAATCACTGCCGGCCGAGGAGGCCCAGGGAAAGCTCCAGTCCATGCGCCTTTTGAAAGCCTCAAGCTTTGCGAGCGGGGCGCGTGAAACGGCCCAGAAGGCGACGTCATGGTTTTCGAGGTGGACGAAAAAGCCGTTGAAACCGTCGGCGATCGAGGAGCAGGAGGGGCATCCGGCGTTATAATCCGGCCCGAACATGAAGTGATAGACGAGGAGCTGCGAACGCCCTCCGAACAGATCCTTCAGTGAGGCGCTGCCGATTTCGGTGTCGAAGCGGTATTCCTTGTCGATCCGCACACGAGGCAATTGCTGGCGCTTCAGCGCCAGCGCATCGCTGCGCCGCGTCAGTTCCTTTTCCTCCTCGAGCAGATCGAGTCTCGCCGCCAGCCATTCCTCGCGGGTTGCGTCCAGCATTGCCTTCATGGGGCTTCTCCTTTGCCTGTCTCTCGTCGTAGCATCCGGCGCGGTTGCCTGCCGTTGAACGAAGATTACGGCCGGAGGGATAACTGCCGGGAGTGACAAGTGTGACGGGATTTGAATGGACTCGCTGATTACGGCCGCCGCGCAGGCGCTGGCATCGGGCGATACGCTTGGTGCGCTGAAACGGGTGGCGCTGCGCGACGATGCGCCGGCGTTGGCGCTGCGCGGCATTGCCATGGCGCAGCTTGGCGACCTCATTCGGGCTAAGGCGCTGCTGAAGAGTGCCGCGCGCGCGTTCGGACCGCGGGAGGCGGTGGCCCGCGCCCGCTGCGTCGTCGCCGAGGCCGAGATTGCGCTCGTCTCGCGCGATCTCACCTGGCCGCCGAAGGCGCTGGAGGCGGCGCGCAAAGTTCTGGAATCGCATGGAGACCGGGTCAACGCCGCCCATGCCGGCAATATCGCCATTCGAAGGCTGGTGCTGATCGGCCGGCTCGACGAAGCCGAGCAGGCGCTGGCCGCGCTCGACCCGACGCCGCTGCCGCCGGCATTGCGGGCCGCCCATGAGCTTGTTGCCGCCGGCATCGAGGTCCGGCGCCTGCGGACACGGGCGGCGCGCGCAGCACTTGAAAGGGCAAGGTCCGCTGCGCAGCGGGCCGGTATGCCTGTGCTGACGGCGGAGGTCGAAGCCGCTGGACATGTGCTCAGCATTCCGGCAGCGCGGCTGGTTTCGCGTGGCCACGAGCGCCCGCTGCTGCTTGCCGAGGTGGAGGCGCTCTTTTCCGGTGGCACGCTCGTCGTCGATGCCTGCCGCCATATCGTGCGCGCCGCCGGCGCGGCGGTGCCGCTCGCGAGCCGGCCGGTGCTTTTCACGCTCGTCCGTGCGCTTGCCGAAGCTTGGCCGGCGGATGTAGCGCGAGGGGCACTAATCGCACGCGCCTTCCGCGGCAAGCATGCCGATGAATCGCACCGTGCCCGGCTGCGGGTCGAGATCGGCCGGCTGCGCGCCGAACTTTCCGGGCTGGCGGAAGTCTCGGCGACGAAACGTGGCTTCGCCCTTTCCCCGGCCGGCGCCGCTGAGGTCGCAGTGCTCGCCCCGCTCGTCGAAGGGCCGCATGCGGCGGTGCTCGCCTTCCTCGCCGATGGCGAAGCGTGGTCGAGTTCGGCGCTGGCAATCGCGCTCGGCGCCAGTCCGCGCACCGTGCAGCGGGCGCTGGATTCGCTCGCCGGCGAGGAGAAAGTGCAAGCGATCGGACGCGGGAGGGCGCGCCGCTGGATGAGCCCACCGCTCTCCTCTTTCCCGACGATCTTGTTACTCCCGGGGCCGCTGCCGAGCGACTAGTATGGATCAACCGACAAGGAGGAAGACATGAAGACATCGACTGCGACCATCCTGCGTGAATATGGACCCTTTCCGGATGCCGAGCGCGTCCACGGCGTCACTTTCGATGGCCGGCATGTCTGGTTCGCCTCAGGCGACAGGCTGAACGCGCTCGATCCCGACAGCGGCGAGGTGATGCGCTTCATCGAGGTCGCTTCCCATGCAGGCACGGCTTTCGACGGCGAGTTTCTCTATCAGATCGCCGAGGACGTCATTCACAAGATCGACCCGAAGACCGGCCAGATCCTTTCCACTATCCCGGCCCCCGGCAATGGCGGTGATTCCGGCCTTGCCTGGGCCGAGGGCACGCTCTGGGTCGGCCAGCATCGCGGCCGCAGGATCCATCAGATCGATCCCGACACCGGCGAGATCCTGCGCACCATCGAATCCAACCGTGTCGTGACAGGCGTCACCTGGGTTGATGGCCAGCTGTGGCACGGCACATGGGAGGGCGACGACAGCGACATCAGGCGCATCGACCCGCAGACGGGTGAAGTGCTGGAGCGGCTTGATATGCCCGAAGGCACCGGCGTCTCCGGCCTCGAATCCGACGGCGCCGCTTGCTTCTTCTGCGGCGGCGGCAACAGCGGCAAGATCCGGGCCGTGCGCCGGCCGGGGTAAGGCCGGGGTCCCGCCAAGCGTAAGCGATCGATTCGGTGATCGACGACAGGACCGAACGCGCTGAGCCGTTCGGGTCGGAAGAGGCACGGAGGGAAGGAGCGGGTGCGACTCCGAAGAGGTCGGCGCCGCCTATCTCGCCCCAGCGTTAGCCAGCCGTAGGCGAGCCGGGTGCGGGTCGGAAGTCAATACCAAGGCTCAAGTCGCAAGGGGTTCCGCGAGCGATTGATTTCCTCACGTGACGATCTACTTTCGCGGCAGTGTGAGGGCTTCCACCGGTCGAGGCTGCACGCTGGCGGGCATGCCGCGAGGAGAGACTTTGAAACATCTACGCACGACGCTCGGGCTCAAGAGCAAATCGGAACTTGGGATGATCCTCCCGCACGAGCACGTTTTCGTCGACCTCAGAACGCCCGGCCAGCCCGGTTATGCCGAAGCAAACGTCGAAGACGTCGTTCGGGTGATGGCCCCCGAGATCGAGCGGATCAAAAAGCTCGGGGTAACGGCACTGGTTGAATGCTCCACGGGCGGGGTCGGACGTCGTGCGGATATCGATCTTGCTGTGTCGCTTGCAACGGATTTTCCGATCGTCGTTCCCACTGGCATTTACCGCGAGCCTTGGATTCCTGAATGGGTCCGCCAAGCTTCGGAGGAAAAGTTGGAGGCTTGGATGCTTCGCGAGCTGACGGAGCAGATCGATGAGACCGGGTTCCAGGCAGGCTGGATCAAGCTCAGCGCCGGCGATGACGGCATGACTGCGCTCGAGACAAAAATCCTGAGGGCAGCCGCGCGCGCCGCGGCCCAGACGAACGCCGTGATCGGCAGTCATACGATCCGAGGACGGGTCGTCATGGATCAGCTCGACGTCATCGAGGCGGAAGGCTACAGGGCCGACAGGTTCATCTCGATCCACACGCAGGAGGAAAAGGACTTCGCCTATAACCTCGCTGTCGCCGAGCGAGGCGCTTGGATCGAGTATGATCATGTCGGTCGGGGTGAGGATGACGATGTAGCCGAGCTCGTGATCAGGGCGCTGGAGGCGGGCCGCGGCGACCGAATGTTGTTGAGCCATGACCGCGGCTGGTTCGATCCGGCGTTGCCGAAGGGCGGTATACCAAAGCCATACACCCACCTTTCCACCGTCTTGTTGCCCGAGCTGAAACGGCGGGGCATAGACGATAGCATCCTGATGCGCCTGACACACGACAATCCGTTTGAGGCTTTCGCCCGATAACGCGTGCCCCGATGGCGGCCGTCCAACCGTCCGACCAATCGGACGCTGACAAGAGCCCTGTTTATGCTGGCCGATCCTCTTCGAATAAAGCGCCATGCCGATCGCATTAATGAATCGGCCGTCAATTCGCGCCGCCCGCCGGAAGATGCCTTCGCGCACGAAGCCCACCTTTTCATAGAGAGCAATGGCACGGCTGTTGTCTTCGTAGACATCGAGCTCGACCCTCAGGAAACCGGCTTCCTGCGCCGCCTTCAACGTGGTGTCGATGAGCTTTCGCCCCAACCCTTTGCCGCGATAGGCGGGAAGAATTCCCATTCCGAGGCGTCCGCGATGGGCGTTCGACGGGAAGAAGTGCCGGCTGATATCGCACCAGCCGACGACCTCGTCCTCGGTCAGGGCGACGAATTGCGGATTGCCTTTGGCAATCATTCCCATCACGAAATCGCGCGTCTGCGGCAGGGGCGTTGCTTCCAGCAATGTCAGATATTTTTTCTCCCGTGCAACCAGGTCGAGCGTGCGGTGAAAGCTTTCGATATGGGCGGCAGCGATCGGCTCGATCCTGATATCAGTGCAATCCGGCGAGGGGCCGAGGCCCATGTTCTTCTCCATTGATGTGGCTGCAGACGCCGATCTGTAGCCAGCTCCGCAGATGTGTTGAAGCAATTGTCGAAACGGTCGCCGGCCCCGCCCGGCAAATACCCACAGGGAGCAATTCATCCTCCGTCAACCTTTGCGTGTCAACTTCAGAGCAGCGAACGCCGTCAAAAGGTTGCGGGTATTGAAGGTCGGGCTCACATCGCACATCACGTTCGTCCTGGTGACGCTCACCTGCGCTGCAGCGGTGTTGTTCTGCGGCTTTGCCTGGCTTGCCTCCGTGAAGGTCGATGATTTCTACCTGCGCCGGCAGGCCGATTTCGTCGCCCAGGGACTGGAAGAGCAAATACAAGCGCTTCCGCGCGAGCAGGAAAGCGTCACCAAATGGGACGACGCTTTCCTTTACGCCAAGCAGCGGAACCATGAATGGCTGCTGGAGAATATCGGCCAGTGGACGAGCCGCTATTTCGGGCACGACAGGACCTATATTTTCGATGATGCCAACCGGCTGATGTTTGCCTTCCGCGATGGCGTGGATGCCATGCCGCCGCGGCTCGGCAGCGACGACGGCGCGCAAATGGCCGCTCTTGCCAACGAAATGCGCGCCGCTCTCGTCGATGGGGCTGCCAAACCTGGCGCAGAGCCGCTTGGCCAGCTGGCCAGGGTTCGCACGATCATGATCGGCAACAGGCCGGCGATCGCAAGCGCGCGCCCGATGCTGCCAAGCTCGACGCGGATGCAGATCCAGGCAGGCCAGGAATTCATCGCGGTCTCCGTCAAGTTCATCGACGGAAAAGTTGCCGAAAACATTTCCCATTACGCCAGGCTCGAAGGTCTGCGTTTTACACTTTCGGAGGGCCCGGACGAGCGGGCTCAGGTGCCTGTATCGTTACATGACGGCGGGATGATCGGCTACCTCGTGTGGCAGCCGATCCGGCCAGGATTCATGCTGCTTCAGCAGATTGCGCCGGCGGGGCTCGGCTGTCTGGTCCTGTTGATCGCCGCGGTGTTCTGGCTCGGACGAGGACTGCATCGCACTTCGCTGACCCTGTTGGACAGCCAGGCTGAGCTCACCCATCATCGCAACCATCTGGAAGAGATGGTGGCGGATCGAACAGCCGAAATCGAAAGACAGAGGGAAGAACTGGACCGGTTGCTGGTGCACGAACGCCAGGTGAATGCGCTGCAGCGCCAGTTCGTCGCCATGGCGTCGCACGAATTTCGAACGCCGCTTGCAATTATCGACGCAGCCGCCCAGCGGCTCTGCCGCTCGACGACCAACGTCAGCGGCGAATATGTTCACGAAAAAGCCGGAGTGATCCGCAGCGCCGTGGTGCGCATGGTCGATCTCATGGAGAGCATCCTTGCGAGCGGCCGGCTCGAAACCGGACAGATCATCCTGAAGCGGAGCGAAGGTGATCTGAAAGCCTTGCTCGTCACCTGCTGCGACAGGCAGCGCGAGCTCAGCCCTTCGCATGTTTTCCATCTCGATCTCCAGCCCTTCCCTGACCGATTGACTTTCGATCGAGGCGCGATGGAACAGGTCTTCACCAATCTGATTTCGAACGCCGTCAAATATTCGCCCAATGCGCCTGACATTTACATTCGCGCTCGGGTTGACGAAAAGATGGTGCAAATCGCCATTGCCGATAGCGGCATCGGCATGGATGCGGATGATCTGCCGAAACTGTTTCAACCTTATTATCGCGCCCGCAGCGCCACGGGTATCGCCGGAACCGGCATTGGCCTGAACGTCGTCAAGCATGTGGTCGAGCTGCACGGTGGCACCGTCGAGGTGACGAGCGAGCTCGGCAAGGGCACAACATTCACCATTTCTCTGCCAATAGAATGTCTATTGTCGGATCAACAAGTCGCAGCTTAAGGAAGAGCTTATGGTTACAGTCCTGTGCATAGAAGACGAAGTCGAGATCCGCAATCTCCTCGTCGAAGAGTTGAGCGAAGCCGGCTACAGGACGCTCGAGGCCTCGAACGGCGCCGAAGGCCTGGAAATGATCCTGTCGAAATGGCCTGACATCGTCATCAGCGACATTTCGATGCCCGTTATGGATGGGCACCAGCTTCTGGCGGAAATCCAGATCAATCATCCGGAGCTCTCCAACATTCCCTTCATCATGCTGACGGCGCTGACAGATCGGGAAAACACACTCGCCGGACTGCGCGCCGGAGCGGCGGATTATCTGACGAAGCCGCTCGACTTCGACCTGTTGCTTGCCAAGCTGGAGGGCTGCGTGACGCGGCTGGAGAACGACAAGGCGGTCAACCGCTCGTTTTAGCGGGAGGGTGCCCTCCGCCTCGCTCCACCGTGGCTTTGCTGCTTACCTTTCCTCCCTCATTCCTGTGACAAGCACAGGGATGAGGAAAGGTTAGGCGCCAGACCATCAGAGGCTTTCGTAAGCGGCTACCTTCCATCCCCTAACTCCCCAACACATCCGCCAACACCGCAAACACTCTCGCATCCAACGTCTGCGACACATTGAACCGCATGAAATTCGTCGCCGATTGCGACAGGCTGAACGCATTGCCGGGCGCCAGCACGATTCTCTTTTCCAGTGCCGCCCGCGCTACGTTTGCTGCATCGATGCCGTCCGGCAGGCGGCACCAAAGGAACATGCCGGCCTGCGGCTCCAGCCAAGGCATTATCCCCAAGCCCTTCAGGCGGGCCGAGACTTCGGTCATTGCGCCCGCAAGGCGCTGCCGGAGCATTTCCATGTGTTTGCGGTAGCCACCGTCGCTCAAGACGTTCAGCACCAGTTCGGCGGTCATCCGGCCGCCACCGAAGGAGGTGGCGATCTTGAGATCGGTGAGACCCTCGATCCATTCGGGCCTGGCGGCGACGAAGCCGCAGCGGGCGGAGGCCGAAAGCGTCTTCGAAAAACTGCCGATATGGATGACGCGCTCCAGCCCGTCGAAAGCGGCAAGGCGGGGCGCCGGCGTATATTCGAAATCAGCGAAGATATCGTCCTCGATGATGGTGAGATCGAACTGATCGGCGAGCTTCAGAACCCGGTGGGCCGTGACTGGGGAGAGTGTTGCGCCTGTGGGATTATGGATGGCTGAGTTGGTGATGTAGAGCCGCGGGCGATGTTCGGCGAGCGTCTGTGCGAAGAGTTCGAGATCGGGGCCGGAGGGTGTGTAGGGCACGCTGACGATCTTCGCCCGGTGGGCGCGCAGCAGTGCGTGAAAGTTGAAGTAGCAGGGGTCGTCGACCAGCACCGTGTCGCCGGCTTCGAGCAGGAAACGGCAGAGAAGGTCGATCGCCTGCGTGCCGGACTCGGCGAGCAGGATCTGATCCGGGGAGGCTTCGATGCCCCGCTCGCCCATGCGGCGCGAAATTAGCTGGCGCAGCGCCGGCAGGCCGAGCGGCGAACCATAGTCGGCAAGCGCCGGTCCCTCGGCGCGAGCAAGCGTTCTGAGCCCGCGGCGCATTGCTTCGCCGGGGAGCCAGGAAGGCGGCAGCCAGCCGCAGCCGGGCTTCAGATCGCTTTCGCCGGCCTCCAGCGATTGCCGAGAAATCCAGAAGGGATCGACCGCGCGGTCGAGTTTCGGACCGGCCTCGGCCAGCGCAAAGGGTGCTGCCTGGTTGGCGACATAGAAGCCCGAACCCGGGCGCGACAGGATCGCGCCTTCGGCGACCAGGCGCTCATACGCGTCGACGACGGTCGAGGTCGACAGCTTCATGCTGGCCGCAAGGCGGCGCACCGAGGGCAGCCTTGCCCCAGGCGTCAGGCTGCGTCCGGCGATGCGCTGCCGGATCGTCGCCATCACCATCTGGACGCGCGTGCGTCCCGCAATCTCCTCGTTCATCCGTACTGTTTCCTGAACCATAACAGTTTTGCAAAATCGTATCAGACCGTGACTGTCATGGCTATCCGTATCGGCGGATAAGGGTGAACGGCGCGTTCTTCCGATTCCGATTCAGGTAAGGCGGCTTAGGTCATTGTTTTTACGCATGCCGTTCTCTCCAGGCCAGCGCGGTTTCGACGACATGCATCCAGGAAGGAATGCATGATGGAGCGCATGACGGCAGGATGGATCAATGGTTTGATCGGGGTGGTGATCTTCAGCGGCTCGCTGCCGGCGACACGGGTGGCGGTGGCGCAGTTCGATCCGGTGTTCTTGACCGTTGCGCGCGCGGCAATTGCGGGGCTGCTGGCGCTTTGCCTGCTGATCGTCTTTCGTGAGAAGCGGCCGGCGGGACGCGATATCCTCTCGCTTGCCGTGGTCGCGCTTGGCGTCGTGGTGGGTTTTCCGCTGCTGACGGCGCTGGCGCTGCAGCATGTCACATCAGCCCATTCGATCGTCTTCGTCGGCCTCCTGCCGCTCGCGACCGCCACCTTCGCCGTGATCCGCGGCGGCGAGCGGCCAAAACCTGCCTTCTGGCTGTTCTCCATCCTCGGCAGCGCCCTGGTGGCGGGCTTTGCCCTCACACAAGATCTGACGGCCTCGCCGGTCGGCGACCTCCTGATGCTGGCGGCAATCCTTGCTTGCGGCCTGGGTTACGCCGAGGGCGGCAGGCTGTCGCGCACGCTCGGCGGCTGGCAGGTGATCTCGTGGGCGCTGGTCTTGTCGCTGCCGATCATGATCGCGGCGGCGTTCGTCTACCGGCCGGAAAGTTTTGCCGGAATAGAGACGCCGGCGCTGATCGGCCTTGCCTATGTCTCGCTGTTCTCAATGCTGATCGGCTTCATCTTCTGGTATCGCGGCCTCTCGCAGGGCGGTATCGCTGCCGTCGGCCAGCTGCAGCTGCTCCAGCCGTTCTTCGGCCTGGCGCTCGCAGCCACCCTGTTGCATGAGCCGGTCACCTGGACGATGCTTGCGGTGACGGTGGCCGTTATCTTGTGCGTGATGGGTGCACGGCGGTTCGCGAGATAGGGGGTGAGTTCCGGCGACAGTCACAAAGCCGCCGCTCAATTGTCAGCAAATCGCCCCGTTGCCGCCGCAACGAGCCCTTTTCCGGGCTTCATCGTCGCGACCTCGCCAGCCTTCTGACGGCTGAGCGATTGACCGAGGCGGTCTTGCTGCCGTCCAAAATCACCGGAAAAGGAATGAAAATGATCACTCGTTACACATCCCTCGCAACGATGACCGCCGCGGCCTTCAGCCTTCTTGCTCTCAGCCCGGCATCTGCTACGGAGCTTGCCCAGGCGCAACAGCAGCCGCCGGCCCAGAGCCAGGCGCCGATGCAGGGACAGAACGGGGGCACCGGTGCGGCCGCCCCTGTCAGTGATCAGAAACTTGAGGCCTTTGCCGTCGCCTATGTGCAGGTCGATAAGGTCCGGCAGCAATATTCGGCCAAAATCGACGCGACGCAGGATCAGGCTGCGAAGCAGAAGCTGCAGGATGAGGCCAAGAAACAGATGGTTCAAACCGTTCAGGCCTCTCCCGACATCTCCGTCGAGGAATATTCCTCGATCCTGACGGCAGCGCAGAGCGACCCGGCGCTCGCCAAGAAGGTTCTGGACAAGATCGGCACCCCGCCGCCGGCGCAGCCGCAGCAATAGGCTTCTGCTTGAAGGCGCAGTGCCCGCCGTTTGGTCGGGCGCTGCCTCGACCCCGCTCTTTCCCGTCGGAGCCGGTCGAAAACTTTGGGCTGCGACGTGTTTTCACCTGGCAGGCACGACGAGCGCCTCTCCCTTGCGGACGATATAGGTCGCCAATTCCGAAGCCTTGCCGCTGCCGACGTTCTTTGCCGAGTGCACCACCCCGGAGGGAATGAACAGCGACTGGCCGGCCTTGAGTGTCACCGGCTCCCTGCCTTCGAGCTTGTATTCGAGCGTTCCCTCGAGCACGAAGGCGACCTCTTCGCCGGGATGCGAGTGGTTTGGTGCGAGCACGCCCGGAGCGAAATCGACGCGCACCTGGACGACCTCGTGGCCCGGCACGTCGATATCGTTCTTGATGAGGTCGGTGCGCTCTATCGGCTGCTCCGCATGCGCTGCCGCCGCGCCGCCGAGAACAATGGCGAGCACCATGGCCTGGATCATTTTCATTGTGTCATCCTTCCTGAATTGACCGTTCCGGCTCGTTGGCCGCATCGCCATTTCAGTCGATGATTGAACCAGGCATGTGTCGAGGAACCCCTATTTTTGTAAGCGAGTGTATCTGATGACCTGACCGGTCTTTCCAGTAAGGCGCGATTTCTTACGCGAACCGCATCGCGGATCTCGCGCGCGCCTTCGCCGCCACTTCCTCGCGATCGCGAGGCGGTTGAGACGTCTCCATTGAATCCAGCAGCTCGCGGGCGCAGGCAGCGATCGAGCTGACGGCGCGTTCGAACGCGGCCTCATTGCGCTTCGAGGGCTTGGTCGTTCCGCTGAGCTTGCGCACGAACTGGAGCGCGGCATCGTGAATCTCTTCGTCCGTCGCCGGCGGATCGAAATTGAACAGAGGTTTTATATTTCGGCACATGGCTTGCTCACGTGATTTTCTCTGGTCGCCGGAGGGCAGCGTCCTCGCATGAAAGGTAGTCGCGTGAGCGTGAAATGCAACCGCCCCAGGGGGAAGCTGCGCCGCTCTGAACGCGTTCAGGGATCAGCGAAGCCGTTCAGGTATCGCAGCTTGTGATGGAGCAGGAAGGGCGGCCCAACAGGTTTTTGCCAAGCGGTACAGGCGTCCCGCCGCATCGTCCTTGCCAAGCTGCCGTTATTTGAGGAAATAGCGCTGCATCGAAATGAGGAGACGGCATGCAAATCGTCTTGATCACCGGCCCGGCCGGCATCGGAAAATCCACGCTGTGCTGGGAGATGAGCGCTCAGCTCGCCGCCGAAGGGGTGGCTCATGCGGTTATCGAAACAGACGAACTTGATCGCGTGTTCCCTCGCCCCCGCCCGGAAGATCTTGAGAAACACTGGCCTGGGACGATTGACGTGAGCAGCATCAACTTGGCGGCGATCTGGTCGACATACCAAGCCTTGGGGCACTCACGCCTGATCATGTCAGGAGTCATGATGCACCTCGCTTTCGACCGAAGGTGGATTCTGGCCGCGATACCCGATGCGGAGATCACAGTGGTTCGCCTGGCCGCCACTGAGCCGACAATCCTGGCGCGCCTCGCCCAGCGCGAGGTCGGCTCCGGTGCTGAAGAGCAGACAGAGCGTTCGCTTCGGCAAGCCCGGCGGATGGCGGAGGAAGATTCCGCGGGCATGATCGTCGTGCACACGGACGGCAAGACGCCTGAGGCGCTGTCGAGGGCGGTTTTGCGGGAGGTCGGCTGGCTGGGGAACGGCTGAGGCTCCGACGCAAGTACGCGGGAAACGAGCTTGGCTGGAGCGTCACCTCACGGCTTTCTCGTTTCGGAGCATCACGGCCGCGAACGCCATGTGAATTACGCCGCCGACGAACCAGAGGCCCGGACACCGGTCAGGCTGGCAACATCCGTTACCCCGCCCGATGATTCAAAATCGAAGATCTTCTGCGTCACCAGTGCGGCAGCACCCCGGGCCCAGGAGTTGTCCTCCCAGTCGGGCAGCAGCGGCGGGGCGGTGCGGAAGGTGCGGGCGGAGAGCGCCTCTCGGAGTGGAGCGAGAAAGGGGTCTCCGAGCGAGACGGCTTCGCCGCCGGCGACGATGACTTCGGGGTCGGTGATGTTGACGAGGTTGGCGAGTGCGGTGCCGATGCCGCGGCCGGATTCGGCGACGAGGGTGAGGGCGGTGGCGTCGCCCGAGGCGAGGGCTTCGCAGAGTTCGGGAAGGCCGAGGTCCTCGCGGCCGGTCGTCTCGCGCCAGCGGCGCAGCATCGAGAGCTCGGAGTGATAGGCCATCAGGCAGCCGCGTTTGCCGCATTCGCAGAGGCGGCCGTTCTCCTCGAACAGCGTGTGGCCGAACTTGCCGGCCGCACCATTGGCGCCGCGATAGAGCTTGCCATCGATGACGAGGGCGCAGCTGATGCCGACGCCGACGGCGAGCACCGCCATGTTGCGGTGCTGGCGGCCGAGGCCGAAGAGCTGCTGGGCGATGGCATAGGCATTGGTATCGTCCTCCAGCCAGACGGGCACATGGACGCGGCTTGCGACCAGCGCGGCCAGCGGAACGTTGTCCCATTTGAAGCGGTGGCTGCGCACGCAGGCCGTCTGCTCGTGGTTGATGACGCCGGGCATGGAGATGCCGATGCCGGCGAGCTTCGCCTTTGGCCGGCCGGCGAGCTTCACCAGTTCGGGGACGGTTGCCGCCAGAAGATCGGCGACATAATCCGGATCGTGGCCCTTCAGATCGACGCGCATGGCGGCGACCGGATTGGTGGCGAGATCCGTCGCGACGCATTCCACTGAATCCACCATCAGCTTGAAGCCGAGCGCGAGCGAATGCTCGTAATTGATTTCGACTGGGATCGGCCGGCGGCCGGCGGGGCCGGGCACGGCCTTGCCCTCGGTGACGATGCCCTCTTCCAGCAGGTCCGCGACGACGAAGGTGACGGCGGCGGGGCTGAGCCCGATCACCGTTGCGATATCGGCGCGGCTCCTCGGCCCTTCGCGGCGGAGAAGGTTGAGGATGAGGCGTCGGTTCATGGCTCTCGCCGTGTTCTGGTCGCCTTTCAGCTTCACGATGCATTCCTTAATTTTGTAAATTAATTATTGCGGGCTCGCACAATCTATGCATAAGTTCGGCCGCCGATCAACTGAGGCAGCCGGATTGTACGGTCGAGTTCAGGAGGCGGGATCGGCGCGTTGAATGCCTGCGTGAGCGCGCTTCAAGGAGGAGGCGGCTCGGGCCAGGCGGTGTTGTCGATCAACCGGGAGGAATTCAATGGTATTCTTAAAGCATTTTCCCTCAACCACCCGCAGAAGCTTCCTGAAAGGGGCGGGCGCGGTTTCGGCGGCGGCGGTCACGGGCAGCTTTCCGATGCCCGCGATCGCGCAGGCGCAGGAAGTCAGCATCATCTCGTCAGAGAATAACGGCGCTGCCCTCGATGCGCTGAAGTCGATCGCGGCGGGCTTTGGCAAGGAAGCCGGCGTCAACGTCGTCGTCAACAATATGGACCACGAGGCCCACAAGACGGCGATCCGCAACTACCTCGTCGCCGGCGCGCCCGACATCTGCTTCTGGTTCTCCGGCAACCGCATGCGCGCCTTCGTCAAGCGCGGGTTGTTCGACGATATTTCCGACCTTTTCGAGAAGGAAAAATACAAGGACGTGCTGGGTGCGACGGCCGGCGCCGTCACCGAAGACGGCAAGCAATACGGCCTGCCCACCGGCGGCACGCTCTGGGGCATGTTCTACCGCAAGGACGTGTTCGAGCAGCATGGGCTGACCGTGCCGAAGACGGCCGAGGAATTCATGGCCTATGGCGACAAGTGCAAGGCATCGGGCATCACCCCGGTTGCGATCGGCACCAAGGAATTGTGGCCGGCGGCCGGCTGGTTCGATCAGATGAACCTTCGCATCAACGGGCTCGACAGGCACATGGCGCTGATGAACGGCGAGATGAGCTATCTCGATCCGGCGCTGACGCCGGTCTTCGATCAGTGGGAAGCGATGATATCAAAGGGCTTCTTCACGCCGAACCACACCTCCTTCGGCTGGCAGGAGGCCGCGGCTCTGCTCGCACAGAAGAAGGCCGGCATGATGAACCTCGGCGCCTTCCTGCGTTCGGCCTTCACCGAAGCGGACCTGCCGCAGCTTACTTATGCGACCTTCCCGGTGCTCGATCCGAAGATCGGCCATTTCGAGGAGTTCTCGGTCAATTCAGTCCATATTCCCGCCAAGGCGAAGAACAAGCAGGGCGCGCGCGATTTCCTCGCCTATTTCTACAAGCCGGAGAACCTGGCGGCATATCTGGAGCCGGGCGGCAACGTGCCGCCGCGCAACGACCTGCCGGCGAGCAAGGATCCGCTCGTCAATGTCGCCGTGGAGACGATGAAAACGGTGCAGGGCGCCTCGCAATATTACGACCGCGACAGCGACCCGGACATGGCCCAGGCCGGCTTGGTCGGCTTCCAGGAGTTCATGGCCAAGCCCGATCGGCGCAAGGCGATCCTGACGCGGCTCGAGGGGACGCGGAAGCGGATTTATAAGATTTGAGTTGGCTATCGGCAAACGCACTCTGAGGTTGCCCCTCACCCTAACCCTCTCCCCGCTTGCGGGGAGAGGGGACGTGCCCCGCTTGACGTGTGCGGGGGACGGAAAGCGTGCGGCTCGGTTCCTTCGCCCCGTTTCGGGGAGAAGGTGGCGGCAGCCGGATGAGGGGCATGCGCCAAACACTCTTGCCGTAAATGAGGGCTCCTGACATGCAGACATTATGGCGCCGCCAGCGGTGGTGGCTGACTCCGACTCTGCTCATCGCGCCGGCGATCCTGCTATTCTTCACCGTCATCCTGCTGTCGGCGGTCAGGAGCGTCTGGATCAGCTTTCACGAGTGGGACGGTTTCGGCGACATGGTCTGGATCGGGCTCGGCAATTACGTCGAGCTTTACAACGATCCGCAATTCTACGTGTCGCTGAAGAACAATCTGATCTGGCTCGTCATGTTCATGGCAGCACCCCCGATCGGGCTCGCCATCGCACTCCTGGTCAACCAGAAAATATCAGGCATGCGCTTTCTGAAGTCGCTGTTCTTCATTCCGCTGGTGCTCGCTTCGGTCACGGTCGGCGTCGTCTTCACCTGGGTCTATACGCCGGAATTCGGGCTGCTGGCGCTGATCTATAGGGCGTTCGGGGCGGTGGCGCCGGCGGTGCTTTCCGACGAGCATTTCGTCACCTTCGCGATTGTCATCGCCGCACTCTGGCCGCAGATCACCTTCTGCATGGTGCTCTATCTCGCCGGCCTCAACAATCTGAGCGAAGAGCTGATCGGGGCCGGCCGCGTCGATGGCGCTCGGGGCTGGAACATGCTGCGCCACATCGTGCTGCCGCAGCTGACCCAGGTCACCTTCATCGCCATCGCAGTCACTGTCGTGGGCGCGCTGCGCTCCTTCGACATGATCTCCGTCATGACCGCGGGCGGGCCGTTCGGATCGTCCTCGGTGCTCGCCTATCAGATGTACGAGCAGTCGATCTTCTCCTACCGCTTCGGCTACGGCGCGGCGATCGCCTCGGTGCTCTTCGTGATCATGGCCGTGTTCATCGCCTGGTATCTCACCCACATCATCCGCAGCGAAGAGAGGGGAGGCTGATGTATCCTCGTCCGATACCCGAAACCGCGATTTGGCAGCGCCGCCTCTATGTGTTCGCCGTCGTCGTCGTGCTCATCCTCTGGCTCTGCCCGCTCTTTGCGATCGTCCTCACCTCCTTCCGCTCGACGGCCGATGTGATGGGCGGCAATCTCTGGGGCTGGCCGACCGAGATCGGCGTCATCGACAATTACAGGGCCGTCTTCACCGACACGCCGATGGCGCGCTATTTCTTGAACAGCCTGACGATCACCATTCCCTCTGTCATCGGCGTGCTCGTCATGTCGACGCTCGCCGGCTTCGTGCTGTCGCGCTACCGCTTTCGCGGCAACATGCTGATCTTCGCGCTCTTCGTCGGCGGCAATTTCCTGCCGCACCAGATCATGATGATCCCCGTGCGCGACCTGATGGTGCGGCTCGACCTGATCGATACGACGGTGGCGCTGATCATCTTCCACGTCGCCTTCCAGACGGGCTTTGCGACGCTCTTCATGCGCAATTTCATTGCCGCACTTCCCGATGAGCTGTTTCAGGCGGCGCGCGCCGAAGGCGCCTCGCCCTTCCAGACGCTCATCCATGTGGTGATCCCGCTGGTGCGGCCGGCACTCGCCGCGCTCGCCATCCTGATCTTCACCTTCGTCTGGAACGATTACTTCTGGGCCGTGGTGCTGACCGTCAGCGACAGCGTCAAGCCGGTGACGGCGGGCCTTGCCAATCTGCGCGGCGAGTGGGTCTCGGCCTGGAACCTGGTTTCGGCGGGCACCATCGTCGTCGCCGTGCCCCCCGTCGTGATGTTCTTCCTGATGCAGCGGCATTTCATCGCCGGCCTCACCATGGGCGCGGTGAAGGGATGAGCCGGCGTCTTCCGTTTCAACAAGAGAGGGCCAGGACATGACCAGTCTCGAACTTCGTGAGATCAACAAGAATTATGGCGCCTATCACGCGCTGCGCGGCATCGATCTTTCCGTGGCGCAGGGCGAGTTCATCGTCATGGTCGGCCCGTCCGGCTGCGGCAAGTCCACGCTATTGAAGAGCATTGCCGGCCTGGAGGCGATCTCCTCGGGCCAGATCCTGATCAACGGCCGGGACGTCAGCCGGCAGGAGCCGGGCGATCGAGGCATCGCCATGGTCTTTCAGTCCTATGCGCTTTATCCGCACATGACGGTGGCGGAGAATATGGGCTTCGGCCTGCGCATGGCCAAGCGCCCGAAGGCCGAGATCGATGCGGCGGTCGCCCGCGCCGCCAGGATCCTGCGCATCGACGACCAGTTGGACAAGCGGCCGAAGCAGCTTTCCGGCGGCCAGCGCCAGCGTGTGGCGATCGGCCGGGCGATCACCCGCTCGCCCGAGGTCTTCCTGTTCGACGAGCCGCTGTCGAACCTCGACGCCGCGCTGCGCACCCAGATGCGCGTCGAATTGAGCAGCCTGCATGCCGAGCTCGGCGCCACCATGGTCTACGTCACCCACGACCAGGTGGAGGCGATGACCATGGCAAGCCGCATCGTCGTGTTGAACAAGGGCATCATCGAGCAGGTCGGCTCGCCGCTGGAGCTTTACCGCAACCCCGACAATCTCTTCGTCGCCGGCTTCCTCGGCGCGCCCAGAATGAATTTCCTCGGCGTCACAATCGACGCCGTTTCCGGCCGCAGCGTCACCGTTTCCGCGCCCGGCCTTGCGCCGCTGACCGTGGAGCTTGCCCAGCCGACATCGCTTGCGAAGGGCGCAAGGCTGACGCTCGGCGTGCGGCCGGAGGCGATCTCCGTGGTCGCTGAGGGCAGTGGGGACGGGGCCGTGCATGGCGAAGTCCGCCTCGTCGAGCATCTCGGCCGCGAGACCATTCTCTATGTCGATGCCGGCAATCTCCGCACCATCGCGTCGGAAAGCGGCACCGGCAACATCACCGCGCAGCTCTCCTATGTCGCGCCCTTCGCCGCCGGGCAGAAGGTGGCGCTGAAGCTCGATGCCAACGAGCTCTATCTTTTCTCCCCCGATGACGGCCGCACGATCAGCGCCCGCAAGACCATTCTCGACAAATAATCAGGAAAGAACCGCCCGTGTCCGACAAGACCCTCTCCGCATGGAACACCGTCAAGACCGACCGCTTCCTCGTCGGTGTGCCGCATTATCCCGAGCATGTCGACGAAAGCTACTGGGAGCGCGACGCCGAGCGCATGGCGAAAGCCGGCTTCAATGTCGTGCGCATGGCCGAATTCGCCTGGCATATTCTGGAGCCGAAGCTCGGCACCTTCAATTTCGATCTCTTCGACCGTGCCATCGCGATCCTCGGGCGCTACGGCATCGACACGATCATGTGCACGCCGACCGCGACCCCGCCGCGCTGGCTGACGGCAGCGCACCCCGAAATTCTAAGGGTCGACGGCAAGGGCCGGCCGATGAGCCACGGCTCGCGCCAGCATTGCGACACGGCAAGCCCGGTCTTTCGCGAGCACAGCAAGCGCATTACCAGGGCGATGGCCGAGCATTATCGCGGCAATCCCCATGTCGTGGGCTGGCAGACCGACAATGAGCTGAACACCAGCATGCCTGAGAGCTTTTCCCAGGCGACGCTCAGCGAATTCCAGGCGTACCTGGCCGACAAATACCGCGAGATATCAAAGCTCAACGCCGCCTGGGGCGGCGATTTCTGGGCGACGGCCTATGACAGTTTCGACCAGGTGGTGCTGCCGATCGAATTCGGCCCGACCTTCCCGAGCCCCGGCCATCTGCAGGATTACCACCGCTTCCTCGCCTTCTCCACTGCGCGCTTCCAGCACGATCAGGTGGAGATCCTGCGGGCGGTCAAACCCTCCTGGTTCATCTTCCACAATCTCGGGGGCCTCAGGGATATCGATTTCCGCGGCCAGTTCAGCAAGGATCTCGATTTCGTCGGCTACGACATCTATCCCATGCTCTATGACGAGTTCATGCGGCTCGGCAACCACGCCAAGGTGCAGGCGCTGCACCTCGATATCTGCCGCGGCTTTTCCGGCAATTACATCGTGCCCGAGCAGCAATCGGGCTTCGGCAGCCAGCCGGGCTTCTGCACGCTGACGCCGGAGCCGGGCGAGCTTCGCCGCATGGCGCTTTCCTCGGTCGCGCACGGCGCCGACGGCCTGATGTTCTTCCGCTGGCGGCCCGCCCATTTCGGCGCCGAGATCTATTGGATGGGCATCATCGACCATGACGATATCGGCCGCCACCGCTATGACGAGGCCAAGCGCTTCGCGGGCGAGATGACGGCGCTGGCGCCCAAGATCCTCGGCACCCATGTGCGCATGGATGTCGGCATCGCGGGCTCCGATTTCGACAATCAGGAAGCCCACAAGACCTATCCGATCGGCCTGCCGAGCCCGCAGGACGACGCGATCCTGCTGCATCAATATTGCTATGATAGAGGCATCGCCTGCGGCTTCATCCACCCCGAGGACGATCTTTCCAAGCTGAAGCTCTTCTATGTCCCCCACTGGGTGATGTGGAAGGACGAATGGACGGCGAGGCTCGAAGCCTTCGCCGCATCCGGCGGCACCGTCGTCATCGGCGCGCGCACCGGCACGCGCACTGAGGATAACCACGTCATCCGCGAAACCGCGCCCGGCACCGCGCTTTCGAAACTGACCGGCGTGCGCGTCGAAGATTTCGGCCGTCTCGCCGCCCCCGGCGCCAACGGCCTCTTCGACGTGATGGAGCGCTCCGGCGGCCTGGTCATCCCGCCGAACAAACCCGCCGAAAGCCACCGCCGCGTCCGCCGCTTCAAGCTCGGCAACCGCGAAATGGCCGCCGGCCATTTCTACGAAAACCTCACTATCGACCCCGATGTCGAGGTCATCGCCGCCTGGTCCAACCGCTACGCCGAAGGCCAGCCGATGGCGACCTCCCGCAAGGTGGGCAAGGGGCAGGTGGTCTATCTCGGGACCTATCTCACGCCCGAGCTGACGGAAGCGCTGACGGAACGGCTGTTTGCGCCGGCGGGTATCGAGCCGCTGTTGGGCGGGCTGCCGGAAGGTGTGGAGGTGACTATGCGGATGAATGAGGAGCGGAAGCTGCTGTTCGTGCAGAATTATACGGATCAGGCTGTGACGGTGGGCGGGGTGCCTGCCGGGCGGGATCTGCTGGATGGGGAGAAGATGGTGGCGGGGATGCTGGAGCTTGAGGGGTATGGGTGTGCGATTGTGGAGTTGGCGGGGTGAGGGGTGCACACGCGGAAGAACG
Organism: Rhizobium bangladeshense; assembly: GCF_017357245.1. NCBI lineage: Bacteria > Pseudomonadati > Pseudomonadota > Alphaproteobacteria > Hyphomicrobiales > Rhizobiaceae > Rhizobium > Rhizobium bangladeshense. The sequence continues at coordinate 2,736,999 of NZ_CP071612.1, read as the reverse complement.
ATAGAGTGGAGGCGCTGCGCGTTTTTGGCTTTGCTGCGGCTGCCGCGCACCTTGCAGGACGGTGCATCAGGCCGCGCCAGTCTCTGGACTCAACAAGGCGATGAGCCATTCAGTTACCCGGCTTGCCGACGGGCCGACTGTACAGCGGTGAGCGAGCATTAAGAATGTCTCGCGCTTCAGAAAGTCCGCATAGCCTTCTTGAATGACCGCATGTAGATAGCGGTCAATCAACGCTACCAATTCGTCGCGAGTTGTCGGTGGTACTGCATCGCGAGCGACCCAGTTCGCGAAATGATCGAGCCAATTCCGTAATTCCTTATCGAGAATATTGAGCTGGTAGCGCATCTTAATGTCGTAAACTGCATCCCAGGTCGCAACGGCGTCGGCATCACCTTCCAGATCGATCTGCCAGTCGGGTAACTTGAACGCCTTAACGACGGCGCCCTCGAGGGGCCGGCTGTTGAGTAGTGATACCGTGGCGGTTGCTTCGCCGAACGGATCGAAGCAGCGCCGGCGGGCGGAGTGCACATCTCGTAACGTATCTATATTATGCTTGTGAGGTCCGTTGCACTTGTTGCCGGTGGGTGCGAGATTGCGCAGGTTTACGCCGGCAAACGGATAACGGGTAATGGGGAGATAGTGATCGAGGCTCTCGCGTGGAATCGCCGGGTCCGGTGCCGTCAATGGCTCGATACCGCAAAAAGCGCAGAGATGTGCGGGCAAGCCGTCATAGATAAGCGCATATTGTCTATCTCGAATACCCAATGGCGTAAGCATCCTGAAGGCAGTGCGGAACAATGTCTCGATGCGTCCGACAAGCGCATCATATCCATCCGGTAGCTCGGGCAGTGCTACACCGGGATCGAAAATATTCGGAATATTATTCTGCGCCTGCATGCAGGCCAGAAAGCCAGTCCGGTCGGCCGCTGGGACCCCTGCGACCTCGTCGGCAACCGCTCTCAGAGCTTCAAGCAGACTGGGCTTCTTTTCCACCTCATCGCGCTTGTTGGCGGGGAATTCCTCCAGCCAGTCGCTTAGTGGGTTGTTGTCGCCGTTGAACATACGCGCAAGCAGCTCCATCAGCCCATCGTGAAGCCAATTTTCGTTGGTCGCTTCGACTGGGTAGCAGAAGAGCATTGCTGTTCAGGATCCGGTGCGCAATTGACGGAGGCGATCCGCCAAGAACGAGCGTTCGACGGATGGCCCAAGGCGGGTAAGGGCATCCGCGATCTCCGCCGCCGTTCCTTTGTCTATGAGATGTTCCATCTCGTCCTGAGCGACTTGCGAAATCGGTGGGCTGACCTCGAAACAGGCATCGAGGATACGGTCGAACGACGCGCCATAGGTCTCCATCTCGGGCGGCGCAATCTCGACCTTGCCGTTGGCATTCTTGCTAAAGATCAGAACCTGTTCGCGCGGCAGGTCGCACGGTACGAAAGGCGCATGGGTCGTAAGCAAGACTTCCTGGTGCCCACGGGTCTCGTTCGGCAGATTGAGGAGCGATTTGGTAAACTGCACGCGCCATAAGGGATTGAAGTGTGATTCCGGTTCGTCGAGGACGAACAGCGCGCCGGGCGTATCGATCATCGAGAAGATGCCGAGAATCTGCGACAACTGATGTTCACCGTCTGAGAGCGATACATAGTCCAGAAGCCTCACCCCTTCGTCTGTATGACGGCAAAGGCTGACTTGCTCGAAGCGGAACACTTTGTCTTCATCCTGAGGTTCCGGAAGCCGCGATGCAAAGCGACGCGAGTCGATATCGCGTTGCAGGCGATTGCGCGCCGCCCGCGGGATCGCAAGGTCGTTCAGAAGCGATATTTTGTGAAACGCGCGGTAGAGATTCCCCGCGGTCTCGAAATGATGGGCAAACCCTTCGCGCAGGGCATCGTCAACGAAGAAGTCGAAAGTATGGATATCCTTCTTAGGCTCGTGATCCCAACATGTCGCAAGCTTGCGGAAGATGTCGATATAGGCTCTCAGTTCCGGCGTCAGCTTCACCCCACCGCTCGGTGCCGCCGAATGGTTCAGCTGTATCACGCAGCGGAACGATGCCAGATCGTGAAGTTTCGCATGACCAATTATCTTCTCGCGGAGTGACGGCGGCGACAGCAGAAGGTTCGCAACAAGCACCTCTAGGTGCGTGCTGTAATCAATCAACAGCAACCGGTTGTCCGGGACCTCGCCGGCGAGTTTCGATCGGCTTTTGGATTTGTTGGGTAGCGCTGCCTCGCTGACGTCGGCGGCGTAGCCGCGGCGGCTGACGAAGAATGGCAGGCTGAGGGTCTCGTTGTCTCCCGACGTGTATCCGATGACAAGCGACGGTAGGTTCTCGCCGAATGAGGGGGAGTCGACCGCTACCGAACGCCACTCTTCGTCGTTGTCGCGCATGAACTCCATCCGGATCGGACCCACAGTGCGGCCGCTGCTCTCGCGGACCAGCTTAACGATGTGAGACAGCCCGGCGGGCGATGACATACGATAGCGAACCTCGAACAAAGATTCGTTGTTCGAGCTCAATCGCTCTTCCGTGCCGGCATATTGGTGCCAAGCCACTTGGAAGATTTCCGCGATCAGTTGCAGCAACTGCGATTTGCCCGCGCCGTTAGGGCCGATGAAACACAGTGGCGCAAGGCTTGTCTCCTCATGCGGGCGCGTAACCGCCAGTTCGGCTCCGTCGAGCAAGCCTCCACAGCTCAAAGCGCGATCGACGCGCAGATAGATCAGTCTCATGATTGTGCTGCCCGGAGGCGAATCATGCCCCTCTCTCGATCGAAGACCTGGACGACGGACGGCTTTCCCTCTTGTAGGTGGGCAAAGATTTCCGCCTTGAGCGTGTCATAATCGGCCGAGACTTGCGCTCTGATCTCGTCGAAAGACGCGCCGGCGGCGCCCTTCAATGTCAGAAGCGACGTGATCTCGTTGGTCAACCCCGCGCCGGATTTCATGGTGCGTCCTTTGGCTCGTTTCTGTGCTGGTGGATTGGGTTTGAAGTCGCGTGCCGCCGCGAGCATCGTATCGAGCTCAGAAGATGGCTCGTTCGGTTCCCCGCTTACATGGAATGCCGCTCGCAATAGCTGCCGCCGCAACGTTGCCAAATCGTTTTGTACATTGGCGAGTCGCTCTCGGGTAAGTTCGATCTGCACCCAAATACGGTCGAGTTGCTCGATGAGTTGCGCTTGCTCGGCGAGCGGAGGCAGCCTGAATTCGAACGCCGAGAGCTTGCGCGAGTTGATGTTTGACTGACTGACGCCGTCGGATTTTACTGACCAGCAATAAGCCCGACCGGCAGGGCTGTTGAGGAAATGCGCAAGCAGATCGGGCATGATCCGCGAACTGCAACGCACGACGATGAGATAGCCCGCCGCGATCGCGGGCCGCTCGTTGTGATAGACGGCGGTCTTGCCGACGAGTTCGGGACTATTGGTACGGTTGAAGAGTACGTCACCGTCACGCAGCCGATGCTTTTTGATTTCCTGTTTGTCGGATGTGTAGACGAGATCGGACCAATCGAGCCGCCCGGCTTGGATATTGCCCATTCGAAGCACAGGCACGTCGCCGCGGATCTGCGACTTGCGGGACGAACCATAGTTCATCTCATCGACGACGTCGCCAAGGGTGACTGATGGCCAATCCTGATCCAGGTCTTGGCTTGCGCGCCATCCGGCGGTCAACACCCCGGCGAATGCTCCAGCCATCGCGGTCGCCCAGACATCGTCGAGTCGCTTGAGATTCATTGCTGCTGCTGCACGGCTCCGTTCGAGCTTGCCGAGTACATCTTCGAGGCGTCGCACGATCCTGTCCTGCTCGCCGGTCGTCGCGACGATGACGGGGAACTGCTGCAGGACGCTGAAATTGACGCTTTCGACAGTCGTGCCAGATTTTACCGCTGCTTCGAGTAAGTCGTCGGCCTTGGCCTCGATCTGATATTGAAGATACCGCGCGAGTATGCCTGGAGCCGGCGACAGCGCCTTCACGTCTTGGTTGATTGCAGCCGCCTTGCCGGTCACCGCCGTTGGCAAGCTGTGCTTAAGGATCCCGCTGCGCGTGACGAGCAGCAACGCGCCCTCCGGGACCAACGCGGCGTTCGTCTCCTCGAGCGCTCGTTGAGTGATTCGATCTTGCGACTGCTTGATCACTTCCTCGCCGAAATCCTTGGGCGAAATCCAAGGGATATCGCCGCCTGACCAGTAGGCGGAAACCCGCTTGCTCGGCGTATTCCCGCCTTGCCAGTGCCCCAGTTCCCCGAGCGTGACGCGACGCCATGGTCCTGTGAGTCCAATCATTTGAGTATCTCGCGGTCAATCTCCTCGATGTGCCGCAATGCGGATTGGAGATCCTCTGAAATGCGGCCGAGCAGCCGGTCCATGTCCTCTATTTCGGATGAGGAGTGGTCACGCTTCAACCAAGTATAATCGAGGTTGTCCTCACGCCCGACGATCTCCTCGCGCGAGAGAACCTTTAGCCTGTCATGCTTAGCGTCCGAACCCTGAGTGGCACCCAAAATAATGCCCGCACATGCACGTTCGAACTCCGCGAACGCCGCAGCGGTTAAGGGGTAGCGCTTATTGAAACGGCGGACGTTTGTGCGCATGTCGAAAAAAGCAACATTCTGCGTCGGGCGACCTGCCTGAAGAAACAGCACGTTGGTGTTGACGCCCTGCGCGTAGAAGATGCCTTGCGGCAGCCTGAGGATGACTCGAAGCTCGCACGATTCCATCAAGTCTTCGCGCACCCGCCGCCCGATACCCGGCTCGAAGAGCACATTGTCAGGCAAGACGATCGCGGCGCGGCCGCCCGGTGAAAGAGAGCGGTAAATGTGTTGGAGGAACATGATCTGCTTGTTGGCGGTCTGAAATGGCAGATCGGATCGTCGCGGCCTCATGCCGCCAGCGGACGCGCCGAACGGAGGATTGGCAAGAATTAGATCAGGCGTGCTCAGTTGGACGGCGTCATCGGTCAACGCATCGCCATGAACCACGACTCCCTCCATATTGTGAAGGTAAAGGTTCATCAAGCACAGCCGATAGGTGTCTCGCTCGATCTCGACGCCTTCGTAACGCGTGCGACTTGCGCCGGCCTTTTCCGAGCGCATCAAATATTGGTGCGCCGAAGTCAGAAAACCGCCCGTCCCGGCCGCTGGATCCTGTATCGTCTCTCCCCCTCGCGGGGCCATGACTCTGACGATGGAGTCGACCAGTGCACGCGGTGTGAAATACTGCCCAGCGCCGGCACGCGCCTCAGTAGCGTTACGCTCAAGCAAACTTTCGTAGATCATACCAAAGGCATCTGTGGAGATCGCCGCCCAGTCGAGACGGTCTATCTCATGCACTACCTTGTGCAAGTTTTCATCGTGTGTGAACACCGTCGTCGGAAAGCCGAATATATCGCAGACGACGCGGCTTTCAGAATCTTCGCCAAGACGTGTGAGCATTTTCCGATAGCTACCAACGAGCCCCTGCACGGGCTGGGCCACTAGGTCGGTCCAGCGGCAACCCTGCGGGAGGGCTGTGTTTCGCCCAGTCTGATCGGCGATCTTCAGGAATAGCAGGTAGGTAAGCTCAGACATGTATTTGTGAAATACGATACCGTCGTCGCGCAATACATTGGAAAGGGACCAGATTTTACGGGAAAGTTCGTCGCAGTGGATATTCTGTATGCCCACTTTTTGTCCTCGAAAATGTTTCCGCACCGCTCGCAGCTTAGCGTTCAAAGGTATCTGTAGCGTGTTTGTCAAGTCAGGCCTACAGGAGCGGCGTAGGAAGGACTCGCATCGCCGACGATACGGCCATTGATTTCGCCCACAACCGATTGTGCAAAGCAACCGGACTCTCCGATTATGCCACCGGGAAGAAAGCTGACATGGCCAAGCTCAGCCAGTTGGTCGCCATCGACTCGCGACGACAGATCGTCAGGCAGGGAGGGAGCGCCCAGCGGGCTTTCCGGGATAATAGAGGAGACACAATGTTTCCCTAGTTGCCCCAGCCAACTTCGAACCGATCAAATCGAACCTCGCTCAACGGCCGGTTGGCGGTGCTCAGCCTTACCGAACGAAGAACGAGATGAAGCTCAGGGGAATAGTATTGTTCGAAAATGATCGGAGGCAATTCCGTCAGTTCCAGACGGCTGTTGATGGCCCAAACCTTGTAGGAACAAGATACAATCGTTTCCTCTCCCAAGCCGTCGAACCTGATAAAAGTCGTGCCCGAAACGGTTTTCTTGCCATTGATGAAAAGCGTGGTGGCGGATTGCCAGTTCTTCTTCTGTGGCAGATCGTCCAACGCAATCGCATTCGCGTATTTCAGCTCATGCGTCCCGTTGGCACTCACTCGCTTTTCGACGAGCAAGGGGTGCAAATACACAGCCGACACCGGCTGCAGTGAACCGTCGCGCTCCATCAGCCGTTGTTCGGTGAGACGCTGGCCGTCCGGCTTGTAGAATACGGAATAGAAAGGCGCTTCTCTGGTCAGCAGCACGCCCTGTTTGGTCTCATTGGCGGTCAAGCAGTTGCCAAAGGCCGGTACCGCCAATGTTATTCCAACCAGCAGCGACAAACTTCTCAGCAAGATCGACATCCCAGATTCCCCTCATCCAAGTTCACTACCATGGTGCTTGGGTGAAATTGGGGAGATCGGAAAACGGACCTTTAATGTTGCGCACCGCCGATCGACGGTACTGTGAATTTCACAAGCTTTCCGCCCAGCACTTCGTGCACTGGTGTGGCGAGTTCGATGAGTACCTTGTGTTCGCCCGGCGGCAGGCCGGTCAGGACGATAGCGCCGGTGCCGCCCGCATCGGCCCACCGCCATGGCAGGTCGTCGATGCTGACATGAAGGTGCCCGGCCCGAGGCGAGACATCCGTCGCGCTGGCGCCGAAAATAGGCAGGATGCGGAAGTTCTCGGTTCGATAGGGAATGATCGCCACGCCTCTGGTGGCCAGCGGTTCTGCAAGGGGCTGATCCACGAAGAGCTCGGGCGCGGGTTCGTTCTTGATCGGAAGGAACTGCGTGGCCGCGTGATGCGGCGTCTGTGCATGGAGGGATGTGCCGGCGAGCAGGAAAGCTGCCGTTGCGAGGGCTCTTGCGATCGTGGTCATGACAAGTCCTTTCCAGTCGCGCCTGTCGGACCGGCATTGCCGGGACACCGACGCGACGTTGAGTTGGGGCCGATCAGGCGGCGTTGAGTTCGACGGCGATGTTGCCGCGCGTGGCCTTGGAGTAGGGGCAGAGCTGGTGAGCGCGCTCGACCAGGGACTTGGCGATGTCAGTCTCGATGCCCGGCAGCTTAGCGTTCAATCGCGCCTGCAGGACATAACCGCCGTCATCGGTCGAGACGAGGTCGATTTCGGCATTGACGGCAGCATCGGCGGGTACGCGAAGCTGGCGCTCGGCAGCGGCTCTTCCGATTGCACTGAGAAAACAGGCAGACCAGGCGGCGGCGAAGAGCTGCTCGGGATTGGTGCCCGGAGCCGAGGAGCCGGGCGGGGAGAGTTTCACATCGAGGCGACCGTCGGACGTGCGGGACGCGCCCTCCCGTCCGCCGGTGGTGCTGGTGGTGCCGGTATAGATGACTTTCGACATTTGGATGCTCCTTGTTCAATTTCAGCTGGTGAGACAGCTCACTGCTGGTTTGTTGAGCGCCGCCAGGACCCAGCTGGGTTCCGGGCGGCAATGACGGGAATATGAGATCGGAGAAATCCATCCGGTAGCGAGCAGGAGTGAGAGCAAGCCTCTCGTTTTCGCTCAGTCTTGCATCAGGTTGCGAGAAGCCGGAGCGATGTGGAGGATGTCGAAAAGCAGCGCGTTGCGGGGCGTATCGCTCGCGGCCGCCGAGGGTTCCCCGCCGTTCGGAGCTTGCGAACTCAAGAGGCTGCCTCTCAGCTTTCCCCGCTACCGCCGGTGCCGGCATTGCGCGATCTTCGAAGCGCTAACGGGGATTGAGACCTGCCGAGGCGGTCTTGATCTCTCATCCAGTCAGGAGACGGACATGAACACGCTTTTCAAACGCAAGATCGCCTTCGCCCTGTCGATGGGCATCGTAACGACAGGACTCATCTCTTTCACGCTGCTCGCGCTCAATCTGGGTTTTTCCGAGGGATTCGTGCTGACATGGCTGCGCTCGTGGAGCATCGCCTATCTCATCGTCATTCCCGCCATCCTGCTGATTGGCCCACAGCTTCAGGCACAGGTCGACCGCATCGTCCGCTGAGGAACCGAATCTTAGCGATCGGCATGACAATGACCATGCTTGGCGATTATCGGCATCATCAGGATTGGGCGCGGACGATTAGGAAACCGCGCGTTTCATTCCGGTGATGGCGCATCGCCATAATTGCTGCAGGCCGCGCGAAGCCGCGGCAGAATCCAATCGATGAAGGCGCGCAGCTTGAGGGCAAGCAGGCCCTGACGGGAATAAACGATGTGGATGGGCTTGGGCTCGCCGTCATAATCCTTCAAGATCTGCACGAGCATGCCCGAAGACAGCTCCTCCGGAACTTGATAGTCGAAGAGGCGGGCGATCCCGGCTCCATTGCAAGCGGCGGCGACGCAGTTGGCCGCGGTGTTCACCTCGATCCGGCTCCGAGGCATTACCTCGACCGGCTTCCCGTCGATCTCGAAATTCCAGAAGAAGGACCTGTCGTTGAACATGATGCCGTCGTGATCGGTGAGCTCGGTCGGATGCCGGGGAATGCCGTGCCGTTCCAGATAGGCCGGGCTTGCGCAGGTCAAGAGGCGGAACTCGCCGGCCTTGACCGCATGGAGCGAACTGTCGGCCAACTCGCCAAGTCGGATGGCGACGTCGACCTGTTCGTTGACCAGATGAACAGAGCGGTCGAGGGACAGGAGGTTCAAGGTCACTTCGGGATGCTTGTTCATGAAATCGAGCGCGATCGGCAGAACGTAGCGGTGGCCAAACTCGATCGGCATCGTGATGGTCAGCAGTCCCCGCGGCGTCTGATATTCGCCTGACGCCCTGCGTTCGACCTCCTCGAGATCGGCGATGATCCTGCGCGCCGCATCGACATAGTCGCGACCGGCATCGGTGAGCTGCAGGTTGCGGCTTGTCCGGATGATGAGGTTTGCGCCGAGATATCGCTCCAGATCGGCGACCTTGCGGCTGACGCTCGGCAGCGGCGCGTTCAGCTTCCGGCTGCCCGCCGACAAGCTGCCGGCGTCAACCACCGCAAGCAGAACCCGCATTGCATCAAGCCGATCCATGACATCCCGACGATTGAAAGCCTCGATCTTGAGGATATGGGAAATCGGTTCTGATGAACAGCAATGGCCGCGGGCGCCGCCTCATCCACCCGGCTAGCCTCTTGTCGTTCAAACGGCCTCGATGATGCAGAACCGCTTCACGATCCGGTGGATGAGCATCGAGAGGGTGGTTCTCATTTTCACCGGCTGCCGGCCAGGGCTCCCGGCCGGTACATTTCCCCCATCCGATCAAGGAGACGCAACTCAAGGGGTAATCGTCATGGACAGACTCTTCTACGTTGGCGTGTCGGCCGCTCTGTTTGCGGCCTTTGCCTTTTCGCTCAACTTTATCGTGCCCTTCATCATCGGCGGCTATTCCACCTTTGATTTTGCCCTCATCCGTCATGTTGTCTCGGCGCTCGTCGGGCTTTACCTCCTGTTTTCCGAAAAGGGTGTGCTGCGCCACCTCACACTTCGCAACTGCCTGAATGCCATCTGGCTCGCTTTCATCGGATATGTCGGCTACTTCCTGACCGTGACGGGCGCGGCCGTTTTTGCCGGCCCGGTCATCGCTCCCGCCTTTCTCGGCCTGGTGCCGATCGTATTGATGGTCGTTGGTAACAAGCGTCAGGGATCATTGCCATGGCGATCCCTCATGATACCGCTGGCGCTGGTGCTGGCCGGCCTTGCTCTCGTCAACGGCACGGCATTCACGGCCGAAGGATTGGATTCGGTGCAATCATTGTGGATTGGCGTGCCGCTGGCGCTTGCTGCCGTGGGACTGTGGGTCTGGTTCGCGCTTGCCAATCAGGCTGCACTGGCGGCTCGACCGGAAATGCCCTCCGGCGTGTGGGCTGCGCTGATACTGGTCGGAGGTGGCATCCTGATGCTGGCCTTCTACCCCTTCGGTGCCGCGCTGGACCTCTTCCGGCTTCCAACGCTGGGATTCGGCTGGAGTGCCGCCGGCAGCTTGTATGTTTGGGGCGCTTCCTTCGCGCTGCTGGCAACCGTAGGCGGCGTCTGGGCCTGGAACATTGCCTCGCGGAGCCTGCCGGTTGCCTTGGCCGCGCAATTGATCGTCTCTGAAACGGCCTTCGGTGTGGTCGGTGGACTTGTGGTGCATGCTCGTTGGCCGACGCCGATCGAGGGTGCCGGGATTGTCGTCCTGATCGCCGGCGTCGTTCTGTCCGTCCGGATTTTCTATGAAGCCCAATTTGCGTCGGGAAAGATATTGCTTGCGCAGGAGTGAGTTGCTGGACGGAAGACAGGCGCTTGCCGGCGCGCCCGCCTCGCCCATCGAGGCCCTGCAGGGCTCCTCAGAGTGAGGCTCTCTTGGGCGGAAGAGCAGGGGGCAGGCCGCTCATTATGTCAAACAGGCCTCTGCCGATCTGAAAGCTGAGCTGGTCAAGGCATAATGGCCGACAAGGAAGGCTCGGGCCGCCGGAAATTGGCAAAAAAATAGAGCATTTCCGGACGCAGACAGAAACGGAAATGCTCTCAGTTCGATGCGAAGCTTACCAGAGTCGGCTTCGCACCTCTCACATCTCGCCATGTGGCTATTCGTCTGGCGCCGCCGACGCGGCGTTTTCCAGCGAGGTGCGGATCTGATCAATCTTGCCGTCGGCTTCGCCAACCCCGAGAATGGCCTTGGCTTCATCCAGGACCGCCGGGCTGACCTCGCCGGTTTTCGTTGCGGAAGCCAATGCGTCCTCCAGCGCCTGATCGCCGAGCAGTGGATCGTCGGCCGCAGGCTCGATACCGTTGTCGAGTTCATACTGGGCATAAGCGACCGCGTAGGCAGAGATGGCGGCCATACGCGGGTCCGATGTGTTCATCAGCGCCCTGTAATTCCGCTTCAGGGAGTTCAGGCCGCCAAGCTGCGCTGAAAGATTCTTCTCTTTCTTGACGGTTGCGACCCTGTCCGTCTTCGTGGACTTGGACTTGCTTGCTGCCTCGGATGATTTGCCTTTCACGCCAGATGACTTGGAGCTGCCATGGTTTGAACCGCTGTTATGGCCGCCACCGTTTCCGTTGCCGCCGCCATTACCGCCGCCGTTGCCGCCTCCATTGCCGCCACCGTTTCCACCGTCCTTTGCCAGGGCGGTTATGTCGAGCCCAGCAATCGTTGCCGGGCTTGCTGCAAGCGCCAGTGAAAGCACGGCCAGGGACGCTAAGGTTGCTATCCGCATCGTTTTCCTCCGAATTCAGACCATCAGGTGCCGTGAAACTGCACGACTTAATCTGACTTGAAGGATAGATTGCTATCGCGCGTTGCACATCGGACTGAGGTCCGGTTCGTGGCACCGGCTATGGTCTTAGCCTAGAGGAAGCATCCGGGATGCTGCGCGCGGACGGCCATGGTTGAAGCTTGCGAAGGCGCGAAAACCGTCCGGAAAGACTATCGCGAGCTTTCCAGACCGCTATCGCTGCGCAGAAGGTTCAGCCAGGCCTGCGCCGCTTTCTCTCCGCCTGTGCCCCCGAAATGGCAATCGTCGTAGCGGTCGTCTCCATCGAGCAACGCGTCGGAATTTACGCCCTCTCGGATACCGTGGCCGCTCTTTGACAGGGCCAGTTGCGCCTGCACTATCGCATTGTCTGGGATATGCTCCTTGAAGCCGCCGTTGCTCGGTTCGAGGCATTTCGATGCGATCGAAATGTAAACGGGTGCTTCGACGCCGTGCTGACGCAATGTGCCGACCATCGACATGAAACGTTCCTGATAGGCTTCCGCAGTGGTGCCCATCACGAGGTCCGCCTCTCCTTGCACCCAGAGGACGCTCGTTACCCGATAACCGGAATCCCGGAGCTGTTTCATTGTATCGACCAGCACAGGATTGAAGTCACCGCCTGCCGCCCATCGTGCCACCTCAGACCCGGAATATGCGAGAGGTGCGAGGATGACGCTGTCATTTTGTCCCGAATCGACCAATTTGTTCCCGAGAAGCGTCCAGTACTCTCCCCTGGTGTTGGTCGATCCAAGAAGTGGTGACGCCGCGATGAAACACCGTTTGTCAAAGGCGTTTACAACACGAGCGCCATGATTTGACCGGTGCCGTTGTCCACCGTAGTTGGCAGCGTTCGATTGGCCAAGAATGAGTAAGACAGCCGTTCGATCAGTTTGAGCCGGGCAGGTCACAGCGGTTTTTGATTCATCCCCGATGAGTCGCTGCTTCTCGTCGAATGTATAACGGCTTGGAGCCGCCGCCTTCTCTCCGCCAACCATTGTCCTCAGCGAGGAAAGTTGTGGCCAAGGAAAGATCTCACGTCTCGCGCTCATGCCGCCGAGAAAGTACACGGAGATCAAGGCGGCCAGACCGACTGCTATCGTTTTGCGCATGCCGTTACCTTCTAAGATGGTGCTACGCGCTCGTGTCGTCGCAAAGATCGAGCTCAGCGGACGACGAACGTGTGGGTTGCCGAAAACCCGCTCTAAACTATAGTCCGGATCAGTGATGGCAATCATCCGGTTGGGTGAGAGATCCTGCTATGCAGCATGCTGTTCGATGAAGAAAACTCCCGTTGCTCGTCTAAGGCGATCATAGATCGGGGCGGCCAGGTTAACATGGGAGCGGAGCGCCGGTCACCATCAGAGATGCGGTTAGAGTTTGGCGAGACGCCAACTCCACTCTCCGTCATCCCAGGGCTTGACCCGAGGACCCATGCTGCGGTTGCTGGTGGGCACCCTTGTGGCTGCTCGGCTCAAGGCCGATCACGCCAGGCGCAAATCGAGGAGCGGGTGCAGCTTCTTCAAATTCGGGAGAGATTTTGCCTGCCACGGATGCTGGTTGGTGCCTTTGACGATGAGCAGGAGGTCACCGATTTTTCTGGCTTCGATCGTCAGCTTCGCCAGCAGATTGATGCCCGAGGAGTTGAGGAATTCGAGGCCCGTCAGGTTGAACGTCACCTGTTTGTGCCCCTCGTGGAGGAGCCCTGTTATCAATGAATAGATCGGCGCATAGGCGTCCGGCCCTGCCAGGCGGAAGACGCCGTCGAAATAGACTTCGTTGTTTTCCGCCCATACGCGGAAGTTCTCGTCGCTGATTTCCATTCTTCGCTCACAGATTGGAGGAGGGTGGCATTGCCACGGCTGCAGTCGTCGTCAGTATGATATGCTCGTCCTTATTCTCTTCGAACGTCCATGCCATTCTCGCATCGTAATCGCTCAGAAGGGTTAGCAAGCCCAGCCCGGAACCGCTTTCTGGCGATATGGCGTTGGTTTCGATCTGCTCAAGAAGAAGGACGCCTGGATCCTTCAATTGAAGGCGATGCAGGAGTTGCTGAAAGCGAGACGAGGTCTCGCTGTCGATGGCGTTCTTGACCCGGATCAAAAAGCTTCCCTCGACCATACCCGCCTCGATCAGGATCTCGCCGGGCTGTCGAAATTTGACGGCATTTTCGATCAGTTCGTTGCTGAGATAGCCGATGTCATGATGCGCCTGGAGGTAATCCTTCCTCGAGCGCGCATAGGGCAGGGCCATGATTTCCGCGATGAAGTCCGAAGTCATTCCCGAATGCTTCCATCCGAGCTGAAGCGGACCATCGCTCAATTTCAGGCGCGCACCGGAATCCAGGCTGATGTCTGCAAGAGATTCGATGCCGTATATTCTGGGCGCCATGTCTCACCTATGCCGTACTGCCAGAAGCGTGATGTCGTCGTAGATCTTCTGCGATCCGATAAACTGCATCAGCGTCGCGACAATCCCGGAAACGACCTTATCGGCGCTCTGACCCTTCAAGCGAAGCGCCTCGCTGCAGAGACGTTCGATGCCAAACAATTCTCCCGCACCGTTTTCTGCTTCTGTTACGCCGTCCGTGTGCAGGAGTATGAGGTCGCCTTTCTCGAAGGCTATTTCACGGGTTTTGATGAATGCGGAAATATCGGCTTCCAGACCGATTGGGATGCCCAGATCCATGGTGTCGATGCGTTGGATTTCACCGTTTGACCGTATTATGACAACCTCCTCATGCTGTCCCGACAGGATCAACTCCTTGCCGTCATAATCGAGAAAGGCCAGGGTCAGATGCTTGTCTATTTTCGTTCTGACTATGTTTTTGAACAGGGCGCTGTTGAGATTCGCCAGGAATTTGACGGCGTCGGAGTTCCCGGCCTCCTGGAGGGCACGGGCGACGGACTGGACCATCAGCATCAACACGCCGCTTTCCAGCCCGTGGCCGGTGACGTCGCCGATGCCAATCTTCAGTCGCTTTCCGTGCTTCAATACGTCGTAATAGTCTCCGCCGACTTCCTCCGCCGGTCTCATATAGGCTGCGATCTCGATGTCCTGGAATTCCTCGAGCTCCTGTTGCAACGGAAGAACCATCAGCTGGATTCTCTCGGCGACGGCGAGCTCCGTCCCAAGACGGCGATTTTCCCGTTCGAGCTGCGCATTCAGTGCCGAAATCTCTTCCTTCTGATCTTCGATCTGGGCCGTTCGTTCTTCGACGAGCTGCTCGAGATTTTCGGTGTGATAGCTGATCTGCTCGGCCATCCGGTTGAAGGCTTCACCAGCGGCGCCGACCTCATCCTTGCTTGTGATCGCCACCCTGACGGAATAGTCCTGCGCCTGAATCCGTTTAGCGGCACCCGCAAGTGCGCTGATGCCGCTCGTTATCCGTTTCGAAGCCGCAAACACGGCGATCGCCACGACAAGCAGCGATATCAGGATTGCCAGGATCTGGTAGATCACGATCCGGTTGGTGGCTTCGGAAATTTTCGCCTGGGCGGCATAGAGGGAGGCATCGATTTCCCGTTCCGGCACGACCAATCCCAGCAGCATCGCCTCCTGCCGAACCGGGCCGCTGGACCAGAGATTGGTGGCGGGCAGCTTCTTTACCATGACGATATAGGGAACCTGGTCGCCCTCCCGCTGCAATAGCAGATGTTGAATGCCCTGTTCCCGGTCGAGCGCCAGCTGCGCTATCGCGGGCTGGGAACTTCCCTTCAAGGAACGCTCCAGCCCGGTCACCCCGGTTCCGCTCGCCTCGCTGGCGGAACGCAGGCCCAGCGTTTCTTCGCCCGTGGCGTTGATTGCGATCACGTTGCCGTCGGACATTGCCAGAAATCCAAAGCCGGACTGCGCCACTTTCACATTTTCGACGGTTTGGGCGAGCTGGTCGAGCGTGATGTCGGCGCCGGCCGTCCCGGCGACATCCTTCCTGTCGGCGGTCCAGAGCGGGTGAAAGAAGCTGACGATCAGCTTGCCAGTGATAGCATCCGTATAGGGCGCCGTCTGTGTGATATCATCCGCGACCGGTCGCGTTTTCGCGTCTCCGGCCCAGCTTTGCCAGGACTCGTAAAGGCCGGGAAAGAAGAAATTCCAGAAATCGGCTTCGTTGTGCCCGGGGTACAGGCGATCGAAGGTCTGCGCCTGGTCGGTGT
Organism: Rhizobium bangladeshense; assembly: GCF_017357245.1. Taxonomy (NCBI): domain Bacteria; kingdom Pseudomonadati; phylum Pseudomonadota; class Alphaproteobacteria; order Hyphomicrobiales; family Rhizobiaceae; genus Rhizobium; species Rhizobium bangladeshense. The sequence continues at coordinate 2,721,423 of NZ_CP071612.1, read as the reverse complement.
AGGGCGCCGTCCTGAAGATCGGTCGTTCCTTCGGTCCGATGTAATACATTTGCAGTTTTGAAGCGCCATGTTGCAGCAGGCTCGGGGCAACCAGATCGAGAACCGCGCTTGCCTCGATATCGCGCTTGATATCGGCTGTCGGCTGATGGTCCTGTCCGAGCAGGTAACCCCAGACGCTCACCACCGAAGCGGAACCGGGCGCATTCTGAGACCATTTCCCCTGCTCGTCGTAAAAAACACTGACGCTGCCGGGGGACGTGCGGGCAATCGCCGCGCCGACGTCTGTATTGCGGGCAGGATTGTCGATCTGCGCCTGGAGCACGCCTGCCAAGGTGTCGACGTCGTTGTGAACCTGCCGCAGGAGCAGGCCCACCTGGGCTGCGGTCGAATCGGCATAGGTGCGTATATACTCCTGGCTGGCGGCCTCGAGACCCTGGCCGACCTCGAGCGTCGCGTCACGCGATAGTCTCTGCACATTCCAGAGCGCCAGGCCACCGCTGACCAGCAAATCGAAGAGAACGGCTCCGCCGACGACCAGGATGAATTTCGCCCGAAACGACCTCAGTCCCACTGATCTCTTCGATGATCCCCCGTCCATTACAGCGGCTTTCGACCAGAGGCAGCCCAGATCGGCCAGCCTGCGTAACCTTTGGGGTGAAGAGCGGCAAAGACGTGATCCTTGAAGCCCTGCCGGAACCTGCGGATGAAGTCCGGCGAGTCGCCGCGGCGGACCGCCATCTCGCCCGCATAGACGTTTTCCCAGGCTTCGATGATGTCTGCGAAATCCTGGGGATCCCCGTCAAGGTTGGTGACCATGAAGCAATCGACCTTGATGTCCTCCAATCCGGCGTTGAGGAGGAGATGACGGCTTTTCGGTCCCATCTCCACGTCCATGTCGAAGTGCCTGAATAATTTTGCGACTTCCTCATAGGTCCATCTGATCGAGTCGGCATGTGGCTCTCCCAGACAATGGGAATTCTTTTCATTCGTGATGTAGACGCGGCCGCCGGGTTTGCAGATGCGATAAAGCTCCCGCAGGAGAATTTCGGGGCGGTTGAAAATCTGCAGCGAGTGCCGGCAGGTCACGAAATCGAACTGATTGTCCCGAAGCAGCATCTGAGAAGCGTCGCCATACGTGTACTCGATGCCTTCCAGACCGAACTCGGCGGCGACCTTGCGGGCATATTCGAGACTGCGCGTGGAGTGGTCCAGTGCGACAAGGCGCGTTGGGTTGAATTCGCGGTGAACCAGAGCTGCGAAATCTCCAATGCCGCAGCAGATATCGGCCATAGCAAGACCGCTGCGCAGACCATGGCGCGGCAAGAGTTCGCGCTCGTGCCTCCATGTCATTTTCGTCTGCGTCCGCAGAATGGGTATGAAGCTCTCGTCCTCGACGAAGCTTTGACCTGGATAAAAGGCAGAATCATAGACTTCGACCGACAGGTTCGATTGGGATTCCGTCAGCATCTCGAACAGCGACGCGGACCATACCATCACGCTCGAGGTAATGATCTTGATCTGCCGTTCCGGCTTGGCGCGGCAAGCCGCCGCAAGGACATCGGCCAGGGCGGTGAAGGCCGTCATATTGATGTGCGTCAGGCGTTTGACGTTGAGATAAACGACACCGCTGTATTTTTCCAAACTTTGCCGTATCAGCTCGAGGGCATCGGCAATTTCGGCGGTGCTTTCGGGCCGCATCTTGCCGGACAGCACGAGCTCTTGATTTGTCGGATCAAAGCGCGCAGTGAAGGGCAGGGGAAGAAGGCTCATCGGAAGTCCTCGTCGGAGGGAAAATCCGCAACAATTTCGACCCCATCCGCGCCGCCTTGCTCGACCCGGATCGCTGCGCCGAATATTGTTTTCAAACTGTTGAGCAAAGCCGTCCCATCGGACCTGGCAGCCAGGTGACCAGACGCGCTGACCAGGGCAGGCTGTGCTTCACCTGTACTTGGCTCGGTGTGCTTGCGGCCAAAATCCTCCTCGCAGGGAAAGGCAATTCTCAGCCGATTGAACGTCGCGCTGCGATAGAGACTGAAACTTATCGTTCCCTGCTTGTCCGTCGCACGGGAGGCGAGTTCGATGAGTTCGTTCGCCGCGACTGAAAGGAAGTTCGAGTAGCGAGCGGGATCGCTGTGACCCTGGCCGAGGATGTCGGAGAGATATTCGGTAATCTCGTCGCAATACTGCCAATGGGATTTGAACACCGCAACATTCATCTCCAGCGATACCATCGGCGAAAATGCCTGGTCATCGAAGCGGGATGCTGTCTCTTCCAATACACCCTCCCTTCGTCTGTCTATAGCGTCAGATTTGCACCGGTTTCAGTAGCATAGAGAAAATTGGGCCGCGCGCTATCGTCTCGTGTTGCTTTTAGTTTCTTCCGCCCGGCTTATGAATTCGTCGATTGCCGCTACGGGAAGTGGCCTGCTCACCAGATAGCCCTGCAGCCTGTCGCAGCCCACACCGCGCAGCCATTCCGCCTGACCTGGTGTCTCGACCCCCTCTGCAGTCACCTGCATGTCGAGGTCATGCGCGAGGTTCACGACACAGCGGACGATTGCCTGGCTCTTCGGGTCGGTCTCAAGATCGGTGATAAAGTATTTATCGATTTTGATCGTGTCGAAAGGGAATGTCTTGAGATAGCTCAGAGACGAATATTCCGTGCCGAAGTCATCAAGCGAAATTCGTATTCCCAGCACGTTGAGAGTGATCAGGGTGTCGATGTTGTTGACGGTCCGCTCGAGCAGCACGCTTTCGGTTATTTCGAGCTCCAGACGGTCGGGCGGAAGTCCTACGAGGTCGAGCGTATGGGAAATCCGGTCGGTGAGGCCGCTTGTCAGGAATTCAGCCACCGATAAATTGACGGCGACCAGGTAGTTCTCCGGCCACTTCATCGCCTCACGACATGCCTGCTCCAAAACCCAGGCACCTATATCCGGCATCATTCCATCCGCCTCGGCCATCGGGATGAACGCCGCCGGCGGAATTTTTCCGAGCAGGGGGTGCTGCCATCGCAGCAATGCTTCGAAGCCGACAACGCAGCCGCCTTCGGCAATCGGTTGGTATTCGACATAGAACTGCTGTTGGTCGAGCGCCGTGCGCAGGCTGCGCCGCAACAGTTCCCGTTGCTCCAGTAATTCTAGCATTGTCGGGTCAAAGGCTTTTGCCCGACCGCGCCCTTCCTTCTTGGCAGCGTAGAGCGCGAGGTCGGAAGCCTTCATAAGCTGTTCCGGACTCGTCCCGTCCGACGGCGCGGTGGATATGCCGATGCTGGTACCGACAAAGACCGCGATGCCGTCTATCGTAAAGGGTTTTTTGAATGCGGCAACCAGGTCTTCCGCCAAGCGGTGCGCTTTGGCCGGATGTCCCCCGTCCACGCAAATCACTGTGAATTCGTCACCGGCCAATCGGTAGGCTTGATCATCTTGGGAAAGACAGGCTTGGATACGAGTTGCCGCAGATTGAAGGAGCTTGTCGCCAGCAGCATGCCCGAGCGTATCGTTGACGGGCTTGAAATCGTCGAGGTCGAGCTGCATCAATGAGAGGGGCTCGCTCGAGCCAGCGGTTTCCTGCAGCAGCGCGGTCAGGTCCTCGCTGAACTGGCGCCGGTTCGGCAGCCCTGTCAGCGGATCATGGGTGGCGAGATGCAAAAGGGTTGCGCGCTCGTCGTCGACCTGCTCCTCGGATCGGACCACGGCAAACAGATCACCAATCCGATAGATCGTCAGGTCATGTGGGCTGCCGAGAGCGCCTGATATGCGCAAAGGCTGGGAGCTATCATCCAGTGAACGGAAAGCCAGCATGATTGCCGACTTGTCCAGCTCCGGAAAATGCTCCCAAAAAGAAGCGGCTGGTTTGACAGAAGGTGGCAGCGCGCTGCCAAGCAAATCTTCAACGGGATTGAATTCACGGTCAAAGAACAAAAGCCGGTCGATCAAGCCGGAAGTTATTGGCTCCGTTTTTTCGAGGGCCAAGCGGGCAGCAGGAAATTTCCGCATGTCGGAGGCTCTCCCTAATCAAATGTCCTACCAGATAATAAAGCAACTTAACTCCCGCACAACTTGTGCACGTTAAGAAATACATTAGGCATTTCTGATTAACAATCCCCAACCTCTGCCAACACGTCCACAGCTGTGGACGCGCCTGTACTGATCTGACGGAGTTGTTGGCCGCCACCATAGAAGCGGCGGTAAGGGCTGACGAGAGAACGGATTTCCGAGCGATTGTTCGTGCGGCTGCGGATCAGGTAATGGCAGGCCACAGCTCGCGCACCATCTGGCGCAGCGCCAGCGCCTCGGCCCATCTGTCCGTGGAGTCGTTGCCGTCTCTGCCGGTGATAGCATAGGGTTTGGGGCCCAATTCGCACGTAAAGACCAGCTCGGCGTCCTCAGCCGCGCGTGATCGCCAATGGCGAAAGCCATAGTCCCACCATTGCAGGAAGAGGTCGAGCCAGGGCCGGTGGTGCGGAAAGGAGATCTCAATCTGCACCTGTTCGCACGAGGCAACGCGGCCGTGAAAGGCATGTGCATTCTGTAGGATGCGGCGGATGAAGGCGTGATTTTCCTCATCGACCGGAAAGGCAAATTCGCGCCCGACGAGGAAATGCGACAGGTCGGCCAGCAGCGGCAGATCGGGACGGCGTTCAAGCAGATCCAGCGTAAAGAACAGGTCCGTCGTCATCCTGTCTCGATGGGTTTCGATGAATACCGGGATGCCCGCATCTTCGGCGAGCCGCATCCAACCATCGAGAAGCGGCAGGCAATCGTCGATCCGGCGGGGACGGATATCCGGCTGCAGGTTGATGTGGCTGACCGGAAAGGCCGCGGCAAGTTCCAGCGGCAGACGCAAATCCTCGACGCAACGGGGAAAGCAGACCGCTTCGATCTTCAAGCCGGTGCCCTGGATGGCTTGGTTGAGGCGGATCACATCCCCATGGCTGGTATAGTGCGCACTGATGCCGTCGAAGCCCGCTTCGGAGATCGCAGCGATGTTGTCGTCGAGTCTCAGCTCGACCCCGTCCGTGTTCCGGCGTTCCATGGCCCAGAGCGACTGGAAGATCAGGAGCTTCTGCATCATGCGGCCCGCGCGCTTTTCAGGAGGGTTTTCAGGTTCACCCCCGGGTCGGCCAATGCCGCCGGTTCCGGTCTGATAGATGCGGCGATCAGCATTTCGGCAAGCTTGATATGCTTGGCCAGGCTGTTGCCGAACCCAAGACCCGCGACGGCCACCAATCGCCCATCATCGAGATAAAATTCGAGCTCTCCCTCCGCCGTCGTACGCAAGACGGTCTGGTGCGCGGGCTGCGGCCGTCCCGCTATCTGCAGACCAAGATCGTACTGATCGGACCAGAACCAGGGAACGGAGGCAAAAGTCTCGGCAGCGCCGGCCATGTTCCGCGCTGCGGTCTCGGCCTGCATTCTGGCATTGCGCCAGCTTTCATGGCGGATGTGCCCTCCGCCGGGTTGGGCCACGGCGGCACAATCGCCGGCGGCAAATATGTTCGGGGCACTGGTGCGAAGACATGCGTCCGTCAGAATTCCATTTGCCGTGGCCAGCCCCGATGCTTCTGCCAAGGTCATTTCAGGGACGACCCCGATGGCGCTGACGACGAGGTCAGCCGGTAGGATGCTGCCATCGCTCAAAACCACACCATCCTCGCCGATTGCCGCAACGGTCCGATCAAGATGGAAGCGAACACCTTCGGCAGCATGCCGGGCATGCAGCTTGTCGGCAAAGCGGGCAGGGACGGCGCGGCCCAAAACTTTCGGCGCGGTTTCGATCACGCTCACCGCAACGTCCTTTCCGCGAAGGACCGCTGCGAGCTCCATCCCGATCAGCCCTGCGCCGATGATCGCAACTCGCCGGCCGGGCGCGACATTGGCGAAGATCGCTTCGGCGTCGGCGTGGGTGCGGAAGTCGAGCGCGCGTTCCGCGCCGGGGCACGCAAGCCGTCTCGGCCTTGCGCCGGTGGCCAGCAGCAGCTTTTCGTAACCCAACACCCGCCCGTCGCTCAACGATACTGTCGCAGCGACGGCATCCAGTTTTGAGACCGAGCAGCCCTCGAGATAGGAGATGCCGGCCGCCTCCAGCGCTTCTCTCGCGCAGATCGGCGTCATCTGCACCATACCGCCGACCGGTTTCGACAGAGGCGGCCGCTCATAGGGTAGGTGGGGTTCGGCTCCGACCAGCGTCACGGGTCTGCGATAGCCCGCCTCGCGCAGGGCAAAGGCCGCCCGGGTTCCGGACTCGCCAGCGCCTATGATGACGATACCGTCCATGCTGTTCTCCGAAAATACAGATTGATTCACGTCATCACCCCTGGTGTGCGGCTCACCCGTTCTCTTCCTGGAAGGCCCGGCCTTTCTGAGAGGTGCCGGCTAACCAAGTGCCACGCGCACCTCGCCGTCGACCACCTCCGCCGGGTAGGTCTTCAGGTTTTCGCAGGCCGGCAGCCTCAGCGCTTCACCGGTGCGATAGTCGAAGGCGCCCGAATGTTTCGGACACTCGACCTCGAAATCAATGACCAGCCCGTCGGCGAGATGGATCGCCTCGTGTGTGCAGAGCCCTGCAGTGCAGTAGACGCTGTCATCCGGACCACGGTAGATCGCGTAGGTGCGCCCGCCATGGTCGAAGCGGATGGCGCCTTCCTGTTCGATGTCCTCGAGTTTGCCAGCGGTGATCCAGGTCATTCGGCGTCGCCTCCGGCTTCCAGGCTGGCTTTGCGGGCCGCGAGTTTTTCCTTTCGCCTGCGGTAGCGCTCCTGCATCTGCGCCTCGCCTTCAGGCGAGCCGTCGTGCCAGGTGCCGAACCACTTATCGAGCGGGATCAGGGCGTCGCCGTAATTCACCTCGAAATATTTGTGGTGGAGGTAATGGGCGTAGGCGTGGCTATCGACCAGCCCCTCCCTTCCGACCTCGATCTTGTCGAAGCCGACATGGCCGGGAATTGCCCCGAAGCCGGCATAGTGCAGCTGATAGAGCATGATGACCGGGTTGGAGGGGAGGATCAGGTGGTAAAATGCGGTGCCGAAGTAGAGCAGATGCTCGACCGGATGCATCGACAGCGACGACCAGGGCGAGGGGTTGACCGAGTTGTGGTGGACCGAGTGCACCCATTTGTAGAGGAAGGGCGTGTGGATGAGCCGGTGGATGCAGAAGAAGTGGAATTCATGGATGACCGGAACCACGAGCGCGACGAGTGCCAGCGTCCAGGGATTTTCCGCAAAGCCGAGCCACGGCGCATAGCCGTTGGCATAGGCCCAGAGCATGCCGACCTCGGCGGCGGTCCAGATGGTGACGCCCGAAAGGAAGGTGCGCAAAATATTGTCGAGGTTCTGGCTTTGGAACCAGAAGACGTTGTTTCTCTGTTCGCCGGGAAACTTGCCATTGTACTTGAAGCGGTTTTCCTGGCGCTTCAGAACATAGAGATGCAGTTCGAAGGCGCCGTAGAACAGAAACACGCAGATCGCATTCACCGCGTAAAGCCGCGCGATCCAGCCGAGGCTCAGCGTCTGCATCGTGGCGACGGGGGGAATGATCCACGCCCAATAGGCGAGCGCGGAGGCTGCAAAAATCAGATTCCAGGGAAGGAAGTAGTGCGGCAACCATTTCAGGACCGCCGTCAGTTGCGGCGGGAAGGCGAAAAGCGGCGCGGTTTCGGCCGGCCGGTCCGGCGCCCAATCGCCGCGTTTGTTGCGCTTGCCGAAGTTCAGATCATCCATTGGCATCTCCTCCGGGCGCCGGACGCCTCCGTGCCCGCACATATGTTTGCTGGGGAGAGCGCCGTTTGCGCCTTTGGTCAGCCGGCTCTTGCCGCGCCGGATTGCCTCCCTGATGCGAAATTAGCAGCGGGGGTTCAGAACGGCGAAGCCTTCCTTGATCTAATTAGATCAAAGGCCTTCCTTGGTGATGGTGATGAAGCGGATCGGTGCCTGGTCCGGTTTGATATCGGTCAGGCCGATGCGGTGCAGAACGAGATCGAGCGCCCGCCGCGCCTGCGCCTCCGGCGCCTGATCCAGCACGACATCCATGATGCCGTCCTCTAGCGCCGCGCGGGTATAGTCCGTCAATTCATGGCCGACGAAGAACACGTCGCCGCCGCGCGGATGCCGGCGAAGTACCTCGATAAGGGCGGAGTTGGCGCCGCCGGCATTGTAGAGACCGGCGAGGTCCGGATAGCTCGCCAGGGCGGACCACAGGAGATCGGCGCTGGTGCGCTCCTCATCACCACCGAACCCCAGCCATTCGAAATTCGAGGTGCCGGGATGATCGCCGAAATAGTCCGAAAAGCCGCGGATCCGGTCGCGATGCACCTGATAGATGGGATGGCAGATCGCAACGACAGGCCCAGTTCGAAGTGCCATTCGGCTGATATAGAGCGCAGCCGTCCGGCCGGCGGCATTATTGTCGATGCCGACGAACTCCCCGACGCGCTCGGAAGCCCGGGTGACGACCTGGACCACGGGCAGGCCTTGCGAATTTACCTTTTCCACCGCGGCGCTGATCAGGGGGCTGCTTGGCACGGCAAGGATCAAGCCAGCGCGTGAAAGGTCGGTGGAGAGGATGCGTCGCGCAATCGCCTCCGGATTCATCTCGTCCGTGAAACTGCGGTGCACGACCACCAACGGATCGAGAGTCGCCGCAGTCCTTTCGAAGGCGTGGGATAGGCGACGATAGAAGCTCGTTTCCGGACGAACCATCAGCACTTCTATCCGGAGCAGGCCGCGATGGGTGTCGGGAAGCTTGCGCGGATAGTCCAGGTGACGCGCGGCGGATATGACCTTCTCGACCAGTTCCGGCCGAACGCCCCCGCGTCCGTTCAGGACCCGCTCGACCGTGGCCGTCCCGACGCCGGCGTGGCGGGCGATATCCCGATAATTCGGCTTGCTCACTTTCCAGTCCTTCGGATGCTAACGCGATGTGGTCGAACCTACGGGCAATTTTTGCTTCTTCATACAGCCGGGCGCCAAAACGCACAGGCAGTGACACAACGCAAAGCTTGTTTCGCGGGTGCAGCCGATCTATGATTTCTCACAATTCAGCATGAGATTGCAGGCAGAATTTCACCGTTAAACCGGCACGGTAGGCTTTGTCCCTCCGGCCGGGCGAAGGAGCTGGGCAATGAAAATTCTCATGGTTCTCACATCACATGATCAGCTGGGAAATACCGGAAAAAAAACCGGCTTCTGGCTTGAGGAGCTCGCGGCTCCTTACTTCGTCTTCCGTGACGCCGGGGCCGAGGTCGTACTCGCGTCGCCCAAAGGGGGCCAGCCTCCGCTCGACCCGAAGAGCAACGAGCCAGCATTCCAGACGGAAGACACGAGGCGATTTGAAAAAGATTCGGCCGCGACCGCTGCGCTCGCCAACACGTTGAGGCTGTCCGACATCGACCAGGCCGATTATGACACTGTGTTCTTCCCCGGCGGCCATGGCCCGCTTTGGGACCTGACGAACGACCGCAATGCGCACTCACTGATCGAGGAGACACTTGAGGCGGGAAAGCCGCTGGCACTCGTCTGCCACGCACCGGGAATCCTTACCAATGTCAAGGCGCCAGACGGCGGGCCGATCGCGAAGGATCGCACTGTGACCGGCTTTACCAATTCCGAGGAGGCCGCCGTGCAGCTCGTCGAGGTCGTGCCTTATCTGCTCGAAGACGTGCTGAGAGAACAGGGGGCTAGGTTTTCAGCAACTGATGACTGGGCGGTGCATGTGGTCCAGGATGGGCTGCTGATCACCGGACAGAACCCGGCCTCGTCGAAGCAGGCCGCACGCCTGCTGCTCAACGCGCTCGGCAATCAGGCCGCAGCATGACGCGCATGGGAGAAACGTGTCTGCGGTGCGGTGCAGTTGGGCTTCGAGCGATTTTTCTTAAAGAAAAGCTTTGGCGCAGTGTCGGGTCGGCGAGGGCTTGTCCGTCCTTAGCTCGTTCATTCCGTCTACAAAAGGATCACCATCATGCCAAGCACCATACGCCTGCACCGCGTTTTCGCGACCAGCCCGAAGAAGGTCTATCGCGCCTTCATCGAGGCTGACGCGCTTGCCAAATGGCTGCCGCCGAACGGCTTCCTCTGCACCGTGCACCACCTGGAACCGACCGTCGGCGGCACCTTCAGAATGTCTTTCCGCAACTTCACGACCGGCAACAGCCACGCCTTCGGCGGCGAATTTCTCGAGCTCGTCCCTGGCGAACGCGTTCGTTATACGGACAAGTTCGAAGACCCGAACCTGCCGGGCGAAATGGAAGTTACCGTGACGTTGAAGAAAGTCTCGGTCGGCACCGAGGTGGATATCACCCAGGCCGGCGTGCCGGATCTCATCCCGCCCGAAGCCTGCTACCTCGGCTGGCAGGAGTCTCTGCGCAACCTTGCCCGGGTCATCGAGCCGGATATCAACGAATAGTGTGACTGCGCGAGACTAGACGAGCCGCGCAGCCGCTTGCCACTTCTCCGCCCGTCATTCCACAATATTCCGTGGAACGGGGGCGGAGAGGCGGGAGTTGCAGGGGCTGGGGGTGGTCGGCCGAATTCTAAGTAATGAGCGCTTTGCTTTATTGTGCTGATCGTCTAGCGCGCGGGAAGCAGCGAAGACAGCCAGAGGGAATAGGTCAGGGATATGCCAGTCGACCACAAGACCATCGGCAGTGTCATCGCCTCAGAGATCAGCCTGGCCGTTTCCTGTGGATCGAGCTCCCAGGAAAACAGCGCGACCGCCTGTCCCGGCTGGCGAGTCTCCGGGAGTGCTTTCTGCATGTCTTCGAGCACGGACGCGGTAGCGGCTTGTTCGGCTGCTGACGCGTTCTGAACTGGAACAATCGCGGTATTGGCATTGTTTTCGGCTTCGCCGGACATTTGGAGCTCCTTGTTTGGTTTCGTTGGTAGAAAGCCGATCCGGGGCTAGAAGTTTCATGACATGTCGATGAAGTGATCGGCGTGGACTCAGCCGATGCTGACCTGATCGAGGAAAAGGGGAAACGCTCTGAAATTTCCCTCGCTTCGTCAACGCCTCGCGCACGCCGTCGCACCCCATTGCTCATTAGGCCTGAGCTCTGCGATTTCAGCCTCGGCGATCGCCGTCGCGCGCGTGCCCCGCCGACAAGAGGCCTCTCTCGCAGCGAACTCGGCCAGAAATTAACTGTCGCAAGAAAATCGCCTTCCATTTCACAGTATATATGTTAACACTTTATTAGGAGTGGGGAGTATTCCGGTTTTGATCTAAGAAAAATTGGCGTTGTTGCCGATAAATATCGGCGCGGCGGTGCGTTTTCGCGCTTCCGGCCGGTTTTATAAACTTGAATCAGTGCTGGTTTACTTGTGTTGTTTGTGGGGGTATTCTGATGGGTACGCAAAGCAGCGGCGGTGGCAGCACGATTTCTTTCGCCAATACGCCACAGGCGACGGATGACTCTTACATTTGGACGGAAGACCAGCTGCTCAGTCTCCAGCTCTACAACGCGGCTACCAAAACCATAACCCTCGACGTGATGTCGAATGATCTTGGCGGGAATGCCAAATCCCTGTTCTCCGTCGACGATGGAGACGGCAATCCAATTACCACCGACTATGAGCTGCTTGCGAAAGACGTCGGAGCGAATGGGGCATCTGCCTGGGAGAAGACCCTGCTCGGCAATTGGGTCAGGATCAACAATGGAAAGATCGAATACCGTCTTAGCGATGGAAGCGGCATCGCGGGCTCGGGCGCGGATATCAACACGCTGTCTGCCGGTGAAATCCTCAAAGATAGTTTCGTCTACGCGATACGACTCGGCAATGGCACGCTGAGCGAGGCAAATGTCACGATTTCGCTCACCGGCGCCAACGATGCGGCTTCGATCGTCGTCGATGCGACGGTCAGCGACGACCGGGCGACGGTCGAGGCGGGTGCGGCCGGCAGCGGCGATCCGAATGCCTCCGGCAAGCTGACGGTCAGCGATGTCGACGACGGCGAGGCGGTGTTTGCCGCCCCGGCCTCACTCGACGGCATCTATGGCAGCTTCAGCTTCAATGCCGCCACCGGCAGCTGGACCTATACGCTCGACAATAACCGGGCGGCGACGCAGGCGCTCAACCAGGGTGACGCCGTCAGCGACATGCTGAGCGTCAGCTCGCTCGACGGCACGGCCAGCCACAACATCGTCGTCGCCATCACCGGCGCCAACGATGCGGCTTCGATCGTCGTCGATGCGACGGTCACCGACGACCGGGCAACGGTCGAGGCGGGTGCGGCCGGCAGCGGCGATCCGAGTGCCTCCGGCAAGCTGACGGTCAGCGATGTCGACGACGGCGAGGCGGTGTTTGCCGCCCCGGCCTCACTCGACGGCATCTATGGCAGCTTCAGCTTCAATGCCGCCACCGGCAGCTGGACCTATACGCTCGACAATAACCGGGCCGCGACGCAGGCGCTCAACCAGGGTGACGCCGTCAGTGACACGCTGAGCGTCAGCTCGCTCGACGGCACGGCCAGCCACAATATCGTCGTCGTCATCACCGGCGCCAACGAAGCGGCTTCGATCGTCGTCGATGCGACGGTCAACGACGACCGGGCGACGGTCGAGGCGGGTGCGGCCGGCAGCGGCGATCCGAATGCCTCCGGCAAGCTGACGGTCAGCGATGTCGACGACGGCGAGGCGGTGTTTGCCGCCCCGGCCTCGCTCGACGGCATCTATGGCAGCTTCAGCTTCAATGCCGCCACCGGCAGCTGGACCTATACGCTCGACAATAACCGGGCGGCGACGCAGGCGCTCAACCAGGGCGACGCCGTCAGCGACACGCTGAGCGTCAGCTCGCTCGACGGTACGGCCAGCCACAATATCGTCGTCGCCATCACCGGCGCCAACGATGCGGCTTCGATCGTCGATGCGACGGTCAACGACGACCGGGCGACGGTCGAGGCGGGTGCGGTCGGCAGCGGCGATCCGAATGCCTCCGGCAAGCTGACGGTCAGCGATGTCGACGACGGCGAGGCGGTGTTTGCCGCCCCGGCCTCACTCGACGGCATCTATGGCAGCTTCAGCTTCAATGCCGCCACCGGCAGCTGGACCTATACGCTCGACAATAACCGGGCCGCGACGCAGGCGCTCAACCAGGGTGACGCCGTCAGTGACACGCTGAGCGTCAGCTCGCTCGACGGCACGGCCAGCCACAATGTCGTCGTCGCCATCACCGGCGCCAACGATGCGGCTTCGATCGTCGTCGATGCGACGGTCACCGACGACCGGGCAACGGTCGAGGCGGGTGCGGCCGGCAGCGGCGATCCGAATGCCTCCGGCAAGCTGACGGTCAGCGATGTCGACGACGGCGAGGCGGTGTTTGCCGCCCCGGCCTCGCTCGACGGCATCTATGGCAGCTTCAGCTTCAATGCCGCCACCGGCAGCTGGACCTATACGCTCGACAATAACCGGGCCGCGACGCAGGCGCTCAACCAGGGTGACGCCGTCAGTGACACGCTGAGCGTCAGCTCGCTCGACGGCACGGCCAGCCACAATATCGTCGTCGCCATCACCGGCGCCAACGATGCGGCTTCGATCGTCGTCGATGCGACGGTCACCGACGACCGGGCGACGGTCGAGGCGGGTGCGGCCGGCAGCGGCGATCCGAATGCCTCCGGCAAGCTGACGGTCAGCGATGTCGACGACGGCGAGGCGGTGTTTGCCGCCCCGGCCTCACTCGACGGCATCTATGGCAGCTTCAGCTTCAATGCCGCCACCGGCAGCTGGACCTATACGCTCGACAATAACCGGGCCGCGACGCAGGCGCTCAACCAGGGCGACGCCGTCAGCGACACGCTGAGCGTCAGCTCGCTCGACGGCACGGCCAGCCACAATGTCGTCGTCGCCATCACCGGCGCAGATGATGGGCCAGCTAGGCAGGCACCGACTGACATTAAGCTGACGCCCGTCGTTCCGGCGGACAGCGTCAACTTCAATAATTTCGAGTTCAGTGGTCTGCTGTCGGCGACTGATCCCGACGCAGGTGGATTCAGCTTCAGCATTGCTTCGCAGTCGAATCCGGGCTTGTTTTCGATAACCGGCAATACGCTTAATTCGGATGCGCTATCAACGAACGGCACATTTTCAGTGACGGTAACGGCAACGCAGACCGGTGATCCGATGGGGCCGGCCTTCGAAAAGACCGAGACGTTCACGATGATCACCGGTGGTAATGGCAATTCAGTCGACAATCCGAGCGGTGGGACGGGCGACGATGTGCTCTACGGCGGTGGCGGTAACGATATGATGTTTGGGCTCGGAGGTGACGACACTCTTTTCGGCCAAGACGGCAACGACACCCTCAACGGTGGTGTCGGCAATAATACCCTGACCGGGGGCGTGGGAAATGACACTTTCTTTTTCCAGAAGTTTGCCAACACCACGAACCATATGACTGACTTCAACGCTGGGACGAATAGCACAACCGTGGACAGGTTCCAGTTGGACGTTGGAGGCGGCACGTTCGAGTTCGCGGTCGGCAACAACGATATAAGCGTTGACAATGTGAAGGTGGGGAACAACGGCACGATCAATGTTGCCGGAACGGAGGTGGCCGTCAAAACGGACGTGAGTGTCACGAACGCAACGGTCCAGAGCACCATCAATGGTTACAGCAACATCACCACAGGGGCTTTGTTCGTGTTCCACAATACGGATCTCGGCCATGCGGCAGTCTACTACGATCAGAACCCAAGTTCAGCCGGCGGCGCGGTGCTGGTTGCTGAATTCGACAACATCACCACCCTTGGCGGGCTTGCAAACTTCAACTCGGGTGACTTCCTGTTTGGCTGAGGCGGTCTGTGATCACGACCAGGATTCACGGGGCTCGCAGACGATGAGGCACTTTTCCGACAGCAGCCGAACTCTACCTCATTACCGCGCTGGGGCCTGACGAGGACCTCCCGGGAGCTTTGTGCGCCGAGCGCGCTGGGCGCACAAGACTCATCGGGCGGTCGATAGCGTCACTTCACACGCGTTGCGGCAGCGTGCCGACTTCAATTGCTCCCATCGTTCGGCCTTGCCTTGGCGCTGTCGTTGGTGGTGTCCGACGCTGTTTTTCCGTCCGGTTGTTGGCCGAAATAGGTGCCGCCGAGGTGGCCGCCGGCGCTGGTGTTCCTGACCTGCTGTTCTGCACGTTTTTGAAGTTCACGAACGTTGGTCTTGCTCATGTTCGGCTCCTTTTTCGAGGTTCACGACTTCTCACCAACCGGTGGGGGCCGACACAGTTCCATATTTTCTGCCGGAACACTTCCTGGCCTTGGCGGTTTTCCCTACTCAACTAGGAGAAACGACGATGGGCATGACAACTCCCAAGGACGGGCCTCCGGGCACCACCGATCAGTCCCCCCGCTGGGAAGGACCGAAAGGAAACACTCCGCGCGGCTACGTGAAACCCAAGGACGATCCGGACAAAAACCGCGACGCCAACGGCGAAAACAATCGCGACCCGGAGATGAGCGACATTTCCGATGCGCTGAAGCAGAAGGGTGAATGACATGGCCGATCGGAAAAAGGACGCGGCCGGCCAGTTCGCCAGATCCCAAGCCGACCGGAAAGCGAGCGGCGTGGCGAGCGCAAAGCCGACGGTGATCACCGGCTCCGAGGATGCAACGGTGAACAAGAACCCTCCGGGCAAGAAGAAGCCTGAGAAGGACTGGGACATCAACTACGATCCCGCCGATACGAACGAGGGGCGGATGCGCTGAGCTTTTGGCGCACCGCCTCATTCCGTTCGCCTTAAGTTAACGGCCGAAATAAGCCGGATGGTCGATGTCAGCGAGCAGGCCGGGTTCTGTCGGCTGCCAGCCGAGGAGCGCGCGGGTGTGGGCGTTGGAGGTCGGCACGTCTAAGCCTGCAAACATCCCGAACCAGCCGAAATGTTCAGCTGCCTCTTCCCGTGGCAGCGAGACGGCCGGCACATCAAGCCGCCGGCCGATGAGTTCGGCAATCTCCCGGAATGGGACGCCCTCTTCGGCGACTGCCAGGAAAGGGCCGCCCACGGCGCCGCGTTCAAGCGCCAGGCGGTAGACGCGGGCAGCATCGAGACGGTGCACGGCCGGCCAGCGATTGTCCCCGCCGCCGATATAGGCGGAGACGCCCTTCTGTCGGGCCGTCTCGATCAGGATCGGCACGAAGCCGTGATCGCCATGGCCGTGCACCGAGGGTGGCAGCCGGACGGTGGAAGCGCGTACGCCACGGGCGACAAGAGATACCGCAGTGATTTCGGAGGCGCGGGGATATTTCTGCGTCGTTGGCATCGGCGGGTCCTTTTCGATGCCGATGCGGTCTGGCGCGTGGCCGAGGCCCGCCGTGACGAGCAGCGGGCGGTTGGAGCCCTGAAGTGCTTCGCCGAGAGCCTCGATGGCGCGCCGGTCAACGACGCAATTCTCCGCGAATTTCGAGAAATCATGGTTGAAGGCCGTGTGGACGACACCATCGGCCCCAGCCGCGCCGCGCTTCAGGCCCTCCAGGTCCTCTAGCGTGCCGCGCTGGACCTCTGCACCGGCAGCCGCCAGATCCGCCGCTCCCTTATCCGACCGAGCGAGGCCGAGAACCTGATGGCCAGCCGCAATCAACTCCTTTACGACGGCCGAGCCGACCCAGCCGGTGGCTCCGGTGACGAATACGCGCATGTCGATTTCTCCTAATGTGACGGAGACAGATATCGAGCAAAGTGCTATCATGGTAAAGTAGTGACTTTATCATGGTATAGTGGCTAATAGGATGAGCGAATTTGCCGCCTTCGAGAACCGGCTCGGCGCCTACCTTAGGGACCGCCGTGCCAGGCTTGATCCCGCCGCCCTCGGCTTTGCTGGCGAGCGACGCCGCACACCCGGCCTGCGCCGGGAGGAGGTGGCGAGCCGCGCCAATATCAGTGCGACCTGGTACACCTGGCTGGAGCAAGGCCGCGGCGGCGCGCCGTCCGCCGATGTGCTCGACCGAATTGCGCGGGCGCTGATGCTGACGGATATCGAGCGCGAGCACCTCTTCCTCATCGGTCTCGGCCGCCCGCCTGAGGTGCGCTACCGCGGGCAAGCTGGTGTCACGCCGCGGCTGCAGGGTGTGCTTGACGCGCTTGACCCCAGCCCGGCACTAATCCGCACCGCAATTTGGGACGTGGTCGCCTGGAACCGGGCCGCGACTGTGCTACTCACCGACTACGGCGCACTGCCGCCCGAAGAGCGCAACGTGCTGCGCTTCATCTTCCTCGATCCACGCGTGCGCGCCGCCCAATACGACTGGGAAAGTGTGGCCCGCTTCGTCGTCGCCGCCTTCCGGGTGGATGCGGCACGCGCAGGCGCTGCCGCCGAGGTGGAGCCGCTGGTCGACGAGCTCTGCCGGAAGAGCCCGGAATTCCGGGCCATGTGGCGTGACAACGACGTTCGCACCCACGGCGAGGGCGCCAAACACATCAAGCACCCGGTGCTCGGACCGCTCTCTTTCGAATATTCCGCCTTCCAGGTGGACGGCCGGCCGGATCTCAGCATGGTGGTGTACAATCCGACGACGGCCGAGGATGCGGCGAAGATCCGGGGATTGGTCGGATGAGACAGCCGGTACTGGGCGGCAGACGCCTTTAATTGACTACCTTCACGCTCAATACACCTTCCTCTGTCTTCCCCTCTTCGTAAGGTGAGCGGATGACGAGCCGGTCGCTACCGGTGTAGCCCTTGTCAGCCGTATAATAGCCGACGACGCCGTTAATCTTGACGCTTTCGCATTTCGAAGTTTTTCCGTCGAGCTTGGGGAAGAGCGGTTCATGGACGATTTCGAGACGCCCGTGTTTCGGCTTTTCGACCACATCCATGGCGGGATAGTCGATCTGGCGGCAGTCGTCGGCGATATGCCAGTTCTTGGCCACCAGCGTTCTGACGCCGCTGCGCACCGTGACTGACAGGGACTGCTGCCGGAAGCCCTCGGAGGTTGTCGTGCAGCTCGAAAGGAGAGCCGTTGTTAGGGATAATGCGACTGATATAAACAGGTTTTTCAAATTTCTCTCAATTTCCGCGGAGGCTCTCTTGAGTTTTGACGCGGCATCCTCCGATGCCCCTCATGCTGAGGTGCACAGCCTGAGGGGCGGAGTCTCGAAGTATGCGTCGCAGTATTCTTCTGCATTTTGGGAGCGATGTTTATCCGGCCAGTGTCTGGCAAACCGGCCGGTAAACTGCGGCCGCTTACTGCAGCGTACGCGTCTGGATCGGTTCGGCGGGGGCGTGAGAAGGGGACGCGGAGAGAGAGTTCCCTTCCAGGCCGGTCGCCACCACCGAGACGCGGAATTTGCCGTCGAGGCTGCGGTCGAAAATCGCGCCGACGACGATATCGGCGTCGTCCTGCACTTCGTCGCGAATACGGCTTGCCGCCTCGTCGACTTCGAACAGGGTCATATCCGAGCCGCCGGAGATCGAGATCAGCACGCCCCTGGCGCCCCTCATCGAGATGTCGTCCAGAAGCGGGTTGGCGATTGCCGCCTCCGCCGCCTTCATCGCCCGGCTTTCGCCGGCGGCTTCGCCGGTGCCCATCATGGCACGGCCCATTCCCTGCATGACCGACTTAACGTCGGCGAAATCGAGGTTAATCAGGCCTTCCTTGACGATGAGGTCGGTGATGCAGCCGACGCCGGCAAAGAGCACCCGGTCGGCCGTCATGAAAGCATCGGCGAAGGTGGTTTTCGCATCGGCGATGCGGAAGAGGTTCTGATTGGGAATGACGATAACGGTGTCAGCGGCCTGACGAAGCGCCTCGATGCCAGCTTCCGCCGTCCGCATGCGGCGATTGCCCTCGAAAGTGAAGGGCTTGGTGACGACGCCAACGGTCAGGATGCCGGCCGAGCGTGCGGCGCGCGCAATGACGGGGGCTGCGCCGGTGCCCGTTCC
This sequence comes from Rhizobium bangladeshense, assembly GCF_017357245.1. NCBI lineage: Bacteria > Pseudomonadati > Pseudomonadota > Alphaproteobacteria > Hyphomicrobiales > Rhizobiaceae > Rhizobium > Rhizobium bangladeshense. The sequence goes on along the minus strand of NZ_CP071612.1, from coordinate 2,702,563 downwards.
TCCGCCCATTCCGGCGGTGACGAAGCACATGTGCGACCCGGCAAGGTGGTCCATGATCTCGTCGATCGATTCTTCTGCCGCCGCATGACCGACTTCCGGCAGAGAACCGGCTCCCAAGCCCTCCGTCACATTGGCGCCGAGCTGGATGCGGCGCGACGCTTTAGAGGTAGCGAGAACCTGGGCATCGGTATTTGCTGCGACGAATTCGACGCCTGCGAGCTTTTCCGCAATCATATTGTTGATCGCATTGCCGCCGCCGCCGCCGACGCCGACCACAGTGATTTGCGGCCGCAGCCCGGTAATGCCGCTCTTGGCGTCCGTCATCGCACTCTCCTTTGATATGTCGTTTCCGCACGCCCTCGTCGCGGACAGCGAATCGGCGTCGAGCATAGTCGCCCAACAAGGCAGAGGCGAGGCGAAAGAAGCGATGGCGGCCTTAAGCAGCGCGAAGTTCTTGTCAGCTCTTTGTTGGCAAATCCGAGACAGCCGGCAAGCGCATGGCGTTTCCTCTGACCGCAGTGGCGTCCTTTCATGCGAGAGGTCCGGCAGCGTTGCTGATTTCGATCACAAGCTCCAACGGCGTGTGAACCAAAGTCGCGCCGCGGTGTTTACAGGCATGCGTCTTCTCTGAAAGGAACATCCCCATGCAAAGATTTTTGCTATCCGGTCTAGCCCTTGCAGCATCGGCCGCCACCGCATTCGCCCAACAGCCGCCCGCCTCACCACCCGCCTCACCACCCGCCGTGGAGCCGCCCGCAGCGACCGAGCCCGTGTCGCCACCTCCGCCGTCGGCGCCTGATAACGAGGGGAGTATGCGTCGCGGCTCGGATGAGCCGTCCCGAGACCGTCCCGACGACCGGTGGCATGGTTCGAGAGGCGGCATGGGCTTTCATGGTTACCGAGGTCATCGCATGCCGCCGCAGACCAAGGCAGCCCACTTCGAGATCGAGGATGGAGATACCCGGATAGACCTGAAATGCGCGGAGGACGAACCAATGAAGGTTTGCGCCGATCTGTTGCTGCAGGTGATAGATCGCTTGCAGGGCCAGGATTGATTTCACCCATCCGCGCTTGAGGTGAATGCATTGTGACGACGTGATCCTGGGGCGCGGGCTTCGCCCAAGGCTACGGTTCAGCGCGATCTGCTGCTTGACTTATGCCACAGGCGGGGAGCGGTCCTCCAATGGCAAGGTAGAGCTATCTGGCTTCCGGACGAGAACAGGGCAGGCGGGAGATTCTCGGCAGGCATGTTGGTTGCGCAAGCCTTAGATTGGCAGAAGGTGATCATCGATTCCTCCTAGGTCTTAATGCCGGCCGATTTTCAGCATGAGCAGCCCCATGAATGATTGGCGGGGCTTTTTGCTGACTTTGCGATCATTGCGATGCCAGCCCGGTTTGGCTCAGGACCTCCACGGGCGGAAATCGCACACAGTCTGCGGCATCGAAAGTGACCGAGAATTGCATCCGGTTTCGATTTGCCCAGTTGATCGCTGCCTGCGATTTTGCCCTCGGGATTTTGGTGGCGATCGTGCAATGCGGCACCCAGTTGCCGGGCCGATAGTGCGCATGACAATGGGCGGGATCGACTTCCCGGTGAAGTTCCGCATGCAGTTGGAAGAGCTGCTCGTCGTAGTTCGGCCGCGCCCATAAGATAAGCAATTCGTTCTCGAAGTAACCAATGCCCGAAAAACTTGACGTAACGGCAGGACGGACCCGGAAGACACGTTCTGCTGCCTCTGCCAAGCGATCGATGGCAATCTCCTGATAGACGGCGAGGGTGATATGAGGCGGATAATGCAAAGCCCGCATCGAGGCCGCCTCTTCGAATGCTGCGGCTTCATCCCAGAGCTTGAAAACCGATGAGGCGGTGTCGTTAAGACATTTGAGGCTGATCCCGTAAGGCATTTAGAAACGTATCCGGTTCGTTCCTGCCGACGATAATCGGAGGCCATGTGCTATGTCGAGCGGTCGAAAGAATCGATGGCGGCTGCCGCACATTGCCATCGGAAGATGAGCGTGACAGGCTCGGGACGAGGCGTCAATCATGACGGGAACCGGAATGGGAGAGAGATGATCGATTCGACCGCAACCGCACTGACCAGCAGGACTCGGCCGGCCGGGTTGTTCAGCTCCGGACCATCGCCCGCCATGCCGCCGGCGGAGTGGCAAAGGCGCGGGAGAAGGCCCGGTTGAAAGCGGCTTCGGTGGCATAGCCGGCGTCGCAGGCGATGGCCGCAATGGGCCGGGCGGTGGTGGCGAGCGCCGTGCTGGCGAGAGTGAGACGCCAGTCCCTGACATAGCGGATGGGCGAGATGGCGAGGATGGCCTGGAATCGGTCGGCGAGCGCGCTGCGCGAGAGGCCGGCGGCCGCTGCCAATTGTTCCAGGGACCAGTCTCGGCCGGGATCGCCATGGATCAGGGAAAGGCAGCGCGAGAGGGCGGGGTCGGCAAGCGCGGCGAGCCAGCCTGCTGCCTTTGGCGCGGTCATGCTGATCTGGTGGCGCAGGATCTCGATGAAGATGAGCTCCGTCAACCGCGGCAACATCGAGACGCCGCCGGCGCGTGGCCGGTCGACCTCCTCGACCATCTGGCGGATGGTGGCGCGCAGCCAATCGCCGTCATTGGCGACACGGGTTCTCACATGGATGAGCTTCGGCAGCGACTGGCGCAGAGGTCCAAAGCTCAAGCCGTCCCACTGCAGATAGCCGCAGAGCAACCTTACCCCTTGTGCCGCCTCGCCATAACGCAGCACCGGAATTTCACGCCATGGTTTCTCAGGCAGGTCGCGCGTCGGCAACACGAGCATGCCATTTTTGCCCGCGCCGAGTTGATGTCCGGTGCCGAAGGGAAACACCAGCACGTCGCCGGCTTCGAGATCGGTCTCTTCGCCCTCCGTTTTCAGCCAGCAGTTTCCGGCGACGACGATGTGAAAGGGCATGGTGCCGAAGGCCTTGCCCGAGAGGCCCGACAGGGATGGCGCCGCATCGGTCTGCCAGTCGCCCGTCGGCATAAAGCAGAACTGCAGCGCACCGGAAAGGCGGATGGTCGAAAGCAGCGCCGAAAGCACGTCGTCACGTATGACACCCTGAGCAGCTGGATTTTCGGGCAAGGCTTCAAGCATTCCGGCCAAATACGCGCCCCGCGCATCCTCCTATCATGATCTTGTTCAGGCCAAGCGGACAGCTTCGCTGAGATGGAACGTCAGCTCACAGGAGAATACTATGCAAACGCCAAGCGACAAACTGGTCGTACTCGTCACCAAGGGCATCGATTCCGAACTATCCTCCGTCGCCTTTACCATTGCCAATGGCGGCATCACCGCCGGACTGAGGGTTTCGGTGTTCCTCACGAGCGCTGCCATTGACCTGGTGCGGAAGGGCGGCCAGCGGATGACGCATGTGCCGCCGCTCGACCCGCTGTCAAGTCTGATCGAGAATTTCCAGCAGCGCGGCGGCACGATTTGGGCCTGCCCACCCTGCGTGACCTCCCGCGGTTACGCGCAGGAAGATCTGCTCGACGGCGTCGTCATCGTTGGCGCCAGCGCCATGCATGCGGAGATCAAGCAAGGGGCGGCGACGCTGTCGTTTTGAAGAGCCAGGCGCGAGAGCAGAATCGTCTATTCTTGCGCTCGGCAATATACTTGTGAGATTGTACCGCTATACATGCGATACCGCTGCATGGGCGGCGCGGAGGCTTCGATGATGCCCGTAAGGGTCAATGAGCGGATATCGGTGGCGGGACAGCCAGATTCAGCCGATTTTGCCGATTTTGCCAAGCAGGGCTTCGCAGCGGTCATTAATGCCAGGCCAGATGGCGAGGAGCCGGGCCAGCCAGGCAATGCGGCGGAAAAGATTTCCGCCGCCGCCGCGGGGCTCTCCTACAGTTTCGTGCCGGTGAACGGGAACGAGATTACGGAGGCCGACATCCGCGGCTTTCAGTCGGCGATGGCTGAGGCTAAGGGGCCGGTCGTTGCCCATTGCAAGAGCGGTACGCGGGCATTGACGCTCTATGTGCTGGGCGAGGTGCTCGAAGGGCGGATGAAGGCGGCGGATGTCCAGACCTTCGGCGAGAGCCTCGGCTTCGATCTTGCCGGCGCCCGCCGCTGGCTGGAAAAGGCGGCGAGCCCACGGCCTCAGGTGAAGGCCTTCTTCGAGCCCCGCACCTGCAGCGTGCAATATGTCGTCACCGATCCGGCGACGAAACGCTGTGCGATCATCGATCCCGTGCTCGACTTCGACGAGATGTCGGGCGCGACGGGAACGATGAACGCCGATGCCATGCTTGCCTACATCGAGGGCGAGCGGATGACTGTGGAGTGGATCCTCGACACGCATCCGCATGCCGATCACTTCTCCGCCGCCCATTATCTGAAGGAAAAGACGGGCGCGCCAACTGCGATCGGCGTCCATGTCAACGATGTGCAGAGGCTTTGGAAAGAGATCTATAACTGGCCAACGCTTGCAACCGACGGATCGCAATGGGACCGGCTCTTTGCCGATGGCGACACTTTCGAAATCGGCGATCTTACCGGCCATGTGATGTTTTCGCCCGGCCATACGCTGGCATCGGTGACCTATGTGATCGGCGATGCTGCCTTCGTCCATGATACGATTTTCACGCCGGACTCGGGGACGGCGCGAACGGATTTTCCCGGCGGCAGTGCGACCGCCCTCTGGCACTCGATCCAGGCGATCCTGTCGCTGCCCGAGGAGACCCGGCTCTTTTCCGGCCACGATTACCAGCCGGGCGGCCGTCACCCGCGCTGGGAAAGCACGGTCGCAGCGCAAGAGCGCGCTAATGCGCATATTGCAGGCATAGACGAGGCAGGTTTCGTCGCACTGCGTCAGGCGCGCGACCGCACACTGCCCAAGCCGAAGCTGATGCTGCATGCGCTGCAGGTCAATATCCGCGGCGGCCGGCTGCCGGAACCAGAGGAGAACGGCCGCCGGTATCTGAAGATCCCGCTGGATGCCTTATGATGGAGGCGACGAGGAGGCGAGGCCGTCATGAACTGGCTGGCCTTTTTCCCGGACTGGCCTATGATTTCCTATTGCATCATGCTTTCCGAAAATCGGAATCGGTGTTCGGAAAGCATGATGCGCAGTTTCAAGGTGCTACAGCGTCCTTTGCGCGTCCGACAGGACGCGTTGCGCTGTAAGGTGTGCGCGCCCGGTCGAACGGAGTTTTGAAATGCTCGAACGAAATCAGCTTCCTTTGCGCCCGGTTGCTCCCGGTTTCGCCGCCGCCTGGGTCACGGTCATTGCTGGCGCCAGCGTCGCTCTCAGCCTGCTTTTCGCCTGCATCACGCCTTTCGTTGCCCTGGCGGCAGTCTCGGCGGTCGCTCTTCCCAGGCAGATGGCGATAACGGCGGTGCTGCTTGCCTGGCTTGCCAACCAGGCGGTCGGATATCTCATGCTCGGCTATCCCCAGACCTTCGACAGCTTTGCCTGGGGGCTGACGATCGGTATCGCGACATTTGCGTCTCTCGCCGCATCACTTGGCGTGCTCCGCCTCGATACCGGCCCAGCCGTTACCATGGCTGGCGCTTTTACCGCCGGGTTCATTGCGTATGAAGGTGTGCTCTTTGCCGCGGCGGTAGTGCTTCCGTCAGGCGACGGCGCGTTCTCGGCAGCAGTTGTCGCCGAGGTTCTTTTGATCAACGCCCTGGCCGTGATCGGACTGATCTGCCTGCATATGGGCGCAGCGTCGAGCCGCGCGCTTGTCACAGCACAACCGGGACCGGCGCTGCCTTAAGCCCTTGCCTTGATAAATGTCTTCTCAAGGCTGCCGGCGCGCCTCTCGGCCCAGCAGGCGAAAGCGGGGTTGAGGTAGCGACCGGCAACCGCTATCTCGTTCCGACCCGCAAGCGGATCCTCACAAACCACAAGGCGCATAGCTTCCATGAGTCCCGATTTCCTCGTCACCCATTCCGGTGGTTTCCATGCCGACGAATTGCTGTCGAGCGTCATCCTGACGCGGCTTTTCCCGCAGGCGCGTCTGATCCGCAGCCGGGCGCCGGAATGGATCACGCCAGCTCCGGACCGGATCATCTATGATGTCGGCGGAGCCTACAATTCTGCTACAGGCGTATTCGATCATCACCAGCGCGGCGCGCCGCTGCGCGACGATGGCCAGCCCTATAGCTCGTTCGGTCTGATCTGGAAGCATTACGGCCGTCAATATCTCGCAGCCTCCGGTCTTCCCGAAGATCATGTCGAGGCCCTCCACGCCTCTTTCGACACCGGTTTCGTGCTGCCGATCGACCTGACCGACAATGGCGCGCTCAGCCCCTCGGGTCCTTTGGCGGGCTTGACGCTGCCGGCGCTGCTCGAGACCCTGAAACCGGTGTTCGATGAGACGGAGCCCGAGGCTGACGATCGCGCCTTTCTCTCGGCGCTGGGCATTGCCCGCAGTTTCGTCGAGGCGGGGATCGCGCAGAGCGCCGCAAAACTGCGGGCCGAGGCGATCGTTTATCGGGCGATCGAGGCTGCGGGACAGGGGCGTGTTCTGGAATTGCCGAGGGGAATGCCTTTCCGACCCGCCATCGTCAAGGCCGGTGCCGATCATCTGCTGTTCGTCGTCCACCCCCGCGAAAAGGATTGGTGCGTAACCGGCATTCGACGCGGCGACGAGGGGTTCGAGCTGCGGGCCGACCTGCCGGCGGCCTGGGCCGGACTTGCGAATGGTGAGCTGGAAGCGGCCTGCGGCATAAAGGGCGCAAGCTTTTGCCATAATGGCCGCTTCATCGCCGCCGCCAAGACCCGGGAGGCGGCCCTTGCCATGGCCGAATTGGCGGTAAAGGAGGCGCTTTCCGTCGAGGTGTAGTTCAAATGGCAGCAGCTGAGGGCGCTTCATCCCGCGGGAGCGTTCCTTCATCGTCGCTGTCGCAAGATTTGGTGACGGAAAGCGATCGCTTTGCCTGATGTTTGCGACAGCTCGGGATAGGCGACTTCGCGGCTGCTAGGAATAGCGCATCCGGAATGTCACCGACGTTGAACTTCAGACATCCTATGGTGCGAGATCGACATGATGTGCGCCGTGCGGCAGCGGCACGCGGCCGAGCCGGCTGAGCGTCGGCCGGTCGCCTTTTTCAACGCGGAAGACCTCGAGCCCCGGGCCGGCCTCAGGCAGGGATCCATCATGGCCCTGAAAAACAGTGACAAGGAAATGGTCTCCTGTTCGATCGAAGGCACCGCCCTCCGGCAGGACTCCCTCGAAGGAATAGTCTGCGCGCTTGGAGATGGCACCGGTTGCCGGGTCGAAGCTCAGAAGCGTGACGCTGGCGTTGCGGTGGAAGCGGGCCGAGCCGGGCGGGAAGGCGGTGCCGCGCATATTGACGGTAGCGACGAGCCGGCCATCCGGGCTGATGGCTATACCCTCGGAGGAGAAGTCAGTCTCAGCGGCGCCGACAAGATTGTGGCGTGCCGGTCGATGCGATTCCGCGGGATTGGCGAGCTTGATGACGCTGATCGTCGACGGTGTCTGCGGAATGCGGCCCTCCAGGTTCGTCGCAGCGAAGTTCCGGCCCCAGTTCGCGGTTAGATAATGGCGCCCGTCCGGCGTGAAGCGCCCGACGAAGGGATCTGCGCCGACCTTCACGACATTCCCCAGGGACGCAGCATGGGCGCGTCGTCGGCGCCGATGACCTCGAAGAAGGCGACACGGCTTTGGGTATTGATGTTGACCGCCAGGAAGTGGCCTGAAGGATGCCAGTGGACGTTGGTCGCGGTCACGCCACCGCGCGGGGCCGGTGCGGATCCCGTCACCCCCAGGTCGGCGAGGTCGAAACGAGCGAGGTGGCCGAAGCGACCGTTTCGATAGGCCACGATCTGGACGAAGCTCGCCTCCGGCGTGTTAGAGACGACGGCGATGCTCTCTCCGTCAGGGCTGATCGACAAAGCCTCGGGAAAGGCTTCAATCTCGATCGTGGCGGAGAGACGTGGGGCGCTGTCCGAAAGATCGACCGCGAAAAGCCGCCGGCCCGGCGGCAGGTCGCCGATCCTTTTACCACCCTCCGGACGCTCCCCAGCCTTTCCGTGACGAAAGCAGTTCTCCCGTCTTTGGTGAGTGCCAGGATTTCTGGCGCCGAGGTCACCGAATTGGAGATCGGTATCGAGCGAGTGACGATCTTGTTCTCAGCTTGCGACATGATAGTCAGCAGGTCGCGATAGCCTGCTTCTCGCGGTGCAAGCTCAGCGGTGCCATAGGTTTGGGCAAGGAAATCGCCGTCGGAGATGACGGCGATCCGACTTGCAGAAACACGGCCGAGAATCTCAGAAGCTGCTTTTGCGCCCCCGGCCGCTTGCGTGCTATCGGGCGCGGCAAGGCTAAAGGCGATGGCGAACGTCGCAGCGGCGAGGATTGGTCCGTTCATAACACTGCTCCCTTGTTGGCGGTCCTTAAAAATGCCGCCGATGCTGATAATTCTCCAATTGGAATTAAGCCGCCTGTGATAGGCGTTTTGCATTAGGAGGGTATCCTGGATATTCGTACGCTCGCCTGTTTCGTGGCCGTTGCCGAAGACCTGCATTTTCGCCGCGCCGCGGAACGGATGAACCTGACACAGCCGGCGCTCAGCCAGCGGATACGGGCGCTGGAAGGCGAGGTCGGAGCCGATCTTTTCGAGCGTGACAGGCGCGGGGTAGCGCTGACGCCGGCGGGCGCGGCCTTCCTCGGCCCAGCCCGCGAAGCGGTGCGGCACGCCAGCATGGCGAAGGCCGAAGCGCTGCGGGCGGTGCGCGGCGAGGTCGGGCGCTTGCGGCTAGGCTTTACGCCGATCGCCTTTTACGGCGTTCTGCCGGAAGCGGTGCAGGCGTTTCGTATCCGTCATCCGCAAGTCGAGGTCGATCTCATCGAGATGAGTTCGCCCAAAGTGGAAGCCGCGCTTGCGTCGGGTGACATCGACCTCGGCGTGCTGCATCCGCCGGTTTCGCGGGATCTCATTCTTTACGCCCTGCCGGACGAGCCGTTCGTTCTGGCGCTTCCGGCGACGCACCGGCTAGCGGAGCAGGCGGTCATCCGCGTCGCCGATCTTGCTCACGAGCCGCTATTGATTGCACCGCGGAGTATCGGCCCCGGTATTTACGACCGGGTGATTGCCCTCTTCACTGCCGAGGGGATCAGTCCCCGGATTGTCCAAGAGGTGACGCCTATGACCACATTGGTTGGACTCGTCGCGGCCGGAACCGGTCTGGGCTTCGTCACCTCCAGCATCGGGAGGGCGACCCGACCGGGTGTTGCCTATCGCCCTGTCCTCCCGCCGCCGCCATCCCTGCCGATCGCGGCGGCGTGGCACCCGCCTACATTGTCAGCCAGCGGCGAGCGCTTCCTGGAAGTCGTGAGGGTATTGGTCGAGCAGGGCGAATTTGCCAGAGCGGCGTCATGAACGGCGGCGCGAGGTGATGAGTAGTCCCGCGCAAACGCGGAAGCGATTGACTTGCAGCCGCGAAGGACTAACTTTATCCCATAGCAACCACCACCCCCGCGCGAATGATCGTGGAGGGTGAGAGTGGCTGGCGACCTTGAGGAGGATGAGGTTTGCCGTGGACTACCGTGTTGTTTTGCTGATCGCCACATCCGTCATTGCCCTTTTTCCTGCAGGCGCCGGGGCGCAGGAAGGAGATGCGACGGCCGGCGCCACCGTTTTCAAGAAGTGCGCGACTTGTCATGTCGTCGATTCCGATACGAACAAGGTCGGTCCGTCGCTGAAAGGGCTGTTCGGCCGCAAGGCCGGAACGCATCCGGGTTTTGCCTATTCGAGCGGTATGAAGGCGGCCGGCGAGGGTGGCCTCGTCTGGGACGAGGCGACGCTGCGTGACTACCTGCACAATCCGAAAGCAAAGGTGAAGGGGACGAAGATGGCCTTCGTCGGAGTGAAGGATGATCAGGAAATCACCAATCTCGTCGCCTACCTCAAGCAATATTCCCAATGAGAAGCAATACTCCAAATGACGGGGTGCGGCCGTTTGGCGATGCCTAAATCGCCGTAATTGCCGATATTTTCTATCTGTGCGATAATAAACACGGACTTTTTACGGAATGCGGTTTCACGGTCAACCTGCTCGAGGAGGAGCGGAAATGGCTGTCGTGCTGATCCTCGTCCTGATTGTCGTCGGCTCCGTGCTGTTCCATGTGCTGAGCCCTTGGTGGTGGACGCCGATCGCGTCCAACTGGACCTATATCGACAGCACCCTCGTCATCACCTTCTGGATCACCGGCATCGTCTTCGTGGCGGTGATTTCCTTCATGGCCTATTGCGTCTACCGCTTCCGCCACAAGCCGGGCAATCGGGCGCATTACGAGCCCGAGAACCGCAGGCTGGAGGTCATGCTCGCCTCGGGAACGGCGGTTGGCGTGGCAGCCATGCTGGCCCCCGGCCTCATCGTGTGGAACCAGTTCATATCCGTGCCGGCCGATGCCGCATCGATCGAAGTCGTCAGCCAGCAATGGCTGTGGAGCTTCCGCCTGCCTGGTGCGGACGGAAAGCTCGGTCGCGCCGAAACGCGCGACGTCACCCCGGAAAATCCGCTCGGCCTCGACAAGAACGATGCAAGCGGCCTCGACGATATCATCGTCGAAGGGGGCGAACTGCATCTGCCCGTGGGCAAACCGGTGCATATCCTGCTGCGCTCGGTTGATGTGCTTCATGATTTCTACGTGCCGGAATTCCGCGCCAAGATGGACATGATCCCGGGCATGGTGACCTATTTCTGGCTGACGCCGACGCGAACGGGCACTTTCGAGATCCTCTGTGCCGAACTTTGCGGCGTCGGCCACTCGCAGATGCGGGGCACCGTCGTGGTCGACAACGACGCGGACTATCAGACCTGGCTCGGGCAGCAGCAGACATTCACCCAGCTGACGGCGTCATCGGGAGAGCCGCCGCCGGCAAACTGAACCGGCGGGGAAAGGGAGGAGATATCATGGTCGAGATTCCGTCCGGCGGCGCAGATGTCATCCCGCCCGCTGAAGTCGAGGATGTCGAGCTTTATCATCCGCATAGCTGGTGGACGAAATATGTATTCAGCCAGGATGCCAAGATCATCGCCGTGCAATATTCGGTGACCGCCATCTCGATCGGTCTGGTGGCGCTGGTGCTCTCCTGGCTGATGCGGATTCAGCTCGCCTTTCCCGGCTATTTCACCTTCCTCGATGCCGATCACTATTATCAGTTCATCACCATGCACGGCATGATCATGGTGATCTACCTGCTGACTGCGCTCTTCCTCGGCGGCTTCGGCAACTACCTCATTCCGCTGATGGTCGGCGCGCGCGACATGGTGTTCCCTTACGCCAACATGCTGAGCTACTGGATCTATCTGCTGGCCGTTCTGATCCTCGCCGCCGGTTTTTTTGCGCCCGGCGGCCCGACGGGGGCCGGCTGGACGCTTTATCCGCCACAGGCGGTTCTGTCAGGCACGCCAGGAGGCAAGGACTGGGGCATCCTGCTCATGCTCACTTCGCTGATCGTCTTCATCATCGGCTTCACCATGGGCGGGCTGAACTATGTGGTAACAGTGCTGCAGGGACGCGCGCGGGGCATGACGCTGATGCGCATGCCGCTTACCGTCTGGGGCATCTTCACCGCGACCGTCATGGCGCTGCTCGCCTTTCCCGCGCTCTTCGTCGCCTGCGTCATGATGATGTTCGACCGCCTGCTCGGCACCAGCTTCTTCATGCCCGCCATCGTCGAAATGGGCGAGCAGCTGAAACACGGCGGCGGCAGCCCGATCCTGTTCCAGCACCTGTTCTGGTTCTTCGGGCATCCGGAAGTCTATATCGTCGCGCTGCCGGCCTTCGGCATCGTTTCCGACCTGATCAGCACCCATGCGCGCAAGAACATCTTCGGCTACCGCATGATGGTCTGGGCGATCGTCATCATCGGGGCGCTCAGCTTCATCGTCTGGGCGCACCACATGTATGTCAGCGGCATGAACCCGGCCTTCGGCTTCTTCTTCGCCACCACGACGCTGATCATCGCCGTCCCGACGGCGATCAAGGTCTATAACTGGGTGCTGACGCTCTGGCGCGGCGACATCCATCTGACGCTCCCGATGCTTTTCGCGCTCGCCTTCATCGTCACTTTCGTCAATGGCGGGCTGACCGGCCTGTTCCTCGGCAACGTCGTCGTCGACGTGCCGCTGTCGGATACGATGTTCGTCGTCGCACATTTCCACATGGTCATGGGCGTTGCGCCGATCCTCGTCATCTTCGGGGCGATATATCACTGGTATCCGAAGGTCACGGGGCGCATGCTGAACGAGGCGCTTGGCCAGATCCATTTTTGGGTCACGTTCCTCGGCACCTACGCGATCTTCTTTCCGATGCATTATCTCGGCCTGCTCGGTGTGCCGCGCCGTTACTTCGAGCTCGGAGAGATGGCCTTCGTTCCGCCGTCGGCCCATACGCTGAACGTCTTCATCACAGTCATGGCGCTCGTCGTCGGGGCGGCGCAGATCGTCTTCCTGTTCAATCTGGTCTGGAGCCTTTCGCGGGGCAGGGAAGCGGGCGGCAATCCATGGCGGGCAACGACGCTCGAATGGCAGACGCCGCAGACGCCGCCCGCGCACGGAAACTGGGGCAAGGAGCTGCCGGTGGTCTATCGCTGGGCCTATGATTACAGCGTGCCTGGCGCTGCCGAGGATTTCATTCCGCAGACAGAGCCGGCGGGCGGGAGCGTAACCCGGGAGAGCCCGGCATGAACGTCACGCTGATCTTCCTCGCGGCAATCATCGCCATCATCCTCTGGTGGCTTGCCGGACAGCGGCTGACCTCGAAGCCCTGGCTCGAAACCGGTTCGGTGCATCTGCCGGCTCATGACGGCGCCGATCGGCCGCCGGTGCCGGCGGTCAAGGTCGGACTGTTCGTGTTTCTCGGAGTCGTCGGGGCTCTCTTCAGTCTTGCCGTCAGCGCCTATTTCATGCGCATGGCATCGGCCGACTGGTGGGGGATGCCGGTTCCGCGCCTCCTCTGGGTGAACACTGCGGCCCTGATCTTAAGCAGCGCGGCGCTGGAATGGGCGAAAGGCGAAGCGCGGCATGGCCGCATGGACCGTCTGCGGCCGGCGCTTGCCATGGCAATGGCCCTTGCCGTCTTCTTTCTCGTCGGACAGATCCAAGCCTGGCGGGAGCTCGTGGCGGCCGGCTACGTGCTTGCCGACAATCCTGCCAACAGCTTCTTCTATATGCTGACCGGCATGCACGGCCTGCATATTCTCGGCGGACTTGCCGTGCTTGCCTACACGACCGTGAAGGCATTCGCCAGCGAAGCTTCGACGGACAGGCTCAGCCTCCGCGTCGATCTATCGGCCGTCTATTCGCATTTCATGCTTGCCGTCTGGCTCCTGCTCTTTGCGCTCTTTGCAGGGTGGGCGAACGATTTCGTCGATCTCTGCCGCACGTTGCTGAGCTAGCGCAATTCCAGCAAAAGTGTGCAGCGGTTTTGCGTCCGGAATTGCGTAAGAACAATGAGATAGGGCCTGAACCGAGGAGGTTTGGACATGACACGGATTATCCAGACACATGGCGAGCCCGGCCTCAGGTCGGCGGGCCTGCGCGGTGTCGCGGCCGATTTCGCTTCGGATCAACGCGCCTTCAAGACCGCCTCCTGGGGCAAGGCGATGATGTGGATCTTTCTCTTGAGCGACACCTTCGTCTTCGGCTGTTTCCTGATTGCCTACATGACCGCCCGCATGTCGACGCCGGTCGCGTGGCCCAATCCGAGCGAGGTCTTCGCGCTCCATATCGGCGGCCAGGACGTTCCGCTGATCCTGATCGCGATCATGACCTTCGTGTTGATCTCGAGCAGCGGCACCATGGCCATGGCGGTCAATTTCGGCTATCGCCGCGACCGCGGGAAGACGGCGGCGCTGATGCTGCTGACAGCGCTTCTCGGGGCAACCTTCGTCGGCATGCAGGCTTTCGAATGGACGAAGCTGATCACCGAAGGCGTGCGCCCCTGGGAGAACCCATGGGGGGCGGCGCAATTCGGATCGACCTTCTTCATGATAACGGGCTTTCACGGCACCCATGTCACGATCGGTGTCATCTTCCTCTTCATCGTCGCCCGCAAGGTCTGGCGCGGCGATTTCGACGAGGAACGGCGCGGCTTCTTCACCAGCCGGCGAGGGCAGTACGAGGCTGTCGAGATCATGGGCCTCTACTGGCATTTCGTCGATCTGGTCTGGGTCTTCATCTTCGCGTTTTTCTATCTGTGGTGAGGTCGTCATGAGCGAGACAACGGCACACGCCCAAACCCAAACGGTGCATGCACAGGCACACACCGGGCAGCAGCACCCGATCCGGCTCTATCTCTTCGTCTGGGGCCTGCTCTTCGTGCTCAGCGCCTTTTCCTACATGGTCGATTATCTCGGCCTTCAAGGTTATGTCAGGTGGACGCTGATCCTCGTGTTCATGATGCTGAAGGCCGGCCTGATCGTCGCCGTCTTCATGCATATGGCCTGGGAGCGGCTGGCGCTCGTCTACGCCATCCTGCTGCCGCCGGTGCTGGTGCTGGTCTTCGTGGCACTGATGGTGTCGGAAGCGGATTATACGATCTTCACCCGGCTCGCCTTTTTCGGGGCTACGCCCTGAGCGGCGCTATTCGCCCAGGCGAACTCTCACCTCCCACCACCCCTGCACGGGAAAGCGGGCAACTGCCTTCCGATTTTGGGGCCGATGCGGTAGCTTCCAATCGTCGGGAGGAGGCTTGATATGGCTGAAGTCGTGTTATTCCATCATGCACAGGGGTTGACCTCTGGCGTGCATGCCTTCGCTGACGAGATCAGGGCAGCCGGCCACATCGTGCACACTCCCGACCTATTCAACGGACGCACCTTCGAGAGCATCGAGGAGGGGCTCGCCCATGTCGGCGAGATCGGATTCGAATCTGTGAGGGAACGCGGCGTTCGGATCGCTGGCGAACTGCCTCCCGAACTGGTCTATGCCGGCTTTTCATTCGGCGTGCTGCCAGCGCAGAAGTTGGCGCAAACACGGCCTGGAGCTCGCGGGGCTCTGCTTTTCCATTCCTGTCTGCCGATCAGCGGCGAGTGGGCCTTCGGACCTTGGCCGGACGGCGTCCCGGTCCAGATCCACGGCATGGACAAGGACCCGATCTTCGTCGGCGAGGGCGATATTGATGCCGCCCGCGAGATCGTGGCGAAGGTCGCTGACGCGGAGCTCTTTCTCTATCCCGGCGACCAGCATTACTTCGCCGACAGCTCGCTTCCGTCATATGACGCTGATGCAACCGCGCTCCTCACTGCCCGCGTGCTTGCGTTTCTGGGGCGCGTCTGATTTCGGCGTTCATGGCTTGCTCTTACCCAGCGGCCGACAATCCAAAAAATGTCCGGTAAACGCGTCCTAAAACATAATGAAGGTCGCGCTCAAAGGCGGACTCGGCGATGATAGCGCCGTTTGCCATTCCGATCTTAGAACCCCATGATCTTCATTCCTCTTCCCTTCGTCGCTGCGCTCCTGCTGCTCATCCTGTTCGTTGTGGTCCTCAGGCGCGACGAGGAGGCGGCGCCGAACCTGCCTTTTCTGGCGCTGATTCTGCTTTCGGCGCTGCAATCCGTGCTTTCCGGCCTGCGTTGGGGTTATGGCGTGCAAGCGGTGGGGCTGGTTGCGCCCGTGACGGCGGCGATGGTGCCGCCCCTTGCCTATGCCGGGGTTTCCAGACTGGTGAGGACGAGCCGGCGGCCGCTTGCGGCGCGGATCGGGCTGCATGCCTTGCCCGTTATCCTCATCCTGCTGCTGGTAGCCTTCTGGCGGGATGCGATCGACATGGCGCTGGTGCTCGTCTTCATCGGTTATGCGCTGGCGATCCTGCTTTTGATGCGGCCGGGCGCGGATGCGCTGCGGCTCGCCCCCTTCGAAGGCGCCGTGCCGGCCTATCGGGCCATCATCTTCGCGGCCGCCGCACTGTGTCTCTTGGCCGCCGTCGATATCTTTGTCTTTCTCGATTTGACCTCGGCACATGGCGAGCGGGCGCTGGCGCTGATCAGCGTGGGAAACCTCGCCGCCCTCGTTATCCTCGGCATTGCGGCGGCGGCTGCCAGCCGCAGCCGGGCGCCGGCGGAGATGGCGGAGGCAGCGCCGAGGCCAGAATCCAGCGAGGATAAGGAAACGATTGCGGCAGTCGACGCGCTGATGGAGGCGAAGAAGCTCTACCGCGACGCCAATCTCAACCTCGACCGGCTCGCCCGCAAGGCAGGCATCCCCGCCCGCCAGATCTCGGCAGCAATCAACCGGGCGATGGATAAGAACGTCTCGCAATATGTCAATGACTACAGGATCGGCGAGGCCTGCCGCCTGCTGTCCGCTACCGAAAAATCGGTGACCGAGGTGATGTTCGAGGTCGGCTTCCAGACGAAATCGAATTTCAATCGCGAGTTCAGGCGGGTGACCGATATGACGCCGGTGGCTTGGCGACAGAGGAGGGGATGAGGGCTTGGCCGCCCGTCTCCCTCGTGGCCCCGGCCCTTGGCGTGTCCACATCGGGATGAGAACTGATCGCGGTGTGCCATGTCGCATAAACGTTGACGCGCGCCCGCCTTCCGGTGAACCAAGCGCCGCGCTCTTTCTCCGCACTCATCCATCCACATAGCGCGACCACCACGTACACAATCGCGATCGAGGACCGCCTGAATCATGTTCGAGGTCGCGGTTTTACCGCCGGCGGCCATTCTGTCGGCATGAACACGACATCGGAACATGAACGACACCTTGCCGCCAGCCTCAGATCGCTTTCGATCGAGCCCGCGGCCTTCGAGACGCAGCCGCCGGAACGCCGAGCCCGGCGGCTGCGAGTGTCGACGATGCTGGTCCTTGCGGGGGCGGTGTCGCTGACGGCGGTTCTTCTTTATCGGCCGGATGCGCTGGAGCGGATCGAGGCGACGCTTGCAAGGCTTATGGACGGCGACGCAGCGTTATCGGCCGGTGGAGCGGCGCTGCCAGTCATGGCTTTGCCTGAGGATACGGCGGTCGACAAAGCCACGCCTAATCAGGACACCGTCGCACCGACCAGGGGTGCGACCGCGCCGAGCCGCGAGATCAGCGGCTCCGGTTATGTCGTGGCGCCCGACATCGCCACCGTCTTTTCCAAGTATGAGGGGCGGATCGTCGCCGTCGAGGTAGAGGCGGGCGATCGGGTCGTGGCCGGCCAGTTGCTCGTGCGGCTCGATGATGCGGGCGCAGGCTTTGCGCTTCGTGGCGCTTACATAGCAAGACGGGTGGCGGAGCTGACGTTGGAGGCGAGGAATATTGCGCTCGTTCAGGCGCGGTCTTCGCTGGATCGTGCAGAGCGGTTGGCTGAGCATGATGCCATGTCGGCCGAGGCGATGGAGGCGGCGCGTACTGCCTTCGAAATAGCCGGCAATGCCGCGGCACAGGCGAGACAGGATCTCGAAAAGGCGAAGCTCGATATCGATAGGGCGCGCGAGCAGATGGAGGCGCTGGCCGTGCGGGCGCCAATTTCTGGCACAGTGACGCGGCTCGATGCCCATGCCGGCGACACGGTACTGTCACGCGAGGATAGCGTGCGGGAGAACGAAAGCCTGCTCGCCATCACCGATATGACCAGCCTGGCGATCGATGCCGATGTCGCCGAGGCCAACATGGCGCTGCTGCGGCCGGGTCTCCAAGGCGAGGCGGTGCTCGACGGCTTCCCCGATGAGCCCTTCGCGGTCGAAGTGGCGAAAGTTGCGCCGGTCATTTCCAAGGAGAAGGGCACGGTGACGTTGCGCCTATCGCCCTCTTCGCCGTTGCCGGCCATGCGGCCTGCAATGGCCGTGCGCATCCGGCTGGTGGTTGGCGGGGAGCCAGCGGGTACCCATCAGACGGCCCCGTCCTATCAAGGCCCCGGCCGCTGGCCTGCGCATCTCAGGTGAGGGCCGATCGGTGTGCTGCGAGCTGATCGGTTCCTGTGGGAACCGTCAAACCCATGACCAGTAACCGCAAAGGAACAGAAGCATGACAGACATCACAGAAGCCTATATCGCCCTAGCGGGCGTCAGGAAGTCCTTCAGGATCGGAGCGGAGACGATACCGATTTTTTCCGGACTCGATCTTTCCATTCCTCGCGGCGATTTCGTCGCTGTCATGGGGCCTTCTGGTTCCGGGAAGTCGACATTGCTCAATATGCTCGGTGGTATCGACAGTCCCGATTCCGGCGAAATCAGGGTCGGCCGCAGCCATCTCGAGCAGATGGGCGAAGGGGCAAGAGCGGTCTGGCGGGCACATGCCATGGGCATCGTCTTCCAGTTCTACAATCTGCTGCCGATGCTGAATGCGGCGGAGAACATCGAGCTGCCGCTGCTATTGAAGCCGCTCGGCCGCAAAGAGCGGCGGGCCCGCGTCGACACGGTCATGGATCTCGTCGGGCTCGCGGGCCGCCAGCGGCAGTTTCCGTCGAGCATGTCCGGCGGGCAGCGACAGCGCGTCGGCATTGCGCGCGCCATCGTCACCGATCCCGATCTCATTCTCTGCGACGAGCCGACCGGCGATCTCGATCGCAAATCAGCCGATGATATCCTGGAGATGCTGAGCTTTCTCAATTGCGAGCTTCAGAAGACCATCATCATGGTCACGCATGATCCAGAGGCCGCTTGCTTTGCCCGGCGCACGCTGCGTCTCAACAAGGGCGAATTCGTCAGCGAGGAAAGGGCGGGCCGATGACCTTCTTCCAGCTCATGCGGCGCAATGTCTGGCGCAAGCGGCTGCGCGCCATTTTGCTGATGTTTTCAGTCGGCATCGCCTTCCTGATCTACGGGCTTACGGCGAGCTTCGTCAGCGGCAGCCTAGGGGCGGCGGGCGCCAGCGACAATCTGCTCGGCGTCTTCAACAAGTCCAGCCGCGGGCTGCCGCTGCCACTGGCATACCTCAACCGAATTGCGGCCGAGGGCGATGTCGCGGCAGTCGCCTATACCGCGAGGATGCGGGGTTTCGTCGAGGTGGAAAAGAACGTGGTTGCCGTCAGCGCCGTCGATCCACAGGCGATCGCCGCGGCCAATGGCGACGAGTTGAGACTGACGCCGGAGCTGATCGCGGCAATGGAAGAGGCGGGCGATCGGGTGCTGGTCGGCAGGGCTCTAGCAGAAGCTGAGGGCTGGTCGATCGGCCAGCGCATCGGATTTACCGGGCAGCTTAGGGCTGACGGCAGCCGGAATTGGAGCTTCACGATCGCGGGCATTTTTGAGGGCGCACATGCCAGCACGGACACCTATTTCATGCTCGCCCGCTACGACGCCATCAATGCCGCCCGGGCGCGCAACAAGGATACGGTCGACTCCTTCGTGGTACGTCCGCGCCCGGGCGTATCGCCAAGTGTGCTGGCGGCGCGGATCGATGCTCTATTCGCGAATTCGGCGGCGCAGACGAGGACGCAGTCGGAAAAGCAGTTTCTTGAAGCGTTTCTCCGGCAATTCGCTGACATCGGCCTGATCGTGAGCCTCGTCGTGGGGGCGGCCTTCGTCACTATCCTGATGATCGCGGTCAACACTATGCTCTTTGCGGTGAGGGAGCGGCGTTTCGAGATCGGCGTGTTGAAGGTGCTCGGCTTTTCCAGTCCGTGGATTCTCGGGCTCATTCTTGGTGAGACGTTGTTTATCTTTCTTGTCGGCGGCGCCGGCGGACTTGTTCTCGCCAAGCTTGCGACGCTTTCCATCGGCCCGGAGTTCGGCCTCGTCTTCTGCACGGCCGTGCTCGCGAAATCTCTCACCATCGTGGCGGGGCTCGGCCTGCTGACCGGCCTGCTGCCTGCGGTGACCGCCGTGCGCTTGCCCATCATCAACGCCTTCAGGACGAGATAATCCAATGTCGTCAATGCTCAAGCAGACTTTTCTCATGATTAGAGTCAACCTTGAGAGCCTGCCGCGGCGGCTGTGGATCTCGCTGTCGATGGTGCTGTCGGTCGCCCTTGTCGTGGCGGTGCTCTCAGGTTTCCTGGCGATGGCGCGCGGTTTCGAGGCCGCGCTGGCGGGCGCCGGCTCGCCTGATATCGCCGTGATTCTCGGCGGCGGCACGAACCAGGAGACCGGTTCGGAGGTGCCGGCCGAGGCAATCCGCAGCCTTGTGGCCGTGAGCGGTGATACGGGCGTTGCCCGCGACGGAGCGGGTTGGCCAGTATTGTCACGCGAGACCGTCGTTCCCGTCGATATCAGACAAGGCGAAGGCGTCGAGCAGACGCTGTCGCTCAGGGGGATGGATCCGGCCGGCCCCAGTCTGCGCAAAGACACGCGGCTTGTGCGAGGCCAGATGTTTTCGCAGGGCGCGCGCGAGATCGTCGTCGGCGCCCGCACAGCCGATACCTTTCCCGGCTTCGCAGTCGGCGACACGATCCGCTTCGGCGCGCTCGACTGGAGGATCGTCGGGCATTTCAGTTCAGGCGGCAGCGCCTTTGAATCCGAGATCTGGGCGGATCTGGAGGCGGTGCAGGCGGCCTTCGACCGGCAGGGGCAGGTACAGAGCCTTCGTATGCGGCTCGATGGCGGAGGCGATCCCGCAAGAGCGCTGGCGACGTTGCGTGATCGTCTGTCGGCCTTGCCCGGCACACCGCTCGTCGCCGTCTCCGAGACTGATCTCTACGCCGGCCAGGCCGAGCGGACTGAAAGCCTGATCCGCCTGTTCGGCTGGCCGGTCGCGCTGCTGATGGCGGTCGGTGCGGCGGCGGGCGCATTGAATACGATGATGAGTTCGGTTTCCGAACGCAGCATCGAGATTGCGACGCTACGCCTCCTCGGCTTTGCCCGCCTGCCGGCCTTCACCGCCACCTGGGTGGAGGCGGTGCTCCTGTCGGTGGCCGGCGCCGGCCTCGGCGTCTTAGCCTCCAGGCTCGTTTTCGACGGTTGGCAGGCAAGCACGATGGGCGCCAACAACACCAGGATTGCCTTTCAGCTCGACGTCACTCCCGACGTAGTCTTCACCGCCGGCCTGCTGGGCCTTGCCATTGGCATCCTCGGCGGCGCGCTGCCTGCGATTGTCGCCGCGCGGCTGCCGCTGACTTCGGCGTTACAGGCGAGGGGAGAAGTGGCGCAGAGATGATCACCCATCCCCGTGGTGCAAGACGGCCTAGCGGGCCTTCTCACCATGGCGGCCGATCGGCATGCGTGTCGCTGTGGCCCGGGGATAAGCGAGCAGAATCAGGAGCTGTGCAGCCTGGACGCGAGGTACTTCCCGCCCGTGGTTCCTCGATTTATTCGCCTATGGGTCGTTGTTTTCCCGTTTTGAGTTGCGGCTTTTCGGCGCCTCATCGGACCCGGCGCCAATGCTTGTGGAATAAGGCTCGCTAACAGGTCCGCTGCCGCATTGACAACATCTTCTCGCCTTGTTGCCATGGCCGTTTGCCCCCGCCGCAGGCGATCGGCCGATCCTGGTCGATCCCGATGGCGACACAGCGATCCGACGAACAGGGCAACATGGCGATATGACAATCTACTATGTGAACTCAGCAGCTGGTTCCGACCGCAACAGCGGAACGACCCAGAACTCGGCTTTTGCGACTTTGTCCAAAGTGGAATCCTTGACGCTGAAACCAGGGGACAGCGTGCTTCTTGCCAAGGGGAGCGTGTTCAACGAACAGTTCGATATCAAATATTCCGGCAGCGAGAGTGCGCCGATCACGATCGGCAGCTACGGCACCGGCGCCGCACCCGTTATCCATAGCGGCGGTGACGGCATTCATAGTCTCTATGCCTCGAACATCGTGATCGAGAACCTCAAGATATCGAATACCGGCGGCCCTGGTATTTATGCTGGCAACGTCAAGAACTGGACGGTCCGAGACGTCGAGATCGCCAAGACCGGTTTGTCACAAAGCGACGGTGCCGTCACCTTCAGGAGCAGCCAGAACGTCACGATCGAAGACAGCAAGATAACGGGCGTTAACGGCGACGGCTTCTGGATCGAGAAGGTCAACGGCATAAAGCTTCTCAACAACACCGTCACCAGCGCGAACGGCTCGAGGGCCGATGCCGTACAGATGAACGACAGCAGCAATATTCTGATCAAGGGCAATCATCTCGATCAGACCGATGCCGATAGTCCAAAGGGCGTCATAGCACTGGTACGGGCCACGAATGCGGTGATCGAAGATAATGTGCTGACCGGCGGCGGCTTCGGCATCAGCGCGCCTGCGGGCAAGAATATCGCGATCCGCGACAACGACATCTCCGGATATCACGGTTACGACTGGTCCTTCGCCATTGGCCTCGGCGATCAGGGCAATTCGCAGGACTATGATATAGCCGGCAACTACATCCATGACGGCGCGTGGGGAGTGGTCGTCACCGCCTCCAGCGACACCAGCTACAGCCGCACCAATATCAAGGTCCATGACAATGTCTTCGACGACCTCACGCAGGCGGCGCTGAAGGTCGACAGGCCGGCATCCGGCTCCTTTTACGACAATACGATGGAGAGCGGCGTCAAGGCCACCAGTATATCGCCGGCCATCGCCGACGCGCATACTTTTACGGTCAAAAACAACCAGACGGTCGCCAATGTCGATACGATGCTGGCGAGCTCGGTTGCCGAGACTGCAGTAATGACGGAGGCGTCCGCCGATTCGGCCGTTGTCGCTGTGCACGACAATTTGAAGATCTTCACCGATACGGGGGCGGCCCATCGCGGCAACCTCCTCGAAAACGACAGCTCGGAGAACGGCACGCTGGCGCTTCGCCGCTTCGGTGACGAAAGCGTCGGCAAGCACGGCCTGACTTTGACTGGTGACTACGGCGTCATTCACGTGGACCGGGAAGGCAACTACGCCTATACGCTCGATGAAACGAAGCTTCCCGATCACAGCGGACATGTGAGCGAATCCTTCAGTTACGGGATCAATGACGGAACCTCGCATCATAGCGACACGGATACACTGACCGTGTTCGTCCATCTGGATGGCTTGCTGAGCTGAGGGCGAGGGGCGGGCTGATCACCCGCCCTCGTACTTCGGGGTTGCCTCGCCCTGACCCTGCGCGACAGCATGGTGCGTTACCGTTTCATTCACCTTTCGGTCTTTGTTTTATAGATTTTTTTCTCGTAAGTTGTATTCTTCGGGACGTAGCCTCCGCCAGGCGCTTCCCGGGAGCAGGCAGGCCCCATAGGCCCGCCTACCGCCGTAACGGCAATAGAACGCCATCTTGAGCGTGGCCTTCAGCTCTCGACCGCATCCGATTCACTCGTTGCAGCCGGCCAGACGGCTGCGCGACAATGCGAGAACAAGGCGATATGACAGTTTATTATGTGAATTCAGCGACCGGCTCCAACACCAATGCCGGAACCAGTGCAGACGCGCCCTTTGCGTCGTTTTGGGCGGTGGAGAATCTGAAGCTGCAGCCGGGCGACAGCGTGCTGCTCGCCGCCGGCACCGTGTATAACGATCAGCTTGACCTGAAATATTCCGGCACCGTCGCCGCCCCGATCACTATCGGCAGCTACGGCGTCGGCGACGCGCCTGTCATTCACAGCCCCAATGACGGCATTCATAGTCTCTATGCGTCGAACATCGTCATCGAGAATATAAAGATATCAGACACCGGCGGCGCGGCCATCTATGGCGGTTATGTCTCAAATTGGACCGTTCGTAACGTCGAGGTCGATCATACCGGGTTGACGAAATCCGGTTCCATCACCTTCCGCACCGGCTCGAACATCACGATCGAAAACAGCACGATCAACGACGTCAACGGCGACGGCATCTGGATCGAGAAGATCAAGGGCGTCACTCTTCTCAACAACACCGTCACCAATGCCCACGGCACGGCGGCGGATGCCGTACAGTTAAACGACAGCAGCAACATCGTCATCAGCGGCAATTATTTCGATCAGACAGGTGCCGTGACGCCAAAGGGCGTACTGACGCTCGTCCGGCCGGTGGACGCTGTGATCGAGGGGAACACCATCATCGGCGGCGGCTTCGGGATCAGCGCGCAGGCCGGCACGAATATTGCCATCCAGGATAACGATATCTCCGGCTATGGCGGCTACAGCTGGTCTTACGCCATCGGTCTCGGCGACTCGGGCGACACGCGCAACTACGATATATCAGGCAACTATATCCATGACGGCGTCTGGGGCGTGGCGATCAGTTCCGCCGGCACGGCGACCTATGTTCGTGAGGGCATTGATATCTACGGCAACCTCTTCGATGACCTGACCCAGGCAGCCTTGAAGATCGACCGGCCGGCGTCCGGATCCTTCCACGATAATTTCATTGCTAGCGATGTCACGCCATATAGCATCTCCCCCTCGGTCATCGCCGCAGGCACCTTTCCCGTCAGCGACAATACGACCATCGAAGCAGGTCTCACCACGCTTGCAAGCGCCGACAGTCTCGTCGCCACCGATGCAAGCGTCAGCCTCATGTCTGATGCCGGGCTCACATCTCACGACGGTATAAACCTTGCTTCCGACAAGACCGGATCAGATAAGGTCGGCGCCCATCAGAACGACCTTGTCGCGGAAAATGGTATATCGGATGGAACCCTGCTGCTTCGTCACTTCGGGGAGGCGGCTTTCGAAAAGCACGGGCTGACGCCCGGCAATGGCGATCACGGCGTCACGATTGAAGCAGCCGATCTCACCGGCCCCGAAAGCGGCAGCGGAATTTCCTTTCATGAGACCGCGCCTCTGCCGTCGCATCATACGGAATCGGACACGCCGATCTTCTCCATCCATCATGATGGCGTGCTGCACTGAGAAAAGCTCCAGCGTGTCGCCGCTGCCGGAATGCCGTGGCGGCACGGGCGCTCAGCGGTCGCCGAGCAGAATTCTCAAGACGTCGGTTTCGATTTCGGCGCAGATAATCTCATATTCAGCGATGATCGCAGGATCGGCCGATATATCCCTGCGCATGCGGTCGAGGACGGAGCAGGCCTCGCCATAGGTGCCGCATAACTCGTAAAGATGGGACCGGCTCGCTGCGGCGGCTCTGATCGTCGCCCGCGTTGCCGGCAACCTCATCATCAGCCTCGCCAGCCCCTGTTCAGCGGCATGCTTGGCTATATGAGCGATGCGTTCCTCTCTGACCATGCCATCATCCCTCGCTGCCTGTATTCTGCTGTCGAGGGTAGTACGCAGAAATGCCGCGTCTGGTTTCATGCCTGATGCGGGAAAGATTCCAGCTCGACGCGATCGGCTCAGGGAGAAAGGCCGATTGTGATCGTGGCGGACAGAACACCGCCTCCGAGTAGCGCGTGACAAGGACAGGCTGGGATTTCCGAGTAAATCCCGGCAATGATCGACGGCGACGAGCGCCGAAGCGCCGAGCCAGTGGATTTAAATGGCAACCTGTTCGCCAAGCTCGACGACGCGGTTTGATGGCAGGTTGAAATAGTCGGAGGGATCGATCGCAAAGCCTTCCAACCCCATGAATATCCGTTCCTGCCAGCCGGGCAAACCGGTGTTCGGTGTCCTGACGAGGTTGCGGCGACCGAGGTAGAAGGACGTTTTCATGATCTCGAACTTGAAGCCTCCCTCCCGGCAGAGAGCCAGGGCTCTTGTGACATCCGGATCGTCCATGAAGCCGAAGGTAATGTCCAGGCGCACAAACCGCGGCGAGAGCTGGCTGAGTTTGATGCGTCTGCTGTCGGGGACGTAAGGCTCGTCCTCGGTCCAGACGGTCAGGATCACGTTCTGTTCGTGGAGCACATGATTGTGCTTGAGATTGTGGAGCAGAACGCTCGGCGTCCGGTCCGGGACGCTGGTCAGAAAAACCGCGGTTCCCGGAACGGTGACCGGCGAATGGTCCGACTTCCGCTCGATCGACCGGATGAAGGAATCGAGCGGAATTTCGTTGTTGGCGCGCAGTCTCTTCAGGTAGGCCTGCCCGCGGGTCCACGTCCACATCAAAATCATGATCACCAGCGCCAAGGCGACCGGAACCCAGCCGCCGTCATGGATTTTCAACAAATTGGCGGCCAGGAACAAGACTTCGATAAAGAAGAGCGGCAGCAGCAGGGTGACGGCGAGCATGAGAGAGTAGCCCCAGACAGCCCGCAGGAACTGGAAGGACAGCATGGTCGAGATGACCATGGTTCCGGTCACAGAGATGCCGTAGGCAGTGGCCAGCGACTCGGAGTCGCCGAAGGAAAAGATCAGCATCAGTACGCCGACCAGCAGCAGAAGATTGACGCTCGGTACGTAGATTTGGCCGGTGTTGGTCTCCGATGTGAATTTGATCCGCAGCCTTGGCAGGAAGCCGAGATGAACTGCCGAGCGGGCCAAGGAAAACGCGCCGGTGATGACAGCCTGGCTGGCGATGATAGTCGCCATCGTTGCCAGGATGACCACGGGCAGCAGGATCCAATCCGGGTACATCAGAAAGAACGGATTGGTGGCCGTTTCCGGATGGGCGAGAACAAGCGCGCCCTGGCCGAGATAGTTCAGGAGCAATGCCGGAAAGACGAGCACGAACCATGCCGTCTGGATGGGGCGGCGCCCGAAATGCCCGAGATCGGCGTAGAGCGCTTCGGCGCCCGTCACCGTCAGAAAGACGGCGCCGAGCACGATGAGGCCGACGCTGCCGGCATGAGCGAGGAATGAGAGCGCATTGATCGGATTGAGGGCGGCCAGAATCCTCCAGTCGTCGCCGATATGGATCAACCCGCCGACAGCCATGGCAAGAAACCACAAGACCGTTATCGGCCCGAAGAACATAGACACAGCTGCAGTCCCCCTCGACTGCGCAGCAAAGAGAACGATCATGATAGCAGCCGAGGCGAGCGGGACATAATCGGCGAAAGCCGGCGTGACCAGCTTCAGGCCTTCGAGCGCTGACATGACAGAGAGGGCAGGCGTGATCATCGCATCGCCGATGAATAGGGCTGCTCCGATCAAGCCAGCGAAGAACAGCACCGGCACGTTTCGTCCCATCTTCTTCATCAGGAGGGCAAGAAGCGAGAGGGTGCCACCTTCGCCGTCATTGTCCGCCCTGAGCAGGAACAGCACATATTTGAAGGTCACGATGACTGTCAGCGTCCAGACCATCAGCGATATTAGGCCGATCACTTCCGGCCCGTGTACGCCATCGGCAGCAAAGGGCCTGAGCGCCTCGCGAAAGGCA
Source organism: Rhizobium bangladeshense (assembly GCF_017357245.1). Lineage (NCBI taxonomy): Bacteria > Pseudomonadati > Pseudomonadota > Alphaproteobacteria > Hyphomicrobiales > Rhizobiaceae > Rhizobium > Rhizobium bangladeshense. Next base: position 2,675,506 of record NZ_CP071612.1, on the reverse strand, counting down.
TAAAGCGGGCTAGTGCCGATATCGCCATAGACGACGCCGACTGCGCCGACAACCAGTCCGACAAAGCCGCTCCGGCTGGTGCCGTCACCGGTCTTGTCTGCATGTGTTGAAGTCATGTTTCCCCGCTCATGCCGCTTGCCTACAGACAGAAACATATGCCGTATTGGAGAAGGGCAAGTAAATTCGTATCGGTGCAAACTTTTCGTGACGAGGCGAGCATGAATGCCGGGTCGGTATGGCAAGTCGTGAGAAGCTCGGATGAATCGATTTCGGCCGAGAAAATTATGTAGTAGGCATCCGAAATCAGTTTCTAGGCCGGGACCGAGTGAGATGGAACCCACTCAATTGTTCGAACTGGTGGTTGCGATGTTTCTCGCGATCATCGCGTTGCACTACGCTGCCCACAGGCTGGGATTGCCGCCGTCCGTGGCGCTGCTGACCGGCGGCGCTTTGCTGGCCTTCGTGCCGGGGCTGCCGGCGATTACCGTCGATCCCGGGCTGGTGCTTGTCATCTTCCTGCCGCCGCTCCTGATGGACGGCGCCTGGGCCATCGCTCTCGTACGGCTGCGGCGCCATGTGATCGGCATCGCCGCGCTCGCCGTCGGGGCGGTATTCTTCACCTGCGCCGTCGTGGCCATCGTGACCCATCTTCTCTTTCCGTCACTTCCCTGGGCCGCCTGTGCAGCGCTTGGCGCGATCGTTTCGCCGCCTGACGCGGTGTCTGCCCGTGCCGTGCTGGAGCGCGTGAGGCTGCCGCGGCGGCTGCAGATTCTGCTGGAAGGCGAGAGTTTGCTCAACGACGCGAGCGGTCTGGTTCTCTTCCGCTTTGCCGTCGCCGCCGCTGCAACGGGGAGCTTCAGCGCGGCCGAGGTGGCTGGCAATTTCTTTGTGCTGGCGCTGGGCGGAGCGGTCGTCGGCGTCGTTGTCGGAACGGCATGGGTGAAATTCGTGCGGCGCTTGGGCGACGAATATCTCATCATCGCCGCTACCGTGCTGCTCGCCTGGATTTCCTATCTGCTCGGCGAATTGCTGCATGTGTCCGGCGTCATCGCCACTGTCACCACGGGTCTGATCGCTTCCTGGCACCAGCACACCGTCTTTTCGGCCGCAACGCGCATGCGAGGAACGTCGTTCTGGAACGTGATGATCTTCCTGATGGAAGCTTCGGTCTTCACATTGATCGGGCTGTCGTTGCGCGATCTCGTCGAGCGCGGCGGCGGTTTCGTCACGGTGATCGCCACCATGGGGCTGCCGATGCTGGCGATCCTCGTGACGCTCGTGATCGCGCGCTTTGCATGGGTCTTCGCTTCGGATTTCGTCATCCGGCTGTGTGCCGAGTTAGGCTTCAACCGCGTCCAGCCGTTGGGCGCCGGCGGCGCCACCGTCCTTAGCTGGGCGGGCGTGCGCGGTGTGGTGACGCTCGCCCTGGCCCTCAGTCTGCCGGCAGAATTTCCCGGACGCGACTTCATTCTCGCAACGTCATTCACCGTCATTCTTGGAACCGTGCTCGTCCAAGGAACGACCTTGGGGCGGATTATCGCTTGGGCGCGGCTGGTTGAGCCGGAGACGGAAAAAGCGCGTCTCACAATGAGCCAGGCCGAGGCCGCCATGGCGCAGGCGCAGCTTGGGACCGTGCAAAACCTGGCATACGACAGCGAGGGGAACCTCATCCATCCCCAATTGCTGGAGCGATACCAGCGCCGTGCCACAGCGATAGTCGACTACGCCGCGAGAACAGAACATTATATTCCGGTACTCCACGCTCATTTCGATGTCGTTCTCGAGGCGGTTGCAACCGGACGTCGGGAACTCATTCGCCTCCATCGAGCCGGGGATATCGATGACGAGACGCTGCAGGAACTGGAACGGGATCTCGATCTCGAGGAATTGAGCGCGATTTCAGCCAAAGCCTGAATTTGCGTCCGGTCGGAACGAAGGCAGCCGATCAGTAATACTTTACGAGCAAGTCGAAGTATTCGATGCGGTCCCTGTAAATATAAATCGCGTCGAAACTAATGCCCTAAGCTCTGCGTCCTTGTGAAGTGTCGGCGGTCGTTCCGCTGAGGTGTCCTTATGGCGCTGGCGTCTCGTCGCTTCCGAAGCCAAACGCTTCATTTCCCGGCTTCACCAACCGAGTGTCTGGAGGTTGTTACATTGTCCGTTTTCAGGGCGGTGTTGCTGGCCAAGTTGGGTTTCGTTTCTGTAAATTCTGAAAAAAACGCGGATAAATTGCTTCTAATTGCCGCCACGATTCAAATATACGTTCCGTCCGCGATTTTTTCTTCGCCACATTTCGGATGTTCCAAATTATCCAAACAATGGTGAGAAACAATGAAAATTATTCTCGTCATAGCCCTCACGGTTTTTGCCGTACCGTGTGAGGCCGACATGCTCGTGACGGCTTCAAAATACAATCGCATGCACGAACGTTCCATTTCCTTTCTCAGCATCAATCCCCGCCGAACGTCATGGTGCGGAGCCTTCCTCGCCTTCGTCGCCAAACGATCGTCGCGCCAGCCACCAGCCAATCCCAATATGGCAGTTTCCTGGAAGAGGTTCGGCAAGCCGGTCTTCTTCCGCTCGGCGAGGCGGGGAGATGTCGTTGTTATCCGAAGCGGCAGGCGGTTCCATGTCAGCCTGTTCGATCATTTCGATCAGCGACGCCAATACGTCTATCTCTTCGGCGGCAACCAATCCAACCGGGTGCAACTGTCACGCTACCGAGCCAGCTCGGTCGTTGCCGTTCGACGATGAAGCCCGGTTGCCTTCTGATGCATCCGAATTGCTGATCGACCGTCAATCGACGGCGTCCAGCTCGCACAGCACGCCGTCGACGGGGATGACGGCCAGCCTTTCGCGTTTGATATCGAACCTCCAGGCTTTGACCAGCTTCTCCGATCGATAGGAGCCGTCCGGCTGTTCCGCCATTCTGCCGAGCGCGAAGACGGAGGCATCGGGAAACCGGCTGGATGAGCAATAGGCCGGCTGCAGAAGTTCGTGGCGCGGGCTCGGCTTAGTGATCGTTACCTGGTCGACCATGGTCCAGACGGGGAGGTTTCCATTCATACCGGTCTGGCGTTGAAGTACGAGCGACAGCTTTGCGCCGCATTTGAGCTCGGCTGCCGCATAGGGCGGGCCTCCGGCCTGTCCCGGCAAGACGATCCCGCCGACTTCCACGCAGTCTTTCGCAGGAGGAAGCGTCGATTTTCCACGCGCCTCACTGGTATGGCCGGCGGCCGGGATCAGGGTGAGAAGAGCGACAATCGCGGGGAGATATCGAGACATGGGAAAAGCCATCATTTTTGTTCAACCGCCTTATCGCTGCGAAACAGGCCGCCTCTATGCAAGCGCTAGACACGGAGCGCGATGAGCGTGACACAGGTGAGGGATACCAGGCCGGCAATCCACATCACGTCCACGGCATCCTCGCACTGCACGCCATAGGGACAGCCGCGGTCGGCGTAGTCTGCCCACGCCATCAAAGCGCCGATCCCGGAGAGGAAAAAAGCCGGCATTGTGCAGGCCAGACCGATCACCATCAGGAAGATGGCTGCCGTTCCCGGAACGGCGTGTGATCGCCGTGACCTATTCATATCCGTTTCTCGTCTCGGTTATCGGTCGTTCCGATCGGGAGTGACTCGGAGCGACACGTCTCCTCCTCAATCCAGAAGAGAGGACCGTAATGCTGCTCGGGGAAGTGTCAATAGTGGAGCTGCGAGCGAATAAGGTCAGCCGCGGCTGACGCTCCGGAAGGCCGCGACAATGCTCTCCGCCGCCAACCTTGCCTCGTCCGCGGTGGTCTGGAAATTGATGACGGAGAGGCGCAGGACGTCGCGGCCGCGCCATCTGGCGCCGCCGGCGAAGAGGGTGGCCTCCTCGCGGATCTTTTCAATAGTCTTGCGGGTGATCGCGTCGCTTTCGTCGTCCGGGCGGTCAGTGGCGAAGCGGAGGATGAGCTGGTTCAGTGTGACTTCGTTCACGATGGTGATGCCGGATTCGCGCTGGAGATGCTCGGCCAGCAACCGGGCAGAGGCGCAGCATTGGTCGATGAGGGCGGCTATGCCGTCGCGGCCGAGATGCTTCAGCATCGCCCAGGTGGCGAAGCCGCGGGCGCGCCTGGAAAGCTCCGGCACGTAATGAGAGGGGTCGCGCTCGCCCTCTGATGCAAGCGGAAGGTAGCTCGCGGCAATCGTCATGGCACGGCGGTGGGCAAGCTCGTCGCGCACGATCGCATAGCCGCAGTCATAAGGCGTCTGCAGCCATTTGTGGCCGTCGGTCGCCCAGCTGTCGGCGGACTCGACGCCGCGGCTGAGATGGCTGAATTTCTCCGATGCCTGCGCCCAGAGGCCGAAGGCGCCGTCGATATGTACCCAAGCGCCTTTTTCTCGAAGCGCCGGGATCAAGCTCATAAAATCGTCGAAGCCGCCGGTATTGATCTGCCCGGCCTGGAGGATGGCGATGCAGGGGCCGACGACCGGGTCAAGCGCGCCGGTGAACGCGGCCGTGTCGATCCGGCCCATGGGGTCCGTCGGCAGGCGCAGCACGCGGTCGTGGCCGAGCCCAAGGAACTGAAGCGCGGAGAAGACGGTCGTGTGGGCGTCGTCTCCGATCAGCACGGTGATTTCGGGCGCGCCGAAAAGGCCCTTGGCGTCCGCATCCCAGCCGGCCTTGCGCAGCACTTCGCCTCGGGCGGCGGCAAGACAGGTGAAATTGGCGACCGTCGCTCCTGTGACGAAGCCGACAGAGCTTTCGGCCGGCAGCTTCAATATATCGAGAAGCCATCGCGCCGAGACGGTTTCGACGGCGGCTGCGGCTGGGGCGGCGGTGTGGTTGCCGGCATTCTGGCCCCAGGCGCTGGTCAGGAAATCGGCCGCGACGCCGACCGGATGAGAGCCGCCGATGACCCAGCCGAAGAAGCGCGGGCCGGTCATGAAGTGCAGGCCGGGCTCGGCGCCTTCGGCAAGCTGTCTGATGACATCGGCCATCTCGGCGCCGGCAGCCGGCAGCGGCTCGTCGAAGGTGGCAAGCGAGGCGGCATAGTCGTGCCGAGGCACATGGCGGGCGGGCGCGCGCTCACGAAACCCCGCCGAAAGCCGGGCTGCTTCCTGAAACAAAGATGCGATTGCCGACATGCGGGTCCCTCTCAGCCGAACGCCCGCCGGTCCTCAAGAGGACCGCCTCCAAACGAGCTGTCGGCGCCGGTAGTCTAAAACCTTTCCCGGCCGTGTTGAAGGGCTCAAATGGTGGCGGAGGATCGGCCGGCTGGCGGTAAGGGTGGCTGGGCTTTTTCGAGGATGACAAGCAGCCAGGCGACGCCGGCATCCATCAAGGCGACCTTGGGAAGCACGGCATTGATGCGGAACCGCGTGAGCTCCAGCGGCGCGTCGACGCTTTCGAGACCGAAGCGCGCCGCATGCATGGCGGCAAAGCGCCTCGGCAGGGCGCAGAGCAGGTCTGTCTCGGCAAGGATTGCGAGCGCGAACATGAAGTTCGGCACGGTCAGCGCGACGCGCCGTGTGCAGCCGAGCCTCGCCAGCGCCTCGTCGACGAAGCCGTGAGGATCCCCGCCGAGCGAGACGACCAGATGCTGCAGCTCGCAATACCGCGCGAGCGTCGGCTCATCGGCGAAAGCATGGCCGGCGCGCATTGCCACGACGAAATCCTCGTCATAAAGCCCGCCCACATGAAAGCGCTCAGGAATGTGCCCGGTGGGGATGACCGCGATATCGGTCACCCGGTCGTCGAGATCAGCGAAGGCGCCGCGCCAGGCGCGCTCAGGCCTGGTCTCCCCCGGCGTCGGCAGCAATTGGCGGATGCTGATATCGATGCCCGGCGCCGTGCGAGCAAGCTCGCCCAGAACAGGCGCCAGCAGCACGGCGGAAATGCCGTCAGGGGCGCCGATGGTGAAACGGCGCGTGGAGCTGGCGGGGTCGAAGGGTTCGGCGGCCGACAGCACGTTGCGCACGCGGGCGAGCACATCGGCGATCGGCGCGGAGAGCTCCAAGGCGCGGGCCGTGGGCACGACGCCCTTCGGCGTGCGCAGGAACAGCGGATCGTTCATGAGCCGCCGCAGGCGGCTGAGGCCGTGGCTGACGGCCGAGGAGGTGAGGTTCAGCCGCTCGGCCGCGTGCCCGACATGTCGCTCCTCCAGCACCGCCTCGAAGAGAACGAGGAGGTTGAGATCTGTGCGGGAGAGGTCAACCAAATTCAGCATATCGCTGAAATCATATCATTGGATTCAGCATGGCTGAAGTGGGATCGTCCGGCGGCGGCGTAAAGGGCGTTCGCATCGCTCATGGAGCAAGCTCATGTCATCAAAATCCAATTCAATACTGGCCGAGGCCGATCGCCGCTTTTCCGGCGCGGGCAACGAAGGTTTCGTCGTCAATCATGCGTGCGCCGAACTCGTCTGCCGCACGGCCGAGGCGAATGCGGCGTTGATGCGCGGTGATATTGAAGCCTATCGCGCCCTCAACCCGCATGCGGCCGATTTCACGCTGATGTCTCCCTTCGGCGGCCGGCCGACGCGTGAGGCCGAACTGACCGAGGAGCGCTGGCAATCCGTCGGCCGCTTCTTTACGAATGGCAGTTTCGAGCAGGAGGTGGTGCAGGCCTATGGCTCGGCCGATATGGTCGTACTTGCCGTCATCGAGCGCTGCAGGGTCGAAGTCGGCGGCCTGCCGATGCAGGACTGGTCGCTGCGCGTCACCCTGGTCTATCGCCGCGAGGGCGCAGAATGGCGGCTGGCGCACCGCCACGCCGACCCGCTTGCCAATGGCATCAGCCTGGAGCAGGCAGCGGCGCTGACGGCTTCCTGAAGCATGTCTGACAAAACCATGCAGCGGTTTTGATTCAGAGACATGTGAAAGATCTACAGCATATCCCCCAGGCTCCAGTGGTTGCTCCAGCGGGCGTCGATTTCGTCGTCGACGTTCTGGTAGCGGATGTCGGTGGAAAGGCGCAGCCGCCGGGCGCCGTCCTCGTTGGTGGTGGCGGCGTGGATCATGTAGGGGGAGTGCAGCACGACGTCGCCGGCCTCGTAATCGGCGGCGAGCCAGCGGGTGTCAAAGCGCTCGGCCATGTCGGGCAGATCCTTGGAGATCCAGCCGCCTTCGGCCATGTGGCTGTTATAAGCGCTGATCCGCTCCTCCGGCGAGAGATCGCCGCTCTTCGCCTGAAACTCGGCCTCCATGCTGCGGCCAAGCGCATGCGAGCCTTCGAGATAGACGAGGCCGCCCATCTCGACAGGGGTGTCGCCGATCGGGATCCAAGCCGTCACCAGCCGGCTGGTGCCGCCGCGGAGGTAGACGAGGTCGTAATGGGCGGGCGTCACGGCCGCTGTGCCCGGCTGGACGTAGCGCATCAGCTTGCGTTTATGGAGATAGGAGATGCCCTGGAGCAAGGCGTCCATGAAGTGCACGAGGCTCGGCTGGGCGCAGAAGCCTTCATAGGCGGCGGAGCGGACGATCGACATCAGCCGGCGGTTGGCGAGGTTCCAGTCGACGCCCTCGGTGGCGGCGATGCCGAGTGCCAAATCATGGCCGGATGCCAGCAGGCCGGTGTCGGCGAGGCGGGTGAAGACCCAGCGGCGAAAATCGATCACTTCGGGGCGCGGCAGAAGGCCCTTAAGCCAGACATAACCATCCTCCTCATAGCGGCGGCGGATGGATTCGATGCCGATGGCGGGATCGGTCGGCGCGAGCGCGCCGAGCCGTTCGGCGGGAATCGTTTTGCCATGGGCGACGAGGGGTGTTTGCAGCGTTCTCTTCCCGGCGGCAGTCGCGGCAATTGACATTTCATCCATCCACAGCTTGACTTCACCTGGTACCAATTAGCTCGCCGTGCGGGCCAATAGCCATGGAGGAAAACTGCAGCTGGACTTTTCGCTCATGAGGCAAGCCAAGGCCATCTATCGATCTTCCCTTGCTGTGGCCGGCGGGCTTGCCATCACCGGCAGCGGTACGCAGCATGCCCGCCATGCGGTGAAGGACCGGAAACTGCCGAGTTTCGCGGCCGTGCTGGTGGAGCGCGGACAGGGATTTCTCGAAACCGCCGCCGGCGGCCGCCAGCGCGTGGTTGGGCCGGCGCTCTTCTGGCTGTTTCCGAACCGGCTCCATTCCTATGGGCCTGACGAAGCCGGCTGGGACGAACGCTGGGCGCTGTTCGAGGGCTCGTTCACCCGCGATTTCGTGCGGATGCGGCTGATCGCCGAGCGCCATCCGCTCGTCGCGCTGCGCCATATCGAGGAGATGGCGCGGCTCTTCGGGCAGCTTCATGCCGATCTCATCGACGACAGCCATCTCGGCCGGGCCTCCGCGGCATTGGCGCTGCATCGCATCGTGATCGCGGCTGCGCGGCAGGCGGGCGCCGCTGCTGCTCGCGAGAGTGCGACGGCGACCGGCGATCTCATCGAGACGCTCAGGGGCAGGGCGCTGCGGCCGCTCGACCTTGCTGCTTTTGCCGCCGAGCACAGCATATCGCCGGCCACGCTGCGGCGGAAATTCATTGCCGAAACGGGCATGTCGCCCAAGGACTTCCAGCTTCGGGCGCGCATGGACCGGGCCAAGCAACTGCTCGCCACCACCGACGAAAAGATCGAAACCGTCGCCGCCATGGTCGGTGTCGCCGATCCTTTCTATTTCTCGCGTGTCTTCCACGAGCGAGAGGGCTGCAGCCCCCATGACTTCCGGATGCGGTACAGGCGAGGTTGAGCTGCTGCCGCCAGGGTCCCGCCATTTGTAGGGATATTGAAGATAAATCCAGCATTACGGGAGATGTTGCGCATTTTTCGCCAATAACTGTTTATTCTATGCTGTTCATTTCTGAAATTTACCAGGCTGCGCTAAAATCTATTGCCTTCTCTGGAAGTATCCATCAATGATGTGCGAAATATCATTCGCGCTGCTGTCAAGGCCGCTCTGTCGATCAGCGAGGGATATGCACTGAAATATTTCATTCTCTATGCGCTCGTGTGCTCGGCGGTCGGGATAGTTCTTCTCGTCGTCATCCATCAGATCGCGCCGTTCCAGATGGAGAGGCCGAACGATCAGGCGACCTTCGAACCGGCAGAGCAGCCGGATGATCTGGTCGTGCGGTCGACTCGCGAGCCGCCGGCGAGGGCGAGTGACCAGCGGCCAACCCAAGAACCAGCCGTCCGCACCGATCAATGGGATCTCCGCCCAACCGGCGAGCCGACTGTCCGCAAGGGCGGCCGGGTGGGAACTCCGGCGCAGTGATGGTGGATGGTATCGCCCTTGTGTTTTGACGACGGAGGGCGCGCCTGCCTCGTTCTTCGAGGCTTCTTTGGGGCACCTAAGGATGAGGGTCTCTTGAGGCTTTTTCCTTTACTGGCTTACCGTGTGGCTCTCCTTTTGTCCTGCCGGGCATCTCCCCACAAGCAGGGAGATCGGCTGGGCGATGGTTTCCCCAACCAACCGTCGTATGATTGTTTCGCTACGACAGCGAGGGAACGGTGCTGCAGCCTCTTGCCAATCTCCACTCTTGTGGGGGAGACGTCCGACAGGACAGAGGGGGTGACCCATAGCACATCCATCCAAGCTCATCCTGAAACGCGCATCCTCCGCAACCAAACGTACAGGGACGAGGTTCTCTCGAGCCTTGGCGCGCCGCGACGGGACAACAGAATCCGAACCCGACGCTTTCCCAATTGCATCCACTGCAGCCAACTGCGATGACATATCTCCAGTATTCCGGGAGGTCGCGATGAAGGCGGACGGCGTGACGATTAGGCTCATAGGGGCAGATGAAGTGCAGGCTTTTCGGCATATCCGCCTGGAAGCGCTTCGCGCTGAGCCGGCCTCCTTTGCCAGCCGCTACGAAGACTGGGAAAACCTGTCTCTCGAGGAGTGGCGCAATCGGCTGAAGGAGCCGGTTTTCCTTGCCTTTCAGGACGGCGAACCCGTCGGCATCATGGGCCTGTTTCGGCAGCGGTCGAGCAAGATGGCCCACCGCGCCACGATCGTCATGGTCTATGTCCGAGCCAAGCTGCGCGGAACGGGCCTTGCCGTCAGGCTTCTCAAGGCGATTTCCGAGCATGCGCGTGATATTGGCATCCGGCAGCTGGAGCTGTTCGTCAATGCCGAAAACCCTGGGGCGATGCGTTTCTACGAGCGGCAGGGTTTTGTTGAGATTGGCCGCGTTCCCGGCGCCGTGCTGGAGGATGGGAGGGAGATCGACGATGTGATGATGGCGCGGCGGCTAGTGGGTTAGGCCGTCGCGGCGCGGTCGAGGTTTGCAAAGGTATTGAAATGCCGCAGTGCGCCTTGCACTCACAGGGGGAGCATCCACCTTGCTCTTCGCGGCCCCTGCGTTCACCTCAGGGTGAGACTCTTTTGCTTGGGCGCGATATCTGTTTCTGCTGTTGCGGCGCGCCATCCCATCGCATTCCTCATGCTGCGGAGATCGCCGGAGGAGATAACGCTGTTCTGCTCCGTAGGTCTCGCCGGAACCGAAGTCGTCGCCTCGGCAATCCTCGATAGGTTGGGTGCGTCGGTGTAGGCTTTGCGTCGGGGGCTTCAGGTCTTTCTTTTCGTGCAGGTCATCGCCACGGCAGCATCTCAGGGGTCAGCCTCACCGGCGCTGGTGCGCGTTGAGGTAGAGGTGAAGTCGCGGTGCAGCCCCACCGAACCAAGCCATGCTTAGGGTTTGATTCAAGAACGTGCTTCAAGCCGCTGTTCACTCTGGCTGTTCCGCCCTTCTGCCGCCATACCGACCATATTGCTCATGCCAAGCCCCCTTCGCTTGGATGTCTGGCTCCTACCAGTTGCCGGGATCGGCGGTGTGATCGATGCTGGCGAATTCGTCAGCTTTGTTCCTGTCCAGCTTAATCTCTCTAGTCTCCTTCGTCTCGTCGGCGACCGAGTAGCTGTCAGGGACGGGTCCTCTTGAAAGTTCCTGGTACACAAGCAAGGCCGCCTCCTCGGCGGTATCGGCCTCAATCTCGCGCGTGAGGGTAACGGTGAACTTGTGCATGGCTTCGGCCCTTTCGATTGGCGCGCAGAAGATGCGCAGGTTGGTCAGTCTGACACGCTTTTTGCGGCGAGGACACAGAAAGCGTGTCGTTCGGAATTTGATTCAAGCGATGGTTCCAGATCTTTGTTTTAATGGATGTCGGGTGCCGGGACCCTGTCGTCGACGCCCGTCCGCGGTCTGCACGTTTCGGCTGCGCTGTGGCAGCGTATCACCGGGTCGTATTGCGGGTGGACCAACCGAACAGGGCCTCCCGCGGAAATAGCCTGCACGGGCTGGAGAAAGGCGGTCTGCCTCTTATTTGAGTGGGAATTGCAAACCGAGAGGGAAGGACCACGCAATGGCAAAGAACACGATCTGCCTATGGTACGACAAAGACGCTGAGGATGCCGCCCGCTTTTATGCAGCGACTTTCCCTGACAGTGCAGTGGGAGCCGTCATGCGTGCGCCGGGAGACTATCCTGACGGCAAGCAGGGCGATGTGCTGGTTGTTGAATTCACCGTTGCGGGTGTCGCTTGCATCGGCCTGAACGGCGGTCCTGCATTCAAGCACAGCGAAGCCTTTTCGTTTCAGATCGCCACGGAGGATCAGGAAGAAACTGATCGCTATTGGAACGCCATCGTCGGCAATGGCGGCCAGGAAAGCGAGTGTGGCTGGTGCAAGGACAAGTGGGGCTTGTCCTGGCAGATCACGCCGCGCGTCCTCTCCGAAGCACTCTCTGCCGGTGGTGACCAGGCAAAGCGTTCTTTTGACGCGATGATGACGATGAGAAAGATCGATGTCGCAGCGATCGAGGCGGCCCGGCGCGGCTGAGGCGCCATCGCCTGCCTGAAGCCGACAGAAGCCAGGCTGTCAGAACCAGAGATCGCGTACGCAGCGCCCGTCGGAGGGAAGGTCTTCGAATGTTTCCAGCCCGTCGAAATGATCGATGGGGAGATCAGCGACGAGCTCCGGCGGCGCAAGCCGCATGTTAACGGCCATGCGGCGGCGGCCGTCCTTTTGCAGGCGCAGACCGCGCCAGCTCAAGACGCAGGCGCAGGATGGGCAGAACAAGATTTCAAGAGACGACGCCTCCCTGCCGGAGCGGGTATAGGAGGCCGTCTGGCCGGTGAGCGCGATACGCTCTCCTTCGTAATCATACGCCCAGAGCGTGCCGTAGCGTCGGCAGAGGGTGCAGTTGCACGCGGTGATCGAACCCGGATCGCCTTCTAGTGTCCAGCCCGCCTTGCCGCAATGACATGAGCCCGTCAGCATGAGCGTGAGTTCAATTCCTGGTTCAAGCGCCGCATCCTGCCGTAATCGCGCAGCGACCGCAATTGCCATCAGTATATCGCTTTCCCCGCACTGTCCCGGCTGACGGATCACGTAGCCCGATGAAAGCCGAATTCCCTCGTGTCTATTCCACAAGCCCGAAGATAGGGCCGTAGCCGCCGTGCCAGGAGCGGTCGTTGCGACCCAGCGGCGGATAGAAGAGTCCAACACCACGTCCACCATCGAGAAACAAGGCGTCGGGACATTTCAGTTGGTCGCGGAAGAGTCGCGCGAAATCGTGGAAATTGACACTGTCTTCGCTGATCGCGAAACGCACCGCGCCGCTCGCGCAGACGCCGACTCCGCTTCGGCGGGTTCTGTCTGTGGACCCGACGATGAAGATCGGGTTCAGCTTGCCGGCGATGACGAGCATTGGGCCGGACTGCGTGGCGAACCGCACTTTTGGGGCGCGCGTCAGAAATTCATCGGTCGGAAGTATGCCGGCGCCTGCTTCACCAAGAAAGAACACGCCGTTCGGCTTTTTGTAGAAATTCGGAACCTGGCCGGCAGAGCCTCTGGCCGCTGCCGTATTGGCAGGTTTCAATTCCATGGCGTTCTCGACATATAGTCCCATCGGCGAGAAATCAGCCCGATACATTCCGGCGTTGACAGCCAAGGCTAGCGTTTTCCCTTCGGAGCGAACGGTTTCGGCAAGGCTTGAAAAACTGCGGTATGGTTCGCCATCGGGGCCTTTCCAGAACAGGCGCAGGTCGGATTTTCCCTCTCCCAGAGTGCAGACGACGTATGCCGCCTCTTCGAAAGTTTCCGCTTCGCACGGTTCGGCATGCGCTTGATGCAGGGATGTCGTCATTGCCGCCAGCATCATGGCCGCTGCGAGCACGCCTTGTTTGAGATAAGGGATTGGTGTCAGAGCAGTCATGATGGGACCTAAATTCCTATCGTGCGGCCGGTAACCCGGCTTTTCCTCGCCATCGGCGGCGCCCAGAATAGGAATTTCTGCCGGCACAGCAATGACTGTCGGCCGCGATTGGCATTCGATCATTCATGAAACGCTGAGGCTGTGTTCTGCCTTCCTTCCTCTGCTGCAATGACAGCATTCGGCTCCTCTTCCCCAGGGCAGAGCAGGAATACCGCCAGATGAACGGGCGAGGATGCCTCAAGGGCAAACCTTTCCCTTTACCATCCAATCGAAGCTGGGGACGTCAATCTACCAGGCAGTACGGGCGGTGCCGAGTGCTGTTGTATGAGAGGATGAGACATGGGCAACGTGCGCCTTGAGCGAAACGACGCAGTTTCCGGGAAAGCTGAGTTTGTGCACCATCAGGTGCTTCAGCAACGCCTCCGCGTCGCGCTTCTCGGTCAGCGGAAATGTCACAGTCATGCGAGTTCCTCCAATGAACCTACTTAGCACCTGCGGAAATTAATGGCTAAATTCTTTTGCGTCGCAACAAGAAAAATTGAAGGATAGAATTAAAATCGATTAACTTTTTGGTGGGCTGTTTAAAATCGTTTGAATTGTTTCGGTGTGCACTCGTGGAGTAGGTGGTTCGGCCGCGGGGACGCAGAGGAATTCGCCGAGCACGATCGGGTTGATGTCGACCACGATGCCCTCGATGAGGGCATCTGCAGATGCTTAGGATGGCGCCGCTGAGGTAAATCAGGCGCTCATTGCCTATTGCGAGCTGCCCAACTCCTGAGCCGCAGTCCGTTGAGCCTGATGAAGCCTTCGGCATCATGATGATCGTAGGCGATGGAGCTTTCCTCGAAGGTGGCGAGGTCGGCGCAATAGAGTGAGCAAGGCGAGGTGCGAGAGATGACCGAGGCGCTTCCCTTATAGAGCCTCACCGTCACTTCACCGCTGACGAAGGCCTGACTTCGGTCGACTAGGGCCTGCAGCATCTCCCGCTCGGGTGCGAACCAGAAGCCGTTGTAGATCAGCTCGGCGTAGCGCGGCATGATCTCATCCTTCAGATGTGCGGCGGCGCGATCGAGCGTGATGGATTCAATCCCGCGATGTGCGGCAAGCAGGATCGTTCCTCCCGGTGTCTCATATACGCCTCTCGACTTCATCCCGATAAAGCGATTTTCAACCAGATCGAGCCGCCCGATGCCATGCCGGCCGCCTATTTCGTTGAGTTCGGTCAACAAGACTGCCGGTCTCATCGCCTTGCCGTTCAGAGAAATCGGATCACCGCTCTCAAAGCCGATGGTGACGATCTCAGGGGCATCGGGAGCGTGGATGGGATCGACCGTGCGCCGGTAGATGTGATCGGGTGCGACCTCTGCCGGATCTTCAAGAATTCTGCCTTCAGTCGATGTGTGTAGAAGGTTGGCGTCGATCGAGAACGGCGCCTCGCCGAATTTGTCGCTCGGCACGGGGATCCGATGCTTTTCGGCATATTCCAGAAGCTGCGTGCGGGAAAGAATGTTCCATTGACGCCAGGGAGCAATGATCTTCATCGACGGGTCGAGCGCATTGACGGCCAGCTCGAAGCGGACCTGGTCATTGCCCTTGCCCGTTGCGCCATGGGCAACAGCGTCTGCGCCAACCTCCCGGGCAATGGCGACAAGATGCTTGGCGATCAGCGGCCGCGCGATCGAACTGCCAAGGAGATACAGCCCCTCATAAAGCGCGTTTGCCCGCAGCATCGGAAAGACGAAGTCGCGGACGAATTCCTCACGCAGATCAACGATGCGGATGTCCTTCGCTCCAAACGTTGCTGCCTTTGCCCGCGCTGGTTCCAGCTCTTCACCCTGGCCTAGATCGGCGGTGAAGGTCACCACCTCGCATCCGTAAGTTTCCTGCAACCACCTGAGGATGATCGAGGTGTCCAGCCCGCCCGAATAAGCGAGCACGATCTTCTCTATGTTTCCTGCCATCAGCCATCTCCACATTGATGCGTGGAACGATAGGCCAAATCATGCGCAAGAAGCTTGCGAAAATCCCCAAAAACTGCAGAAGTGAGGCATATTATGCCACTATGAGACGATTGTGAGCTATAAAATGCCGGTCATGATGGACGCGATCGACCGCCGTATTCTGCGCGTGCTGCAGCGAGACGGACGCATTTCAAATGTCGAGCTGGCACGAGAGGTAGGACTCTCACCCTCGCCCTGCCTGCGCCGGGTGCGCCTTCTGGAAGAGGCCGGGATCATCGATCGCTATGTCGCTGTCCTGGATCCGGCAAAGGTCGGGGCGGGGCTGACGGTTTTTGCCCGCGTCTGGTTCAAGACGCAGGATGCGGAGGTCACACTACGGTTTGCCGAGGCCGTCAGGCGGTTTCCCGAGGTGATGGAATGTTACCTGACGACTGGAGAATGTGATGCCGTACTTCGGATCGTCACTGCCGACCTGCACAGCTACTGGCGTTTCCAGGCCGACCACTTGACGCGCATTCCGAGCGTCCTCAGCGTCAAGACCGACGTGCCGATGGAAACGCTGAAGCGGAGTTTCGAACTGCCGTTGCGGTAGGGTCGCGTATGTATCGCACCAGCCATATAGGATGCCGCCGGTGGGCATCGTCCTTCGAGGCTGCTGCGGGGCGCCCAAGGGGAGGCTGAAGCGGCGCGGACGCCGGCGAGCCGCCGTCCGCGTGCCGGAGTTGTGCTTTCAGCGCTGCGGCATAGTCGGCGGCACGGATACCGTTTCGGCACTCACTCACTGGGCCGAGAAGAACATGGACGCGATCATTTGCGGCGCAACGCGCTTATGCGAAAGGTGTACCATTGACGGTGCCGGCGTCGGCCGCAGTATCTGATTGGGCCGCGGCGCAGGCGCTTCGTCGCCCGGCGGGGCAGGTGACGGCTCCTGAGCCATCCCGACGCCTCCTGCGCGGCGCATGGCATAGTCACAACACCTGGTACTGCTCGCCTATGCAGTTCTCATCCTGCGCAGCCGCGTTGCGCACCACCGCCATGCAGGCGCTACGACGTGGCTGACGACCGGGATGGTCGCGACCCCGAGGAGGATGCCGACAAGACCCGAGCCGGCAGCCTGGACCAGCCAGGAAATGACGCCGCTAACCGCCGGAATTGCATGCGCGGCGCGTTCCCCGGCATCGTGAAGAAGATGGCTCAGCCAGGCAAAGCCGAAGCTTTCGGCACCGTGGACGATGATGCCGCCGCCGACCCAGATCATCGCCGCCGTCCCGATGAGGCCAAGCACCTTGAGAAGGTAGGGCATGCCCTGCACCAGGCCGCGCCCGAGCATGCGCAAGAACGTGCTTCCCGGAGCGGAGGAAGAGCGTTGGGCAAGCCAGAGGCCGAAATCGTCAGCCTTCACGATCAAGGCGACGACACCGTAGACAGCGGCGGTGATCATAATGCCGACCAGGGCGAGAACCAGCGCCTGCATCGCTAGGCCGGACTCAGACAGGGAGCCAAGGGTGATCGCCATGATCTCGGCCGAGAGGATGAAATCGGTTCTGATGGCGCTCGCCACCTTCTCGTCCTCAAAGGTCTTGGGATCGATGCTGATCGTCTCGAGCGCATTCTCGTGGGCATGGGCTGCGTGCGGCATGACGAGTTCATAGACCTTTTCGGCCCCTTCATAGCAGAGGTAGAGCCCGCCGAGCATGAGCAGCGGCGTCACAGCCTGCGGCACGAGAAGGCTGAGGACGAGTGCGGCCGGCAGGAGGAACAGAAGTTTGTTCTTGAGGGAACCGATGGCGATCTTCGCGATGATCGGCAGTTCGCGCGCGGCAGCAAGGCCGGTCACATAACGCGGCGTGACGGCTGCGTCGTCGATCACGACGCCGGCGGCTTTGGCACCGGCTCTGCCCGCGTGGGCGACCACGTCGTCCAGAGAAGCGGCGGCCGCCTTTGCAAGCGTAGCGACATCATCAAGGAGGGCAATCAGACCGACACTCACAAGCAAACCTCTCATTCATGAACAATGGACGGCGACAATATCCAATCGGGCGACAGCCGGAAAGGGCACTCCGGATGGTCGCGGCGCCTGAAGGCCAAGTAATCGTAGGAAGCGTGCGGTTTCATTGCTGTTGCGCATAACCATTCGGACGGCAGAGCGAGAGCTATCCTGCGGTGGGGAGAGAACGCGGACGAGATATGCGGGGGGGAGGTCGGCATTGTCGGCGAGGATGAGGGCACCCGGCCTCAGGCGGTCCTCCACCAGTTCCAGGATGTCACGATAGAGTCCCTTTCCGCCCTTCGAACGGCTGCGCATCCTTGTTCACGCCTTTCTTCGCTCCGAGTGTGAGGAAGCGGCGATGTGGGTGGCGCTTCACGACGCCGCGCCGCTCTAACGGGATGCGCCGGAGGCGCAGGCGGCGAGGGCGTCAGGAGATCGGATTTTCGGGCTGTTCATGCAGGAGGTGCTGCCGTCGGTAACGGAGGCAAGCCGGGCGTTTGCCGGAGACCTGATCGTTACGACCCTCGCCACCGTGGGCAAACAGTTCTCCGAGATTCCCAGAAGTTTGGAGGATATCGAAGCCTATGCCGAGGCCATGGTCGACATGTTCGTTGCCAACCTTGAAAAGCTCTAATGCGGCGGGACAGGGTGAAACCCTGATAGTGGACCGCAACTCGGCGGATGAGAGGCTTTCCTTGATCCGCCGACGTCTCAATCCAACACCTGTTACGGCTATGTGTGCGGCAGAGATGATGGACAGATTTCGATATCTAGCGGTGGTCCAACTGCTTCGACAGTTCGGCAAGAAGTCTGTCCCGGGCGAGATTCATTTGAACGAGGTCTACGGCAACGGCGATGGCGCGGCGCCCTTCGATGCTGTCGATGTCAAGCTTTTTCTCGCAGCACCATTGCCGAACGGCGTCGGTGACGATGGTTATTTCGCTGTCGTCGAGTGAAATAAACGACAAGAGCATCTTCGTACCCTCTATAAGGCGGCTAGAACACGATGGTCTCTCAAGCGTCTTGCCAATGATCCGATGGGCCGATGACGCTTACTCTACGCTCATTCTGCAGCAATGCCAAAGCTATTTGGACATGTTTACTTCACGACAGGTCGAGGAACAGGAGTGCTGAGCATTATGTTCTGCGCAGTCTGGATAGGCGGTGTCGCAGAAGGCGAATGCCGAAAAAGGCGATGGCAAGCGGAAGGCCCCCTCCGAACTCCCCGCGTCGTCATTCCGGGCTAACCCGTAAGACTTCTGCTCGGCCGGGCTCCGCTCGATCCGCACGGACGAGCGTCTGCTATAATGCGCGACCCCGGTCGGTGGGCCTGTCTCATCCCAGGGCACGTTCTCGCGCATATGCAGGACAGCCGGCTCGTCCTGGTGCCGGATGAGTGTGCTTCCGACGCCGCTTACGACGGAGAGGTGGCCGGATTGAACCGGCGGCGCGGTTATTTCGCCAGTACGATATGTGTGGCCTTTTCGCTGGCGACATGCTCGGTGACGCGGAAGCCCAGCGCAGGAAGATCGATGTCTGCAAACATCGCCTCGCCCTTGCCGAGCACGACGGGCGAGACGGCGAAATGCAGCTCGTCGATCAGACCTGCCTGCAGATATTGACGGACGGTCGCCACCCCGCCGCCGATCTTCACATCCTTATCGCCGGCCGCCGCCTTCGCCTGATCGAGCGCCTCATGAATGCCGCCGGTGACGAAATGGAAGGTGGTGCCGCCCTCCATGACGAGCGGTTCGCGTGGATAATGGGTGAGGATATAGGTGGGGGCGTGATAAGGCGGGTTCGGACCCCACCAGCCCTTCCAGGCATCGTCGGGCCACTCGCCGCGGATCGGGCCGAACATGTTGCGCCCGAGAATGAAGGCTCCGAAATTGGCCATGGCACGGGACGCATAATCCTCGTCGATGCCCGACGAACCATCGTCCTTGCCCATCATCGCGCGGAAGGTGCGTGTGTGGAAGAACCACTGAAACAGTTCCGGCCCTCGCTTTCCGAGCGGATCATTCAGGCTTTGCTCCGGCCCTGCGCCGAAACCATCCACAGAAACTGAAAATCCTGCGACACGCACCTTGGACATGCCTTCCTCCATCTGATTGCTATCTGAAACTAGTTGTGTTCTCTCACGAGTGCTCCTATTATGCAACTGGTTTTTACAGGAGACGCCAGTGGATATAGAATTGCGGTCCGGCTGCCCGATCAACCTGACGATGGAAGTGCTGGGCGACCGATGGAGTCTGATTATCATCCGCGACATCATGTTCGGCAACCGACGGCATTTCCGCGATCTGCTCAATCATTCGGAGGAGGGGATCGCCTCCAATATCTTGGCGGCCCGGCTGAAGCGGCTTCTTTCGCTCGGCTTCATCAGCAAGCGCGACGATCCGAGCCATAGCCAGAAAGCAATCTATAGCCTGACGGAGCCGGCGATCCAGCTCGTTCCGCTCTTCGCCATGATCGGCGCCTGGGGAAGGCGGCACCTGCCGGTGAGCGAGGATCTGAGCATTCGCGCGCAGCTTCTCGAAGAGGGCGGGCAGCCGCTCTGGGACGAATTCATGGAGGATCTCCGGCGAATCCACATCGCCGATCCGATCGGTGGGGCGAACGGAACTGTGACTTCGCCGGTGCTGGCGCGGCTGACGGCGGCGTTTCTGGAGGTGCGGGAGAGGATGGCGGCGGGGGCCTGACGGTGCGCTGACAAGAATGGCGAGCAGGAGCGGCCGAATGGACTATGAAACTGCGCATTGGGAGTGGAAGGGTTCGCGCCAAGGCGGTTAGAGGCGTGTCTGCATTTGGCGCTCGTAGGGTCCGCTCTCTGCCAGCGCTGGAGCGTTCAGCCAATGCGCTCGCTTCCGCGCCATCCTGATTACCCACAAAATGGGGTCAATATTCGCTGGCAGGTCGGCTACCGCGCCCACGCTCAGTGAACGTGAGCGGACTGATTGCCGCTCAACGCTAATCTATCAAGCCGATTCGTTCGTCCAAAGCGGCCTCCAAATAGAGCCTTGAATATCAAGTCCGCAGTCAATCAGTCGTCCGTGAACGCTAGGTAGTGTGCCTTTTGTGAGGGGTAATAATCCTCGAAGGACGGCAGCGTCTTGCCTTCGCGTGCGGCGACCAGCATGTCGAGATAGTACTCCCAGCCCGGCGCTATGTCGCCCGCGGCTTTCCGGTCGCTCAGGGGCTGCACGAAGCGCAACTCCGTCTTGTCGTTCGTCTGTGTCAACGTCAGCTCGATGCGCCACTCGCCGTAGTCGTCCTTCATCGTTACGACCAGACGCCGAGGTGCCTCGCACTCCTCGATCATCAAGTTCGTCCACGGTTGACCTTTTTCATAACGCAATTGCAGGCGCACGACCTTTCCTGGGCCGGAGTCGCCTTCCCAGCCACCGAACCAGAGCGCGGTGTGTTTGGAACTCGTCAGGCTTGTCCATACGTCATCAATGGGGGCGCGAAATGTACGCTTCAGGATGAGGTCGTTTCCACGAATGTAGCCCGTAGGATCGGGAGTCATGCCGCCTCCTTCTTCTCCTTATCGCAAGTTGCGAGCTCAAAGCGAACGCCGCAGGCGAACCATAAACGTCAAAACGGTTCTCGGTCTAGTGGGCACGCCTGCGTGGGCATTCCTGATCAATTCACCTTGCGAGCTCCAAATTGCCAGCAAACTATCGACAGCCTTTGTCCACGAGGGGATGGCGCAATTAAAATGCCCCATCGCCTTATCGGAAATGGGAATGAATGACCGCCAGTGGCGCATGAATAGTCTCCGCATCTTTACCTCACGAACAATAGAACCAGCGGCCCGGCCAGCAGGCTGGCGAGGATGAAGGCGGAGAGGAGGTAGGTTTCGAGGATGCGGAGGATGGATTTGAGGTGGGGCATCTTTGTCGTCCTGACTTGTGATGCCCGATCCTCCAGCGCAACAATTGCAGCAGCATGACCTGCTGCCTTTCAAGTTCCGCAATGTTGCTGCAACCCTTGCGGCCGAAACCGGGCGCAAGGAATGGTGGGCGATGCGGATTCTGTTGATCGAGGATGAGAGGGAACTGGCCGGGGCGCTGTCTGTGGCGCTTGGTAAGCATGGGATCGTAACCGACCACACGCTGCATCTGGGCGATGCCGTTGAGCTGACGCGGCAGAACCACTATGACGCGATCCTGCTCGACCGGCGCCTGCCCGATGGCGAGGGGCTGCGCTTCATTCCTGAGCTCAGGCGCACGGGCAAGGACACCCCGATTATCGTGCTGACGGCGCTGAATGAGCCGAAGCAGCGGGTGGAAGGGTTAGATCTCGGCGCCGACGATTATCTCGGCAAGCCGTTTCTGGTCGAGGAGCTCATGGCGCGGCTGAGGGCCGTGCTACGCCGCTCACCAAACCTCTCGGAGCTCAAGATCACTGCCGGGCGTATGGTAATCGACCCGCTGCATCTGAGCGTTGCCGTCGGCGATGTGCCGCTCGATCTGCCCCGGCGCGAGCTTCTGGTGCTCGCGGCCCTCGCCAAGCGCAAGGAGAAGACCGTTCTGCGCTCGACGTTGGAGGCGGCGGTCTACAATTATGAAGAAGAAATCCAGTCGAACGCGCTTGACGCGCACATATCGCGGCTGCGCAAGCGACTTTCCGATGCCGGTGCCGGGGTTTCGATCCACAACATTCGCGGCGTCGGCTATCTCCTTAGGGAAGAGTGATGACCGGGACAGGAAACGCCAATCCCTCGCTCTGGTGGCGGCTCAGCTGGCAACTGAGCCTCGTCTTCGTCGCCGTGGTGACGGCCGTCATCATAGGGCTCTGCTTCTACGCCGCGTCAATCCTCTCGCCGAATGTCGCATTGGAGGACCATATCACCGCCGTGCTGGCTCCGGCCGTTGCGCTCGATTCCGAATGACGGCTTGAAATAGAGGATACGCCGGAACTTGAAGCGCTCAAGCAACAGTATGACGGGCTGTGGTATGTCGCTGCCACGACGAACGGTTCTTTTGTCTCCTACGGCGCCATCCCCGCGGCCTATAGTGAACTTGCACGTTTGACTCATTTGTTCGAAGGGGCCGATGTCAGGGGATCGGACGGCACGGAAGAGATCGCTTCGGTCGAGAGCGTCGAGACCGCGATCGGTCAGCTGCGGGTGCTCTTCGGCGGTGTCGCCGACAAGGGCTGGCCTGTCTTTATGCTGATGGGAATCGCTTATCCGATCTATATCCCACTCCTCGCCATCGCCTTGCCCGCGGTTTTTCTCGCCGTTCCCAGGATCGTAGGGCGAGGCCTCGCCAGTGTCAGCGAGGCCGCTCGCAAGGCATCGGAGATCGAACCGCGCCGCTACCATGCGCGCCTGCCGCTGGATGGCATTCCGAGGGAGGTCGCTCCGCTGGTGATCGCATTCAACGAGGCGCTCGACCGGCTGGAAAACGAGCACCGCAAACGGCAGCACTTCCTGATCGATGCGGCGCACGAGCTGAGAACGCCGATTGCGATCATGCAGACGCGGATCGACGGAACAGCGGAGGGGCAGGACCGGCGGCGATTGCTCGACGACGTCGCGCGTCTCGCCGAGACGGCCGAACAACTGCTCGACTTCGAGCGCAACGACCAGGCGACAGATCTGCGTGAGACCGTCGATCTCGTCGCAATCGCCCGTGGTGTAGTGGCCGATCTTGCGCCGCTTGCAATCGGCGGCGGCTACCAGATCTCGTTCCAGAGTGAGGTCGCGAGCCTGAAACGCCAGGGCAGTCCTTCGGCACTGCCGCGGGCGGTCAGCAATCTGGTGCGCAATGCAATCGACCATGGCGGCGGCAGCGGCATGATTACGGTGTCGGTGTCGGCTGCCGGCGGCGGGCGGATCAGCGTCGCAGATGAGGGGCCGGGCATTGCTGCCGAGCACCGGGAACTAGTGTTCGAGCCCTTCTACCGCGTCACCCCTAAGAGCAAGGGGGCGGGGCTCGGCCTCAGCCTCGTCAAGCAGATCGTGCTGAACCATGGCGGCGAGGTTTATATCGAGAGCCGTGCTGCCGGCACCGAGGTGGCGATCCGGCTCGGATAAGCCTGTTCCGACGGCCTGCGCTTCGGGAAAGATGTAATGCTGCGGCAATTCTTGGCCGCCAGTTTCACCGGCAATCATCGGCGACGGAGGCCAGACAGCGTGCGCAGCAATCGATCAATTTCATTTTTCTCAAAACCGGTTTCCAGAGCTTTTTCCCTGGCCCTGCCGCTGGCGCTTGCCGTGGCTGCGGCCGGCTGCAGCTCGGTCCCGCTCAAGGAGAGCGGGACGTTGACATCATACTCACATCTCGGCCCCGCAAAGGGCAAGCTGTCGAAATCGCGCGTCTATGTCGATGGTCTCAGTCTCGCTCCGATAAAGACGGTCGCAATCGAGCCGACAAGTTTCGCCTTCAGCGCCGCGACGCGTGTCAAGTCGCCTGCCGACCGGGCGATGGTCTCCAATGCGCTCGACCGGGCACTCTGCATTTCGCTCAGCGACAGGTACCAGATGGTGGCGCCAGGCCAGCAGGCGGATCTGACGATCCGCTCAGTTGTCACCGACATCGTGCCGACCAACAAGACGATGGCGGGCGTTTCGACCGTGGTGACCGTCGGCACCGGCTTAGCGCTGCCGGTGGGCGTGCCGCGGCTGCCGGTCGGCCTCGGCGGGCTGGCGGTGGAGGCCGAGGCCGTGGACAAATCGGGTGCGCAGCGCGCGGCGATGGTCTGGGCGCGGGGCGCGAACTCGCTGCAGAACAACCCGCGCGTTTCCGAGGTGGGTGACGCTTACGGCCTTGCCGCGAAATTCAGCAGCGACTTTTCCCGCATGCTGGTTTCGGGCAAGGAGCCGAAGGGATTGGACCTTCGGCTTCCCTCGCGCCAGCGGATGAAATCCTGGCTCGGCGGAAAACCGAAATATGTCGCCTGCGATGCCTTTGGTCGCGAGCCAGGGCTGGTCGGGGCGGTGGCGGCCAAATACGGCGCGCCGCCGCAATGGACCGAGAAGAAGCCGAAGCCGGCGGCTGCCAATTGACCGAGCGCTCGGCCGATATTGCGGAGTAACGGCGAAACACTCGACGTGGTCATCTCGCATCAAGAAGCCCCGCATCTTCATGCGGGGCGACCGGGTTCGGGATCGGATTAGCGGCACTGACGGCGCGGGCCGTAGTACGGCTGATAGGTGTTGTCCCAGGCGCGGTAGGACCGATAGCGGCTATAGCAATATTCGGCATGGGAGCTGTAGGCGCGCGGCTGCGAAGCAATGATGCCGCCGATGATGGCGCCTGCCGCAAGGCCACCTATGATAGCGCCGGTATTGTCGTGGCGCCGCCACCTGCGGTCATAGCGGCGGTCCCAGCCATAGCGGTCGCCCCGATAATAGTGGCGGTCGCGATAGTAGCGCCGGTTACCGTAATATCTGCGGCGATCGCCGTAGCGGGAGCAGACAATCGAGAACCTGCTGCAACCGACGGTCATGATCCGGGCATCAGTATTTGCCGGCGCCGGCTCGGCCCCCGATTGAACCGGGTTGGGCACAAAAGCCGGGCCTGCCGCAGCGGGCGTTCCGGAGAAGGCCGTCGCTATCGACAAGGCAATGACGGCGAGCCTGTTCATGTCATTCACCTAAAGTCACGCATGCGGCTGAGATAACGCGGATCTTGGAAAAAGTTCATTCTGGAACGGGAGGACGCGGATCTATGTGCGTCTTCGCTAACGCAAGCGGGCTCTGCGGCCGGGACGCCCAGGCAGTCTCGCACGCGGCAGGGGTCCTTGCCCGCGCCGGAGGGGTGATCGAGGAAGAACTACTGACTCTCGGCCAATGACGTCCAACCGTGCCGGAATTCGGCAAGAAGTTCAAATTGCAAGTAGATACTAAACTGGTTCTTATGGAACCGGTGCTTCAATGCCTGACATCGGTGTCATCCTCAATGTCAGAAAGACTACCATGCAGCTCTCCAGAATTATCGGCCTTCTCTGTCTGTCCACGACGCTGGCGCTTGCGCCCCTCAACATCGTCTTTACCGATACTTCACCTGCCTTCGCAAAGGGCGGTGGTGGCGGCGGCAACGGCGGCGGTGGCGGTGGCGGCGGTGGCGGCGGCGGCAATGGTGGCGGGAATGGAGGCGGAAATGGAGGCGGAAATGGCGGCGGCAGCCATAGCAGCGGCGGCGGAAAGGGAAACTCCAGCTCACGAGGAAAGGCTGAAAACGGCAGCAACTCAAATAAGTCCACCGGCAAGACAGGCAAGGCAAATACGACCAAGCAGGCTGTGACCACGAAGGGCGCTGCCAAGAAGACGGCTGCCGTCAAAGCGCCCGCTGAAAAAAAGGTGGCGAAGAAACCTGCGGCGCAGCTTGCCGGTCTCAATTCCTTGAAGCGTAATTTCCATGCGCTTATGAAGACGGCGGATCCGCGCATGTCTGCGATCGCGGCGTTCAGTACCGCTTACGCTCAATATGAGCTGACCAACGGCGTTGCTCCGCCAGCCGACGATCCGCTCCTCGGTGATGCGGCGCTGTCGGCAGCGCTTGCTGCCGCGACCAAGACAGGCACGGTCACTCCGGAAGCTCTGGGCTGGGCAAAGGATACACTCGGCGTCGGAACGGCTGTTGGCACGATTGACCGGATGCGGGAGACCATAGCGGCGCAGGCGGTGGAGACCCCTGCAACGGAAACCGAGACCGGCGATACCGTTGCTGGGAGCGAGACGACAGATCCCGCGGCGACTGCGGAAACACCGGAGGCCGACACCGACAGCACAGAAGAAGTATCCGGAACGACCGAGTCCGACCCGACTATCGATCCAACCGAAACCTCGGCAGCGACGAGCACAGAGGCGAACGGCCTCTGAGGCACCGGGCCAAATCGATCGTGAAGAGGATCAAGGGGGTAGGGTCTAATGCGCGCCATCAGACTCGCTTGCCGCCGGCAAGCAGGCGAAGCTGGTCTTCATCATGCACACCCTGCCGATAAAGCTCAATGATCAAGGCGCCGAGACGTTCGGCTTGTCCGCCTGATCTGTCAATATCGAGCCCGCTGCACAGGGCTTCATGCACACGCCTGCAAATATCGAGATCTTCGGAGGCGAGTGGTTCGTCACGCGTGCTGAACAGCTTGTCTGACATCGCAATCAGCCCCTTGGATGCCGTGAATCGCTATTGTGCAAGAAGATAATTTCGCAGCCTTTGCTCTGCAAGATGGGCGAACGTCCGAAATCAAAACAATATGAGACCCGCGGCAAGACGCGGACCGGGAGCAGTTGAAACCGATGGCGCCTCGGCCTGACGGAAGGCGTGAGCAGATCTATTTGACCGCGGGATCCTTGCCGCCTTGCTGCGACAGGCGCAGTTCTTTCAGCCGTTTGGTTTTTTCCCGCCGAGCCCGCTGCTCCGCCTCGATGGTTTCCTTTGCGGCTCGCTCGGTATTTTCGAAACGGTCCTGCCGGTAAGCCTTTGATGAGGGTTCACGTTCTCTTTTCATGGCCGCTAAACGCAAATCGACGAAAACGGTTTCATGATAAAACGGTTTTTGCCGGAAGCGGCGCAGTCGGCGGGCACCTCGTCAGCGCCCGACGAGAGGTAGGATCAGCCCTTGATAAAGGCCAGGATGTCGGGGTTTATGATATCGGCATGCGTCGTGCACATGCCGTGCGGGAATTTCTCATAGACCTTGAGCGTAGCATTCTGCAGGAGCTTGGACGAAAGCAGCGCGGAGTCGGCGATCGGCACGATCTGGTCGTCGTCGCCATGCATGACCAGGGTCGGCACGGTGATGATCTTCAGGTCCTCGGTGAAGTCGGTTTCCGAGAAGGCCTTGATACCGTCGTAATGCGCCTTGGCGCCCCCGATCATACCTTGACGCCACCAATTGTTGATAACCGGCTCCGAAACTTTCGCACCCGGCCGGTTAAAGCTGTAGAACGGACCGGCCGGCAGATCATGATAGAACTGGGCGCGGTTGGCCGCGAGCTGCCTGCGCAGGTCGTCGAAGACTTCGATCGGCAGGCCGCCGGGGTTGGCTTCGGTTTTCACCATAATGGGCGGTACGGCGCCGATAATGACGAGCTTGGCGACCCGGCCTTGCGGCTGGCCGTGGCGGGCGACATAGTGGGTCGCCTCGCCGCCGCCGGTGGAATGGCCGACATGGACGGTGTTCCTGAGATCGAGATGCTCGACGACGGCTGCGGCGTCGGCGGCATAATGATCCATGTCATGGCCGTCGCCGACTTGGGTCGAGCGACCGTGGCCACGCCGATCATGGGCAACGACGCGATAGCCCTTATCGAGAAAGTACAGCATCTGCGCGTCCCAGTCGTCGGAGCTCAACGGCCAGCCGTGATGGAACATGATAGGCTGGGCGCTCTTCGGCCCCCAATCCTTATAGAAAATCTCAACGCCGTCCTTGGTTGTGACTGTGTTCATCTCATGGCTCCTGGGGGTTGGGTGGATTGAAAATACTGCTACAAGTGGGATGGGCAGCGACGGGAGCGCTGTGACGTCTTGGGGTTGGAATGGAATGATGATGTACTTATTGAATGCCCCGTTTTATTCTATTGATATAACAGAATTTTGCATGATCGTTTGCTACGACGCTCGGTGCCCCTTTTACCGGTCAATGCGAGGCTTGCCCGGCTGCTGCGCGCCGCAACATTCCTGATCCCGAACCTCGGCTGCTGGTTTTCCTTGGCCGGTTCGTCATGGCGCAGTGAAGGCGGCGGAGCTAATGAGCCACTTTATTCCTGTTGGTTCAATCTATACGTTCGGCTAGGTGTGGTTCGCTTCCATCATGTTGTGCCGGATACAGCGCGCTGGCGCTCACTTGAACGTTGATCAACAGCCAACCATCTAATCCTTGACAACAACTCCACTAGCGACGATCGCAACCGCGATCGCTTCGCCAGCGGCTGGATGACCATCCGCCGCCCGAGGATCAGATCATGGGTTACATGGACAAGGACATAACGCCCCAGAACGACGGGGCGCTGATCGATGGCTATTCGCAATCGATCGCAGCAGCAGTCGACACGGTCGGCCCGGCAGTCAGCCGGATCGAGCGGGTCGGAAGCAGGCAGGGGCACGGGTCCGGCTTTGCCGTCTCGCCCGACGGCCTGATCATTACCAACAGCCATGTCGTCGACGACGCCAAGGTCGTTCGCATCACGACGCCGGACGGATTCATCACCGAAGGCCGGGTGCTCGGGCGGGATGTCGATACCGATATCGCTCTTATTCGCGCCAATGCCAGCACCGGGGCCTGGGCGAGGCTCGGAGATTCCCAGCGTCTGCGCAGGGGCCATATCGCGATCGCGATCGGAAACCCGCTGGGCTTTGAATGGACCGTCACTGCCGGCATCATCTCGGCGCTCGGCCGGTCGATGCGGGCGGCGAGCGGCCGGCTGATGGAGGATGTCATCCAGACCGATGCCGCACTCAATCCCGGCAATTCGGGCGGGCCGCTGGTATCTTCCAGCGGCGAGGTCATCGGCGTCAACACGGCTGTCATCCAAGGCGCACAGAGCATCGCCTTTGCCGTTGCATCGAACACGGCCAATTTCGTGGTGTCGGAGATTCTTCGTTACGGCCAGGTCAGGCGCGCCTTCATAGGTATATCAGGCGATACGATCGTGCTGCCGCGCAGGGTAGCGCTTGCGGCGGGTACGGTTCAGACGACTTCCGTTCGCATCCGGCGTGTCGAACCGGAAGGCCCGGCGGCGAAGGGCGGGCTGCAGGAGGGCGATTACATCCTCGCCATCGACGCCAACCCAGTCGGCGGCGTTGACGATATCGTCAGGTTGATGGATGGCAGCAGGATCGGCAAAGAGACGGAGATTATGGTGTTCTCAGTGGCCGGCCGGATCGAGAAGAAGGTATTGCTGCCGATGCCGCGGTCATGATGATCATTGCCATGGAGAGTTGCGGGCGGCCGCGACTTACCGAATGAGCGCGTGACCGCGACTGGCCATCCCAGAAGACGCGCTCTACGGCGCCGGCATGGCTTACATGCTTTGCGAAAGCAGAGCCCACGTCCCTTACGTCAGGCGCTGACCGCGTGCGGCTCCATTCCGGAAAAATCCACCGCCGCAAAGGCGGCCGCCAGCACTTCCGGTCCGGCGCCGCTTTTTGCCGCGTCGGTGGAGAGGATCTGGCGATAGCGCCGTGAACCGGGCAGGCCGGTGAAGAGGCCGACCATGTGGCGGGCCACGTGCTGCAGCCGGCCGCCGGCGGCGATATGGCTCTCGGCATAGGCCATCATCCGGTCGCACAGAGTCTGCCAGTCGGGTTCGGCCACCGGCGCGCCGAAGAAGCGGCGGTCGACGTCGGAAAGTATCGCGGCATTCTGATAGGCGGCCCGGCCGAGCATGACACCATCAACATGGGCGAGATGAGTTTCGGCCTCGTCGAGCGTGCGGACGCCGCCGTTGATGCCGATGAACACATCGGGCCAGCGCTGTTTCATCCGGTAGACGATCTCGTAGTCGAGCGGCGGGATCTCGCGGTTCTCTTTCGGGCTCAAGCCCTTCAGCCAGGCCTTGCGCGCATGGATCCAGATCGCGTCGGCGCCGGCATCGAGCACGCGACCAATAAGTGCTGGCAGGGCCTCTTCCGGCTCCTGCTGGTCGACGCCGATCCGGCATTTCACCGTCACGGGCACGGTCGCGACCGCCTTCATTGCCGCGACGCATTCGGCCACCGTCTCCGGCGTCAGCATCAGGCATGCGCCGAAGGTACCCGATTGCACACGGTCGGAGGGGCAGCCGACATTGAGGTTGATTTCGTCATAGCCATAGGGTTCGGCGAGCTTCACCGCCTCGCCGAGTTTGGCCGGGTCAGAACCGCCGAGCTGCAGCGCAAGCGGATGCTCGGCGGCGTCATGGCCGAGCAGGCGTTCCCGCGGTCCGTGGATGATCGCGTCAGCCACCACCATCTCGGTATAAAGCAGCGCCTGGCGGCTGATCTGGCGGTGGAAATAGCGGCAATGCCGATCCGTCCAGTCGATCATCGGTGCCACCGCGAATATCGGCCTCTTAGCAGTCATCGACGGTCCATTGTTCCTTGTAGCCGTTGCGCCTCAATGCCGGCGCTGCATCGCCCGTCGGACGAGATCATCATTAGGGGCGCATATAACACCTGGCCGTGCGATCGACAAATACAAGCGCCGCAACAAAAACGGCGCCCCTTTCGGAGCGCCGTTCCTGCCGCCGAAGCGATAATCTAGCTTACGAAGCCGAGATGTTGACAGCCTTCGGGCCCTTGCCCATGCGGTCCGGCTCGGTGTCGAAGGTAACCTGCTGGCCTTCGCGCAGCGACTGGATGCCAGAAGCCTGCAGCGCAGAAATGTGGACGAAAACGTCCTTTGCGCCGCCGTCCGGCGTGATGAAACCAAAACCCTTGTCCTGGTTGAAGAATTTTACGGTGCCTTTGGTGGCCATTGGGAGCGTCCTTTTCCCTTAGTCTGTGTAGTATCCGCGCCCCCGAGAGGAAGCGGACGGCTTTAGCTTTCGCCCCGAATCGTTGGGACGAAGGGTCAGTCGGAGAAGTCACGTACGGGGAAAGAACGTCTACGCAGGCGGGTATTCCCGCGCCCCTTCCGTGAAGGAAGAGATACCACATCAGTCCAGTCACCGGCATGCAAATGCCCGAGTAGGTGGATTGGTGCCATCATTTCGGTCAAAAGGCAAGCGACATTATTGTGGCATGGCCATTGTCGTGACAGGAAATGCCGAAGATTCAGATACTTGACGAAAACTTAGCAGATCGTTGCGCCGATGTGCCATAGCGGGATTCCGTGTCGAAACGGGATGAGGCGCGCTTCAGGTGGCCGCGCATGGATTTTGCGGAGCTGCGGTCGGAGCGCAGGCCATATCAATCAGCCCTCATGGTGAAGAGGATCGCAGAGCCTGCCTCCGGTGTTCCGGGCGCCGTTATTGCTCCGCCCTCATCGCGAGATGCGTAGCCTTAGGGCGAAGCCTCGAAGGACGGGGGCGGCCACCGGTGCCATTGCCTTTGATTCTGCAGAGGGGCTGTGCGGATTGCAGGTAAGGAGTTGTGCGCCCACCCTTGTGGTTCGAGACGCCCCCTTGGGTCTCCTCACGATGAGGGCTCTCTTCTGGCGCCTGCCGTTTTACTGCGCATCCCCGAGCAGTGCACTCAGGCTCCAGGGATTATCGCCCTGCTGATCGGCGATGTCGTCGACCTTCCAGCCGCCATGCTCGCGCACCAAGCTGTAGAAGAGCGTCACCTCCTTGCCGTTGTCGAACTGTACTTCCACCTCGGCCTTGTCGTCCAACAGGATC
This sequence comes from Rhizobium bangladeshense, assembly GCF_017357245.1. Lineage (NCBI taxonomy): Bacteria > Pseudomonadati > Pseudomonadota > Alphaproteobacteria > Hyphomicrobiales > Rhizobiaceae > Rhizobium > Rhizobium bangladeshense. The sequence goes on along the minus strand of NZ_CP071612.1, from coordinate 2,644,096 downwards.
GGCTGTCCGATCCTAACATTGCTTGCCTCCCCGTCCTGGCCCGCAATAACGGGATCGAAATCGACCGCGCCGACATCGCCCTCGGGCGTGTTGTCGAGATCGGCCTGGAGAAGCTTGTTCAGATGGTCTGAAAAGAAGATCGAATAGGGCGAGGGCGCTTCGGCATCGCTCCTGTCGGTGTCGTAGCTGTAAAGCGCCTTGAGCAGCGCCTTCGGCGTCTTGTAGGTCTCCGCCAAGGCGGGCAGGGCCGCGAACGCCGAGATAGCAAGGCCGAGGATGATGATGGGTAGACGCATGCAGGCTCTCCTCCGATGAGCAGAGAATGATAGTCGAAACAAGCATCGAGGTGGAGCGGGATTTTCTGCGGTGGCCGACGTCGCCGGCGGCCTAGCCATCCCCGCCGGTCCTTTCAGCAATCGCCTGGAAATTACCGCCGGTGGGGCTTGCGGGACCGCAAGCCCCACCGGCGCTGAAAGTCGATCATGACGCATCTCGGCGCCCGGCAACGATCCTGCCGCGATTAGATCAAAGCGTCGTGCAGCAGGCTGGAAGACGACAGCTCGAAGACGTCCTTCACAGCCAGCGTGAAATCGTGGCTGGTAGTGTTTCCGGCCGCGTCATAGGCTTCGGCCGTGAAGGTCAGACTGTGGGTGCTTTCGTAGTCGATCGCGGCCTTCATCTGGATCTTGTTGCCGACGAGCTTGAAGATGCCGTCGGCATCATCGGTCAGCCGCCACTTCACCGCGCCGCCTTCCGGATCGACGGCGGAGAGAAGGCCGACCGAGGTGCCGATCGCGACATTCTCGGAGATCGAGCTGCGCGAGAAGGAGAGCTTGATCGGCGCCTGGTTGACCGGTGCCTCGTTCACGTCGAGGACGCTGATCGTGATGTCCTTTTCGACGGTCACTTTCCCATCGGAGACGGCCACCTTGATCGTGTGCGACTTGGCCGTCTCGTAGTCCAGCGCCTTCGAGGTGACGACGCGGTTGCCTTTTATCCGGAAGTGATCGCCCGCGCCGTCGAGCAGCGTGTATGTGAGGGGATCGCCGTCAGCATCCTTGGCGCTGAGCAGACCGACCGTGGTCCAGATCGGCGTGTCCTCGGACAGGGCGGTTTTCGACAGCTGGATATTGGTCGGTTCAGAGTTGTTGGGTTTGAAGGTCTCAGTGGCGAAATCATAGATGCCATCGGCAAAACGCGCGAGTTCGATGTTACGCAGCGTATCCATGCCCTCCTGCTCGCTCGTCAGGATGTGATCGCCATTGTCCAGCGCGAAGGAATAGTTGGCGAAATTGCCGGAGAAGACGGCAGTGTCATCTCCGGCGCTGCCGTCGAAAATGTCGTTGCCGCCAGTGCCTGTAAAGACGTCATTGCCGCCACCGGTCCTGACGTCGATGCCGAAAACGGTGCCGCTGATGGAGGCCGAGCGGTTTGCCAGTTCGTCTGATAGATCCGCATGGGCGGAGTCAGCCAATCTCAAGGAGATGACCTCGCCCTCAGAGGCTGGTCCATTGGAAACGACGATCTGCTCGAAACCTTCGAACTGAGCGGCGGAACCTACAGCATAGGCTCCCAGCGTAGCCAAGATTTCGAAATTCTTGACCGTAAGCCCGACAAGAATGCCGGCTTGCAGCGTATCGATGTCGGCGCCGCCGTCGATCGTTCCTGAGGAGGTAAAGTTGGCTCCGGTGATGTTGACCGTATCGTTGCCGCTGCCCGCTTCAATATCGAAGAGTTCAACGTGGGTGCGCAAGTCGCCATCGGTTATAGTATCGTCGCCTGCGCCGCTTTTGATGATGTCGTTGCCGGCAGCGGTATAGATCCAGTCGTTACCAGCGCCACTGTCAAAGATGTCGTTGCCAGCGGCGCCTTGAAGGTCGTCGTTACCGCTGCCGGTCTTGACGTCGATGCTGGACCCGTTGCCAACGATGTAGGCAGAGCGGCTTCCCAGCTCGTCGAAAAGATCAGCATGCGCACTGTCCGCCAATACCAAATTAACGCTATAGTCTTCGTGGTCTGGTTCGTTGTCGACGACGATCCTGTCAAAGCTCTCGAATTGCGCTGCGGTACCAACCACGTTGGCTAGACGCGTTTCAAGGATTTCGAAGTGTTGGATCATTATGCCAGTAAGGTTATAGGCCTGCAGCGTGTCCGTGCCGGCGCCACCGTCGACTATTCCTGAATTCTCGAAGTCGTTGGCATTGGCCAATGTTACGGTATCATTGCCGTCGCCCGCGTCGATCTTGAAGACTTCCGTGTCGGCGTAAAAGTCATTGCCATCAACGATCGTATCATCGCCTGCGCCGCCCGTGATGACGTCGTTGCCGATATCGTCATAGATTTTGTCGTTGCCTTCGCCACCAGTCAACTCGTCGTTGCCAGCATGGCCGTAGAGCGTATCGTTGCCGGCGTTGCCGTCAAAAATGTCGTCGCCGTCGGTCCCAGTCAGTTGGTCGTCGCCGCTGCCGGTCGCAACGTCGATACCAGATACGGTTCCCGTGACGTAGACCTCACGGGTCGCCAGCTCGTCGGAGAGATCGGCATGAGCACCGTCCGTCAAAGTCAAGGAGATGTGGTAGGCCGGATCGTCATAGGTGATAATCCTGTCGAAGCTTTCGAACTGGGCAGCCGAACCGGAAATGTCGCCCCCCTGCGTTTCAAGGGTCTCGAAATTCTGGATCGTCAGACCGGTCAGATTGTAGGCTTGCAAGATGTCGTCGCCGGCGCCGCCGTCGATTGTTCCGGTGTCATCCTGAGCAGCGTAACCATTGTCCAGAGTCACGATGTCGTTGCCGTCGCCCGCATCTATAGCGAAGACTTCGGTGTCCGGGTAAAAATAATCGCCGTCGAGGATCGTGTCGTCGCCCGCTCCGCCCTCGATGACGTCGTTCCCGACGCCGCCGTAGATTTGGTCGTTACCTTCGCCGCCGATCAACTGATCATTTCCGGCATTGCCGCGGAACGTGTCGTCGCCGGCGCCGCCGTCGAAGATGTCGTTACCATCGGTGCCATCGAACCGGTCATTACCGCCTCCGGTGGCTACGTCAATGCCGGAGGCCGTGCCGCTGATGTGGACCCGGCGGACTGCCAGTTCATCGGAGAGGTCGGCATGAGCGCCATCCGTCAAGGTCAAGTCGATGATAAAATCGTCGTAGGCCGGATTCTCGCGGACGACGATCTTGTCGAAGCTTTCGAATTGCGCTGCTGATCCGGCAAGCGCTCCTCCCGCTTCGAGGATTTCAACGTTCTGAATCGTAAGATTGGCAAGGTGGGTCCAGGGGGAAAGCGTATCGATCCCTTCGCCGCCATTGATTGTGCCGGTCAGCGTTCCGTCGTTCGACCCCAGAATTATCTTGTCCTCACCTTCCCCCGCGTCGATCGTCGTTGCCGGTATGGTGGTGGAATAGTAGTAATCGGCTATCGTGTCGTTGCCAGCGCCGCCGTTGATTGTGTCGTTGCCGGTGCCGCCGTCCAGCGTGTCGTTGCCGTCGCCGCCATTAATCGTATCATTACCGGTGTCGCCGAAGATCGTGTCCTCGCCGGCACCGCCGCTCAGCGTGTCTGTGCCGCCGCCACCCGATATAGTGTCGTTGCCGGCCCCGGTTGTGATCGCATTGTCGCCGTTCAATCCCGTCACGTTTGCGGAGACCGAGCCGAGTTCATCCGCCAGATTTGCCGTGCCGCTACCTGAGACGACGAGAGTGACTGAATCGAGAGGGTTTTCAGCGGAATAGCGGATGACGTCGTACGTTTCGAACTGAGCGCCGCTCTTGGTGATCGATGCACCGTTCGTGTCCAGAATATTCAGGGCCATATCAACTTTCCAAAAGATGCGTTGTACTCTGTAAAACGAGAAATCTTCAGAAGAACTGTTCTTGCTTGTTCAACGGACGACAACCCTTTGGGGATCTATGTCAATCCGCAACTGGATTTTCAATGGAGAATTGTGTATTTTAAGGCGTTTTGAACGAAAAACTAAGCTTTAACATTGTGTTATAGCTCGAATTAGAGAACTCTTCGCCGTATTTTAGTCTTTTAAATTATAGTAGATTCGCGTAATGGCTGTGGAAACTCGGCCTTGAACCCGGCTCTCTGCTGTCCCGGTTGTGCGCCGCTGTTCGGATGCTTGCAGCGCGGTTCCGCTTTACGCGAGCTCGATGAGTCCTGCTTCGGTGGGCCTGAAGCCGCAGCCGCTGTAGAAGCCGGTGAGGTGCGGTTCGAAATTGACATGCAGCCATTCGGCGCCGCGCTCTCGGGCGAGCTCCGTTGCTAGGCGGACCATGCGTGTCGCGATGCCTTGTCTCTGCATGTCCGGATGGACCGATGTATCGACGAGGAAGGCATGGATGCCGCCATCCCAGGCGACATTGACAAAGCCGACGAGCCTGTCGTCGCAATAAGCGCCGATATGGGCGAGGCTGCGGGAGAGGATGGCCGCGAAATCCCGGCTGTGCCAGCTGCCCCAGGCGGCGGAAAAGAGGGCGTTCAGTTCGCTGGTGGCGGGGAAGGGGTCTGTACGCAGTTCCAGCATTGGAGATTGCCTTCCTTCAGCGGGTCTGGACGCCTTTCCATCGCGGATGGGCGTCGCGGCCTCATTCCGTGACGACGACGAGCCGGCCATCGCGGCGTTCGCGGACTCAGCCGCGGAGCGCAGGCCGATTCTGGACAGAAGGGTCTTGAACATGGGCCGATGTCCCCGAGTGGTGATGTCCGCAGAGGTCGGTGCCGGCAGCGGCCCCAGGCAGGCCGAAAGGGTGAGGATCCATGAACCGGATCGAATGAAAGCCATGTCACCCGAAGCCGGCCGCACCTGAAATTAGGGCATGGAAGTTGCGGATCAATGACGGGCAGGTTCCCTCCACATCCTGTGTCGTCAGCGGCCTCGCCCAAACGTCTTGCAGAGATCCGGGCTGTCCAAGTTTTGGCATGCTCCTCCCATGGCCGTATGGCATTCAGTCATTCGCCGCGCGGACGCACGCGCCGGCTGGATTCCTGTGACAAGGACAGAAGTGACGGAGGACAAGGTAGTGTCCGCCAGCTGCAATCCATCACCCGCAACGCTCCCAACTCCAGCGCCGGCAGCAGCGTCTTGGAGGTTTGAAGGTCTCGGCGAAAGCGGGAAACGCGGTGAGCACGGACTGGCAAGGGCGGCAGGCGCGTGCGAGCTTCTTCTGGCGGCGAGGAAATCCATGGCCGTGTCCCAGACATCAGCGGCGGGCATTCCCGCGGGGGCGCAACTGAGGCTATGTTGACACCCTCCTTCTCCGGAACATAATCAGAACATCTAATGTTTCACCGGCAGAGAGGTTTCCATGTGCGGACGCATATACGTCAAGACCTCGCTTGAAGAACTGATCAGCAATTTCCCATTTGCGGTCAGGGGCGGGGATATTGACGAGCTGGGAAATCGCTTTCCCCGATGGAATGGCGCGCCGTCGTTGGATTACCCCATCATCATCAGGGACGTCGTGCGCGAGCCGGACATGGTAGGGCCCATCTTCGTGTCGGCACGCTGGGACCTGCTGCCCTCCTGGGCCAAGCCCGGGGGCCGCCCGCCGCCGGTCAATGTCCGCTGCGAGAGCATCGCTTCCAGTGGCGTGTTTCGCGCGGCATACCGCTCGCGCCGGTGCCTGGTGCCGATTAACGGCTTCTTCGAGTGGAAGGACATTCATGGCACGGGCAAGAACAAGCAGCCCTATGCGATCGCGATGAAGGACGGCTCTGCCTTCGCGCTCGCCGGCATCTGGGAAAGCTGGAAAGATGAGAACGGCATCTCGATGCGCAACTTCGCCTTCGTCACCTGCGAGCCGAACGAGATGATGGCTGAGATCCATGACCGCATGCCCGTCATCCTGCATCGCGAGGATTATGAACGCTGGCTGTCGCCGGAGCCGGATCCGAACGATCTGATGAGGCCTTTCCCGGCCGAGCTGATGACGATATGGACGATCGGACGGGGCGTCGGCTCGCCCAGGAATGACGGGCCCGAGATCCTCGAGGAAGTCGAGGACGATCCGGAGCCGGCGCTGCTCTAGGGCAAGCCAGGCAAGGGGTGGCGGTCTTGCCTCCGGAATTGCTCTCATTTTCACCGGCTCGGGCGGGAGCCCTTCAGGAAACCATGCGGCAAACACATCCTCACGAGGAGAGGACAACGCATGCAAGACGATGTCGGAACGCTGTTAAGGTCGTTCCTCAACAATGCCCTTCGCAGACAGACGCAGCGCCGGATCCGGGACTTCGGCGGCTATGAGATCGGCAAACGCCGAAAGCCTGATGTCATCGATGCGATCGCCAACGAGGTAGCAGCATTCCTCTGCACCTATCTCAACATCAATGCGAACGGCCTGCCGGCGAAGATGGAAGCAGTAGCTTCCGCCATCGCCCGGGCGCTGCGGAACGTCTCCGATGAACTCGCCTACAGGCTGACCTGGCGCGACGACCAGGCGTGGAGAACCGTGTGCGAGGCCGTCGCCGTTTTCCTGGAAGCCTGTATGGAGTTCGACCCGAAGACCTATGACGGGTCGCTGACGGCGCGATCGAACTATAACGGCTGGAAGGACTGGGAGGTGATTGTCAGCGGCGAGAGGCCAAGAGGCAAATGGCGCCACGCCTGGAAGGAAAAACCGGGCGACGATTTCATCGGCTTCGACGGCGAAACCTGCATGGGGCGGATCTTCAAGATCAATCTCACCGGCTCCGACGAGCGCTGGTACTGGCTGCTCGCCGCCGACGGCAGCCCGCGCCGCGGCTGGCCGGCGGCGGGGTACGAGGCGAGTGCCAGGAGTGCGGCCTGTCGGGTGGAGCGGATTTATTTTGCGCTGGTGAAGGGAGAGGCGAGGATTGTGTATAGGTGAGGAGGAAAGTGGGAGAGGGCGGTTGTCCATCAGGATCGGTTGGCTGAGGTCGCTCGCCCCGCGCTGTCGGGTATGGTAGGACCGACCGAGTAATTACCAGCAATGTATTCACGTACGGACGCGATTGAGTTGCCAGGTGAGTTATTGCATTTGGTGCCTAAAGGGGCACGGCCACCGTTCACAGATATCAGAAGAGCTTGGAGCGGAAATCCTGTCTTGGCAGCTGTCGCGGAACGAGCGTGGATCCATAGGCGAACTATTTGGTTGGGAACAAATCAAATGGGCCAGGTTGAGACCTTCGTAGAGCGGATCGCAGCTGTAAAGCTGGAGAACTGCTTCAATCCTTATGCAGATACATGTGAGATATTTGATCGACGATCAGCACCTTTAATCAGACGACAGAATTTGCTGCGCATCCTGTGCGCGTTGGGCGCTGCCGGTGAGATTGATGTCTGGGTGGGTCGGGATTTGGGCTATAGGGGCGGTAGAAGGACAGGTCTTGCTCTCACCGACGAACATAGTTTGGAACTCTATGCTTTCCACCTTAAAGTTTTTTCGCTCGAGCGATCCACGCATGGTCCTCCGGTGAAAGAGAGAACGGCGGCGAGCGTGTATCGAGTGCTCACCGCCGTGAACATACCGATCCTGACGTGGAATGTATTTCCTCTACATCCTCACGAAAGTGGCAAGCCGATGTCAAATCGCCAGCACACTCGCTCTGAAGCGGAACTGGGATTTAGTTTTCTGGAGGAACTCTGCACTTCGTTCCCGGTGAGAAATCTCATTGCTATCGGCAATGACGCTGCCGTCTGGACGCAGCGTTTGGCACCTCGAAATCTTTGTGTGCGTCACCCCAGTTACGGGGGGCAGACAATTTTCCTGAAGCAGATGAACGAGATTTATGGACAGCGCATAGAGAGCTACGGTCAAGGGGGAGCGATCTAAGCCTCAACGCCCCGGCCGCCCGGTCTTCCCCTTTGTCCGCCCCTTGCGCTTCTGCTCGCCCGGCTCCTCATAGCTCCCGGCGCCAACCCGGCCGCGAACCACCGGCCTGACGCCGTCGTCGCGTTCCGGCTGGCCTTCGAGCAGCGGTGAGAACCGCTTCGTGCCCTTGGCGGCGTCCGGCTTCTCCGGCACGTGGCCGATCACCGGTTTTTCCGTGCGGCCGACGGTCATTTCGTCGAGCGTGTTGCGGCGGAAGAGGCTCTTGCCTTCTCGGGCGGGGGTGGCGACGTGGCGGCCCATTTCGTCGAGGGCGGGTTTTTGGAAGAGGGAGGTGGAGGGTGTGACGCCCCCCTCTGTCCTGCCGGACATCTCCCCCACAAGGGGGGAGATTGATTTGCCGCGGCCTTTTGCTTCCATCGACTTGGCTTCCTCCCGCGCCATCGGGTCGTCCATAACGGCCAACTCGGCAGCCTTGAGGCGTTTGATTTCGTCGCGCAGACGGGCGGCTTTTTCGAAGTCGAGGTCGGCGGCGGCCTCGCGCATGCTCTTTTCGAGTGCGTTGAGATGGGCCTGGAGGTTGTTGCCGACGAGGTTGCCGCCGTCGGCGAAGCCTTTGCCGGAGACGCCCGAGATGTCGGCGCGGACGTGGTCGCGCTCGTAGACGCTGTCGAGGATGTCGGAGATCTTGGCCTTGACGGATTCCGGCGTGATCCCGTTTTCGAGGTTATAGGCCATCTGCTTTTCGCGGCGGCGCGCGGTCTCGTCCATGGCGCGCTGCATGGAGCCGGTGATCTGATCGGCATAGAGGATGACCTTGCCGTCGACGTTTCGCGCGGCGCGGCCGATCGTCTGGATCAGCGACGTCTCGGAGCGCAGGAAGCCTTCCTTGTCGGCGTCGAGGATGGCGACGAAGCCGCATTCGGGAATGTCGAGGCCCTCGCGCAGCAGGTTGATGCCGACCAGCACGTCGAAGGCGCCGAGGCGCAGGTCGCGGATGATCTCGATGCGCTCCAGCGTGTCGATATCCGAGTGCATGTAGCGCACGCGCACGCCCTGCTCATGCAGATATTCGGTCAGGTCCTCGGCCATGCGCTTGGTCAGCACGGTGCACAGCGTGCGGTAGCCCTTGGCCGCGGTCTCCCGGATCTCGCCGAGCACGTCGTCGACCTGGGTGCGGGCCGAACGGACTTCGACCGGCGGGTCGATCAGGCCCGTCGGGCGGATGACCTGTTCGGCGAAGACGCCGCCTGATTGTTCCATCTCCCAGCTGCCTGGTGTGGCCGAAACGGCGATCGTGTCGGGGCGCATGGCGTCCCATTCCTCGAAGCGCAGCGGCCGGTTGTCCATGCAGGAGGGCAGCCGGAAACCGTATTCGGCCAGCGTCGCCTTGCGGCGGAAGTCGCCGCGATACATGCCGCCGATCTGCGGCACGGTGACATGGCTCTCGTCGATGAAGACGATGGCGTTGTCGGGGATATATTCGAACAGCGTCGGCGGCGGATCGCCGGGATCGCGGCCGGTGAGATAGCGCGAATAGTTCTCGATGCCCTGGCAGGAGCCTGTGGCTTCCAGCATCTCGATATCGTAGCGGGTGCGCTGCTCCAGGCGCTGGGCCTCCAGCAGGCGGCCGGCCTTCTCAAGCTCGGCGAGGCGCAGCCGCAGCTCCTCCTTGATCGCCTTGATGGCGCCGTTCAGCGTCGGGCGCGGGGTGACATAGTGCGAATTGGCGTAGATCTTCACCGATTTCAGGTCGCCGGTCTTCTGGCCGGTCAGCGGGTCGAATTCGGTGATGGCGTCGATCTCGTCGCCGAACATCGAGATGCGCCAGGCGGCATCCTCGAGGTGGGCAGGGAAGATTTCGATCGTATCGCCGCGCACGCGGAAGGAGCCGCGGGTGAAATCCATGTCGCGGCGTTTATATTGCTGGGCGACGAGATCGGCCAGCAGCTGGCGCTGGTCCAGCCGGTCGCCAACCGACATCTGGAAGGTCATCGCCGTATAGGTCTCGACCGAGCCGATACCGTAGATGCAGGAGACCGAGGCGACGATGATGCAATCGTCGCGTTCGAGCAGCGAGCGCGTTGCCGAGTGGCGCATGCGGTCGATCTGCTCGTTGATCGAGCTTTCCTTCTCGATATAGGTGTCGGAGCGCGGCACATAGGCTTCCGGCTGGTAGTAATCGTAATAGGAAACGAAATATTCCACCGCATTGTCGGGGAAGAAGTTCTTGAATTCGGAATAGAGCTGGGCGGCCAGCGTTTTGTTCGGCGCCAGGATGACAGCCGGGCGCTGCGTCTCCTCGATCACCTTGGCCATGGTGAAGGTCTTGCCCGAGCCAGTGACGCCGAGCAGCACTTGGCTGCGCTCGCCGCTCTGCAGGCCCTCGACGAGGTCGCGGATCGCCGTCGGCTGGTCGCCGGCCGGCTTGTATTCCGAAGCCATGCGGATGGTGATGCCGCCTTCGGATTTGTCCGGGCGGGCAGGGCGGTGCGGCGTCCAGATCTTGCCGTTCTTGTGCAGCGGGTTGCCGCTTTCGATCAGCTTCGACAGCGCCTCCACCGTGGCGGTGACGCCGCCAGGCGCCAAACTGCCGGCATCCTCCAACGAGATGTCGAGGCCGGCCACCGGGTTGAGACCGGCGGCGGCCCGCGTCTTCGGGTCGGAGGAACCGCCGATCGAGACGCCGCGGGCCGTCTTGCCGACGGTCGCCTTCTTGTTGACGCTGACGGCCTCCGAATGCTTGCGCGCCGCGTTCTCCACCTTCTTCCGGTGCTTGCCAGCCTTGGAGGCAATCTCACGCTGGCTCTCGACGCCGGATGCTTCGGCATCGGCCTCAAGCTGCCTCACCCAATCGGCGACGGAGCCGGAGAGCGGGGCGCCTTCGAAGGACGATTGCGGGGCTTCCTCGAAACCATTCGAGGGCGAAGATTTTTTCGGAGATCTGGCCATGGCGCGAATATGGAGAGAGTCAGCGCGAAAGGGAAGAGGCAAAGAGTACAAAAGGGAAACGAATGAATCATTCGGATTGGCTCAACAATTCTTATGGCGGCGGCCGGAGCGCCCGTCTTGCCATTCGACGCCTCCGCGGAGCCACAGGGCCTTCCTTCGGTCCGCACTGGAACCGGCATCGGCCTTCAGCAGTTAGTCCTATGTCATCTCAGCGTCAGGTGCGACTGCCATTAGCGACCATTCCGCCTTCTGGAAAAAACCGATCTCTATCGATCTTGATACCGGCGAACGGCTGGTTCTCCGCTCACCGCAGGATGCGCTTTACGCACTCGTCACCGACTGGCCGGTGAATGGCGGCGTCCATCAGCAGAGGGCGATCGACTTCTGCCGTGCCTGGCTTGCCGGACGCATGCCGGCTGAAACGGTGCGGCAGGCTTTTATCCTTGCGGCGCTGGAAGCTGGCGTCTCGATCAATGATGATGGGGAAGGGGGTGCAAATTCCTCTTCAGATCGTCCGGTATAGATGGATTGACGCGGCCACATGCGCGGCGTCGACAATGTCTACTTTCATGTATTGCAAATATTGTTCCCGTTGTGTTTGTAGAATTCGCAGCGTTGTCGCGCTCGATTCTTTGGAGATTCATCTGAATGAAAATAAAAGTCCTTGCTTGCGCAGCCCTGCTGATGCTGGCGGGCTGCAACGCCCCCGTTTCGCAATCCGTTGCAGATTCCCAGCGTCCTCCCTCCAGTGACATCAGGCAGAACTTCATCGATATCGTATTCAAGAGAAGTTATAGACACGAAGCGGGCGAAGTCGTCTGGGCGCGGATTTCAAGCGTGGTGCTGCTCGAGCCCGAGAAGAAGATCTATGCTTATTGTGTGCGGGTGGTGCCCAAGCGCAGCTGGGGCGACTGGGCCTATCTCGGCGTCTCCTTTACGGAAGGCCAAATCCTCGGCGCAAGGCGAATGACTATCGTTGCAAGGACAAGCGGCTGCGCTACTACCCGTTTCCTGAGCTGACCGGCATGAAGACCTGACGCAGGACAAGGGCTTCGGCCGCGTCGCCGTTCAAGAGCTCGTTGAGCCGCGGCTCGGATCTGCGCGGCCTGAGAGGGTGGAGCCGCGAAGCACAGGCTTATACCAGCTTCTTTAAATCCCATCTGTCGACCATTGATAAAGCGAGATCAACTGAATGAAGTTTAGATCCCTTGCTTACGCTGCCCTGATGGCTCAGGCGGGCTGCCAAGCTCCGGCACCGCAATCAGTAGCAGATTCGCAGCGCCCGCCGTCCAGCTCCGTCCGACACGAGTACGTCGACGCTCTGCGGGGAACGATTAAGCCGGGGAACTTCGTAAAGGCCGAGATTTCCAGCGTGGTTCTGCTTAATCCGGAAAAGCAGATGTATGCCTATTGCACGCGCACGACGGAACGCAGCAACCCGAACTGGTCCTATATCGGCCTGGGCTTGCAACACGACATGATACTGCACCTAAGAAGGAACGATGATCGCTGCCACGATAAGCGACTGCGGTACTATGATTTTCCGGAACTGCGGAACATGAAGTACTAGGCAGACGCGGGACATTTGCCGGCCTCGCCAGCTACCGTCCGGGCGCCGTCAAAACCAGCGATCCCTCACACAGCGGCCGTCGGAAGGAATATCACTGGACGTGTCCAATCCATCGAAATGGTCGATCGGCAGCGAGCTTAGGGCGCGCGAGCCATCGATTCCTTAAAAGCATGGTCCGCAGCCTTGATCCATCTCCGGCAATGCATGCCCCGCGGATAAAAGTCTGTGGTTGAAGACTTACTGATCTCCCGCAATGCGGGCGGCAATGTTACAGCTGCCGCGGGAACTGGGGACCATTCATGAAAAAGATTATTATTGTACTCGTGGCGGTCGCGGCACTGGCCGGCTGCGCCAAACGTCCTGACGCCATCGTACAGGTTGATATACCGATGGCCGCCTATACCAACCTCAGCTGCGAGGCGCTCGCCGTCGAGCTCAAGAAAGAGAAGGCCAAGCTCGACGATCTCTCCAAGCAGCAGATCAGCGCAGCGAACGGCGATGCGTTCGGCGTCTTCCTCGTCGGCGTTCCAATCGGCAGCGTCGCCGGCGGAGACAAGGAAGGGGAAATTGCAGCGTCCAAAGGCAAGGTCTCGGCTATGCAGTCCGCCGGCATGAGCAAGGGCTGCAAGCTGCCCGGCTGATTGCATTGAGATCGAGTCAGGGCACCGGTCTACGCTCAGGAAATGCTTGGCGTTGGAAGCGGACTGCGCATTCCGCACTCTGCGCAACGGATAGGCCGTGTCAGCGAAGGCAGCGCTTTTGCCCGCGAGATCCATTCTCACATTTGCTTAAGCGAAGACGGCTTCTCTGGAGTCCTCCACTGTCGACGCCCTGCAGTACCATGCGAGGACGACAACCGATCCAATGGGAAATAACAGTGCAAGAAGCTGCCACCATCCGCTGCGGTTGCTGTCGTGAAGGCGTCGGGCGGCCATGGCGATCGACGGAAGAAACGTAGCCAGCCACCAGATCAGGTTCAAGGTTCCGCTCCGATCCACGACATACAAACCGATGGCGACGAGAAAGACGAAGAGCGTCGGGTACCAGAATTCCGATCGGCCCGCTCTGCCGCTGAAATTCACGTAGTTCTTGAAATAGCTTCCAATCGCCTGGCCGAAACCCATGGCCTGTGGCAGGCCGCCGAAGCGGTTAGGCCCGCCCGGCGGTTTCCTGAAGACGAAGATCAATGCTACGCCGATCGGCGGCGGGATGATCCTTTGAGAAGGCCGCGATCGCCGTCACTCAGCGCTTGACCAGAACGCTTGCCTGCACCGGCTGTTCGATGCCCTTCAGCGTCAGCATTCGCGTTTCGGCGTCTGCCGCGAGTTCGGGAGCCTTCGCGGCTGTTTCGGCCGAGATCAGGATCTCGCCGGCAGCCGCCTGGGATTCGAGCCTTGCGGCCTGGTTGACGACGCCGCCGATCGCGGTGAAATCGCTGCGGAAGCTCGAGAATTCGCCGATCTGGACCTCGCCGGAATGGATGCCGACGCCGACGCCCAGGGTGCGGCCTGGCAGGGAGTCAAGCGCCAGCCCGCCTAGCGCCGCAGCGCAGTTCCACTGGATCTCTCTGGCGGCGCCGATCGCCGCACTGGCGTGATCCTTGCGAATGATCGGGAAATTGAAGATCGCCATCAGGCCGTCGCCCATCTGCTTGTTGACAATTCCGTCATGCGCCCAGATCGCCTGGGCGCAGCGATCCTGGAACAGGCTGACGATTTCACTCAAGCGTATCGCCTCGATGCGCTCGGAAAGATCGGTAAAGCCCCTGATGTCGGCGAACAGGATGGTGGCGTCGACGGTGATCTGGCGCTGCTTCTTCACATATTGGAAGGAGCGCTCGCAGATCGTGCAGATATCGGGATTCATCTTGCTGCGGGTGATGCCGAGGGCGCGGAAGGGGAGCGCGAGCGGGCCGCCGATCGGGATCGGCATATGCATCTGATCCCAGCAGCCGCGGCAGATCCTGGCGCTGCCGTGCCTTGCCTGCTCTGTGAAGGTGAATTCTGTCGTCATGTCACAAGATCCAATGGCCGTGGTGAAGCTTCCGTCACTAAGTGGGTTTTGGCAACTGTTGTGTTGGTTGAGGAGGTTTCATAGCCACGGGCGGAGCCGTTGCGTCGGCCTACGGGCCGACTGCGTTGGCCTACGGACCAACTGCGTTGGCCGTGGGATAACAGACACAGTTGTTACTCCCACTGTTCGATGTCCGATGCGAAACTACGTCGGACCGATGCACGATGCATCGGCTTTCGAACAGGAGGCGCGGGAACTCGCGCCAATGAGGAGATTCAAGCGATGACTGCAACTGCCGGGAATGGAAAGAGCGGACAGGCCATGCAGAGGCCGCCTGTCGTGTCTCAGGAGGCTTGGGACGCGGCTCACAGGCAGCTTCTCGCGAAGGAAAAGGCGCATACGCGTGCCCGCGACGCGCTCGCCGCCGAGCGGCGGCGGATGCCGTGGATGGCTGTCGAAAGGCGATATGCTTTCGAAGCGCCGCAGGGCAGGGTCAGCCTTCACGACCTGTTCGAAGGCCGGCACCAGCTTATCGTCTATCGCGCCTTTTTCGAACCTGGGGTCTTCGGCTGGCCGGAGCATGCCTGCCGCGGTTGCTCGATGGTGGCCGATCAGGTCGCCCATGTCGCCCATCTCAACGCCCGCGATACGACTCTGGTCTTCGCCTCCCGCGCGCCGCAAGCCGACATAGCGAGGCTGAAGGAGCAGATGGGCTGGACGATGCCGTGGGTGACAATCACCGACGATTTCGATAAGGATTTCGGTGTCGACGAATGGCACGGCACCAATGTCTTCTACCGCGACGGCGAGCGCATCTTCCGCACCTATTTCGTCAACAACCGAGGCGACGAGCAGATGGGCGGCACCTGGAACTATCTCGACATCACGCCGCTCGGACGCCAGGAAGTCTGGGAAGATTCGCCTGCGGGCTATCCGCAGACGGCTACCTACAAATGGTGGAACTGGCACGACAGTTACGTTGCCGACGCCGAGCCCGACAAGAAGTGGGTCGAGGTCTCCGACGCCGGCGAGGCGGCGTTCCGGGAGGAAAGCGCAAAGGCGCGATCCTGAGCCTAGCCGAGCGTGCTGGACTGGAGAGTTGGCGTGACGATGGAGAGAGGTCAGCGGATCTGAAATGACTCCGGTTGCCTTGCCGGCCACTGCCCATGCATAGTGCCCGGCAACGCTGAGGGGCTGATGACCAGACTGCACGCGCTGTTTTGATGTTGCTTCCCGCGCCTGGCGCGGCGCATGCCGAAAACGCTGCGGCTGGCGAGGGAGGGATCAGCCGCATTCATTCCGTTCGGAAACTGCCGCTTTCCCGATGCCGGAGCGACGCCGCCATCAACTGGTTCCTGGACAAGGACTAGATCTGGTGGGGCGATCCCTTCACCGTGAGCGCCGCATCCTAGAACACATACCAGGAAACGCGAGTCCGTTATCGTACCAGGCGGCCGCCGCTGGAACTTTGTCGTCTGGACTGTGTTTGAGGTCGGCTTACAGGAGAAGACGATGCCGCGCTTCACGCAACCGCAGCCGACGCCCGGCAATTTCCAGTTCCCTGGCGAACAGTGGCAGGGCGACCCGATGATGGGCACCATCAATGCCGAGCTTGCCGACAAGGGTTTTCTCGTCACCAGCACCGACGAACTCATCACCTGGGCGCGCACGGGCTCGCTGATGTGGATGACCTTCGGCCTTGCCTGCTGCGCCATCGAAATGATGCAGATGTCCATGCCGCGCTACGATGTCGAGCGCTTCGGCGTCGCCCCGCGCGGAAGCCCAAGGCAGTCGGACCTGATGATCGTCGCGGGCACACTGTGCAACAAGATGGCGCCTGCGCTGCGCAAGGTCTATGACCAGATGCCGGAACCGCGCTACGTCATCTCCATGGGCTCCTGCGCCAATGGCGGCGGCTACTACCATTATTCCTATTCCGTCGTGCGCGGCTGCGACCGCGTGGTGCCGGTCGACATCTATGTTCCCGGCTGTCCGCCGACGGCCGAAGCGCTGCTCTATGGCATCCTGCTCCTGCAACGGAAGATCCGGCGCAATGGCAGCATCGAACGGTAGCGCCGATGACACGAGGAAATCAGTTATCATTTCGACACGCATTCCTTTTACCTCGGAAACTTTCGAGGGCAAGTTGCGTTGTAGCGGTTGCCGTCGGTGTGCCCGGCGGCCCGCTTGCCCATGGGAGGAGGAAGATCCATGAAAGTCCTGATCGTTGAAGACGAGAACATCATTGCCATGGAACTCGAGCGCATCGCGCAGGATGCTGGCCACCAGACTGTCGGGCCGGTTTCGACAATCGAGCAGGCGCTCGCCTATGCTCAGAGAAGCGATGTCGCACTGGTCGATCTCGGCCTTGCCGACGGCTTGAGCGGCGCGCAGCTCGCGCGCCGGCTGATCGATCGCCACGGCGTCGACGTGATCTTCGTCACCGGCAGTCCGGAAAGCGTCGGAAACGGCATCGAAGGCGCTCTCGATGTGATCGCCAAGCCCTTCACCGACGAGAGGATCGCCAGCGCGCTTTCGCGAGCGCAGTCCCTGCGTAGAGATTACGAAGGCAAGAACGCTGTCTTCTGACCCTTTGGGTGGCAAGGACCAAGCGTCGGGCCGACAAGTCAACCTCAAAGTCGTCGGCTCAAGCTGACGTCGCGGAGCACCGGACCGGATTTTCTCGTTCAGTGAAGGAAGTGGTGCGGATTTATCGCAATACCACTGCGAGGCCTCGTCCCGCGTTCAGCCACGTAGTGGCCAGTTCGATGAAGGCCTTGACCAGGGGCGACAGGTGGCGGCTGCTGGGTAGACGACGTGCATGACGCGCTCCCGGCAGTTGACGGGCGGCAGATCCTCGGCGCGGGGCCGAGGATGAGGGAGGGAAAGATCCTGCAGCCGACAGCGACTATCCGCTTGCGGCCGCCGACGGCGGGTTCATAATGAGCCATCTTCCTTGGGGAGGCTTCCATGCCGTCGAGTTTCCACGTCGAAAGTGCGGATGGTTATGAGCGGTTGATGGGCCGGTGGAGCCGGAAGCTGGCTCCGATGCTCATCGAGTTTACTGGGCTGGAGGATGGCGATCGCGTGCTCGATGTCGGCTGCGGCACCGGCAGCCTGGCTTTTACGCTTGCGCAAACGCCCGGCCCGCGGGAGATCGCCGCCATCGATTATTCGCCTGTTTTCGTCGAGGCGGCGAAGCGGGCCAATACCGATCCACGCATATCAATCCAACAGGCGGACGCCTGCGCCTTGCCTTTCGAGAACGACCGTTTCGACAGGGCGATGTCGCTGCTGGTGCTGCACTTCGTGCCGGAGACGGGCAAGGCGGTGTCCGAGATGGCCCGCGTCGTCCGACCCGGCGGCGTGGTCGCCGCCGCCGTCTGGGACCATTACGGCGGTATGTCGGGCATGCGGATGATGTGGGATACGGCCGTCATGCTCGACGACGACGCGCTGCCGCTGCGCCGCAGATATTGTTTCCAGCCGATGATGCGGCCGAGGGAAATGAAACGGACCTTCGTCGCGCAGGGCCTTTCCGATGTCGAGGAAACCTCGCTCCTGGTGCGGATGGAATATCATTCCTTCGACGACTATTGGGAACCGATCGCAGCCGGCGAGGGTCCGCTCGGCAGGTATGTGGCAGGGCTGGAGCCAACGAAGCGCAGGGCGGTTGATGCTGCCGTCAGGTCGGCTTACGAGGCCGGCGAGCCCGATGGGCCGCGGTCGTTCGCGTCGGTGGCGTGGGCGTGCCGGGGCAAAGTGATTTAGTCAGGTGCGCCAAGGCCATGAGCGGGCGATTGTTATGGTCGCGCTGATCGCCGTGCCCGTTGCGCCGCTCCGGGTCTATGCGCCGGGGCCGGTGCCGCTCGCCATCGGCGCGTTTCATGCGGATCTAGCGCTACCGTCGGTCAAAGAGGCTGGCGGCAGGTGTTGCCGGCCTTTCTTTTCGAATTGCTGTCGTGGCTTCTAACTCTGCACCATTTTGGCGGCCTAGAGCCGGAAGGGTTTGGATCTCAGCAATCGAGCATCCTCCGTCTTTAGCGGTAAAACCGAACCTTTTCAGTAAATTACAAATCGTCCATGTCGCGATATCGCCGCATTTCCCACAGATTCCCGTCGCAATCGGCTGTCAGCCTGTCACCATCAAGTGATCAGGAGTGATCGGCTATGAGCCTCTCTTTCCCGACGATGGCGGCGATCCGGTTCGGCTATGGTTTTCGACCGGGGGAGGCGGCGCCCCGAAGCAAGGATGAGCTGATCGGGCAGCTGTCCAAAGGGGCGTCGGCGACACCGGATTTTCCGCTCGGCGGCCCCGACATGCGCCACCGGGCGATCCTAAGCCTGCAGGCGCAGTTGAAGCAGATCCGGGAAGATGCCAAGACGGTAACGGACGATCCGACGCGGCGCGAGATGCGCAAAGCCGTGCAGCGCCAGGCGCAGCAGCAGTTCCAGCACGATGTGAATCTGCGGCTGATGCAGGCGGTGCTTTCGCCCTACGGCTTTTACGAACGGCTCTCGACCTTCTGGACCGATCATTTCTCCACCAGCGCCAGCAAGAGCCTGCCGATGCGCCTTATCGTGCCGCTCTACGAGGCCGAGGCGATCCGGCCGTTCATATCGGGCAGGTTCGGCGATCTCCTGCGCAGCGCCATCGCGCATCCCGCCATGTTGATCTATCTCGACCAGGCGGATTCGCTCGGGCCCGAATCGGCCGGCGGCATCAAGCGCAACAATGGGCTGAACGAAAATCTCGGCCGCGAACTCTTGGAACTGCACACGCTAGGCGCCGGCAGCGCCTACACACAGGCGGATGTCACCGCTGCGGCCATGGTGCTCACGGGGCTCACAATCGACCGTAAGGAGATGGACATCGCCTTCCGGCCGAATATTTCCGAACCCGGTGCGCATGAGGTGCTTGGTGTCAGCTACGGTGGGCGCCGGCGCTCGCGCGACGATTATCTCGACATGCTCGACGACCTTTCGGTCCATCCGAAGACAGCGGCGCATATCAGCCGCAAGCTCGCAATTCACTTCGTCTCCGATCAGCCCGACGAGCGGATGGTCTCGGATATGGAAGCGGCCTGGAAGAAGACGGATGGCGATCTCACCACCGTCTACACCGCCATGCTCGACCATCCCGCTGCCTGGCAGAACGAAGGCGCCAAGGCGCGCCAGCCGTTCGACTATGTCGTCGCGGGTCTGAGGGCACTGAATGCAGGCCCGGTCAACGGTGTCGTCGGCAGCTTCCTGGCCGCCAACCAGCAGGGCACAGATGAGGGCGACATGGCGGCGAATACGCCTGGCCTGGCGGGGTCGCCGGTGACGACGGATCCTGCTGGCGAGGCGAGGGAGAAGCGGCTCAAGTCCTTTCGGACGGCGCGGGCGTTGGGACAAGGGGCGCTGAGGCGCATGGGTCAGCCGACCTGGCAGCCGCCGAGCCCGGCCGGTTTCGAGGAAGGCTTTTCCGCCTGGATCACCGGCGGCCAGATCGCCGAACGCCTGGCTTGGGCGAGGCGGGCTGCGGCGCAGTTCGGCCGCGATGACGATCCACGCGCGTTCCTGAGATCGACGCTTGCCGATGCCGCGCGCGACGAGACGATGCGCGTGGTGTCGCAGGCTCCGAACAAGATCAGCGGCCTGACGCTGGTGCTGGCATCGCCGGAATTCAACCGCCGATAGGAGGCTCGCAATGAACCGGATTTTGCTTTCCCGCCGCGGCTTTCTGACGTCGGCCTGCTGTCTTGCCGCTGCCCCCGTCTTCACGCCTGTCACTTTCGCGGCGATGCCGGGCGATAGTCGTTTCGTCACTATCGTGCTGCGCGGCGCGATGGACGGGCTCGACCTGGTGCAGCCTTACGGCGATTCCGGTTTTGCAGCGCTCAGGCCGACCCTGGCGCTGACGCCGGATACCGGGCTTCTCGATCTTGACGGGCATTTCGGCCTCAATCCCGCCGCCGCCGAACTGATGCCGCTTTGGAAGAGCCGAGAGCTCGCCTTCGTAAATGCGGTCTCCACGCCCTATCGCGACCAGCGCAGCCATTTCGACGGACAGGACATGCTGGAATCCGGCGGCGAACATGTTGCCGAGGAGAAGACCGGCTGGCTGAACCGGGCGCTCGCCGTCATTCCGCGGTCGGATGCCCGCAAGGCGATCGACGTTAATACATCGACAGAACTCATTCTCTCCGGACCGAACAATGTCGACGTCTGGGCGTCGGATTCCAACCTGGCGCCGGCGCGTGACGAGATGCAGTTCCTGGCGCGGCTCTATGCCGGCGATCCGCCCTTTGCCGCAGCCCTTGCCGAGGCGACGCGGGCCGACACCGCCTCGATGATGGTCGAGCCGGATGGCCAGCATGGCGAAAAGATCGCCGACGTCGCTGCGCTCGCAGCCAAGATGCTGAAGGGCGACTACCGCATCGCCAGTTTCTCGATCACGGGCTGGGACACGCATATTGGCCAGGTCGGCCAGTTCAAGCGGCCGGCGCAGGATCTCGCCCAGGCGATCAATACGTTGAAGACGGTGCTCGGGCCGAATGTCTGGGGTAAGACCGTGGTGCTCGCCATGACAGAATTCGGCCGCACCATCCGCCAGAACGGTTCCGGCGGCACCGACCACGGTACCGGCGGCTGCGCGCTAATAGCAGGCGGCGCGATCAACGGTGGCCGCATCCTCGGCAAGTGGCCGGGGCTCGGCGACGGGCAATTGCTCGACGACCGTGACCTGATGCCGACCGCCGACGTGCGCGAGGTGGCGGCGGCGATGCTTTATCGGCAGTTCGATGTCGGTGTGGATGATCTGACGGGGAAGATTTTCCCCGGGTTGGGATTTGATAAGGGGTCACAGTTTTTAAAGGTGTGAGGGGTGACGCTAGCCTCTCCTCCCTCATGGCTGTGACAAGCACAGGCATGAGGGAGGAGAGATCGTGCTGCTCTGCCGCTGCCCAGTCCTTCGCGTGGGCTCAGGACGTTCGTCGCTGCAATCGATTCACTGGATCGATTGCTCGGGCTTCGCCCGACCGCTCCTCACTCCAATACATCATAAAGGCGAAAGATAAAGCTGACCTGATAGAGCAGGTTCGCTATAACGAAGGTCGTGTGAAAGCGGCGGTTGGCGGTATAGGCGGCGATGGCGCAGAGGAGGATGTAGATCATATTGCGGGCGGGATATTCCCAGCCGAGCGAGAGGATGCGCTCCGGCCCCTTGATCGCGGTGTCGAGAATATCGACGGCATAGATCAGGCCGAGGATGCTGAAGAACCATCTGCGCCGTGAAATGAAATATTCCTCGTAGCCGCCATATTCGTCGAGACTCGCCGGGAAGAGCAGGGCGCAGAGCAGGAAGAAGAGGCTGCAGAAGCAGATGAGGAAGAGATAGATGCCGAAGCCGATGGCGGGCACAGCTTGCAGGCGGTACTCCCACCACCAGATATGAATGATGAAGAGGAACAGGGACAGCGCCCAGCCAAGATGGACCGCATAGACACGCGCCTTGGCCGGATGCTGGACAATGCCCGCAACGCCGGTGAGCAGCCTCGCAAGGGAGAGGCTGATGACCATGCCCATCACCACCTTGATGTGAAGGAAGACCTCCGGAGAGCTGACCGTTTCCATCCTCTATCCCTTGGGCTTCAGGTTTGTCACTCCGCAGGGACTGCTTTGGGTTTACCCTCTTCATCCAATGCCACCATGATGAAGGTGCCGGCGGTTACCTTTTCCATCTTGGCATAACGCGCGCGATGCGCCCATGCTTCGACAATCAGCGTGATGGAGGTGCGGCCGACACGCTCGATGTCGGTGTAAACCGACAGCGTATCGCCGATCTTGACCGGCAGCTCGAAGGCCATCTCCTTGACGGCGGCGGTGACGACTCGGCCCTTGGCGCGCTCGGCTGCGCGGATGCCCGATGCAAGGTCCATCTGCGCCATGACCCAGCCGCCGAAAATATCACCGGCCGGATTGGCATCGCCTGGCATGGCGAGCGTGCGCAAAGTCAGTTCGCCTCTCGGCTTGGCAGCGTCGGTCATCAAGGGCTCTCCATCCAGGCTTTGTCATAGGGCGGGCGATTCATCGATGAGCACCCTAGTGGAAAGGTTGAAGGCTGTAAAAGACGGCAGAGGCAGGAGCGACACTTTGTTTGACAAGCTGGAGTAAGCAGCGGCTGAAGAAATCTGGTATTGGGCTCCATCCAAATTTCGTTCAATTTCAGTCGGTTAATTTTACAATCTCCCTTCATCGAGCAGTATTTTAGTATTTGCTAATTAAGCTTTACGCTCCAGTAATTCAGGTGGTGCAGTATGGGGCTGATCTCACTTATAGAATCGCCGGGAACCTCATGCGCAACGTCAAGATTTCTACCCGCCTTTATTGCCTCGTCGGATTTACCCTTGCCGTGCTGGCGGCGACGATGGTCTTCTTTCTGAACTACTCTTATTCGGAGCTGGAAGAGGAGCGGAAGGCAGGGCTGGCGCAGCTGGATGCGACGGCGCTCGGCATCTTCGACAAATATTACAAGATGGAACAGGCGGGCACGATGACCCGCGAGCAGGCGCAGGCGGCCGCCAAGGACGTGATCGGCGCCATGCGCTACGGCGCCGACGGCTATTTCTGGATAAACGACATGCATCCCAAGATGGTGATGCACCCGATCAAGCCTGCGCTGAACGGCACCGATATCTCCCAGATGAAGGACCCCTCAGGCAAGTTCCTGTTCGTCGAGTTCGTCAACAAGGTGAAGAAGGACGGCAAGGGCTTCGTCGATTATTACTGGCCGAAGCCGGGCGCTGACGAGCCGGTGCTGAAGTATTCCTATGTCGCCAGTTTCGAGCCGTGGGGCTGGATCGTCGGAACTGGTGTCTATGGGGACGACCTCGCAGCGCTCTATCGTCACAATGTGATCTGGGCCGCTATGGCTTGCCTGATCGGCGCCGCAGCGACAATCGCGATCGCCTTTGCCATCGTGCGCAGCGTGACGGCGCCGATTGCCCGGCTGAAGAAAGCGATGCATGCGATTGCCGCCGAAGAGGCTTCGGTGGAGATTGCCGGAAGCGAGTATCGCGACGAGGTCGGGCAAATGGCCAAGGTGCTGCTGGTGCTGCGTGACTCTGTCGACGAGCGCAGTGCGTTGCGTGCACGGGAAGACGAGAGACAGCAGCAGATCGAAGAAGAGCGCCGCGGCAACGAGGCGAGCCTGCGCTCCGTGTCGGACCGTCAGACCCACGCGATGCAGGCGCTCGGCGTCGGCTTGGAGAAGCTGGCGGGCGGTGACCTGACGGTTTCAATCGGCGATATCGGTGAGGAGTATGGGAAGCTGCGGAGCGACTTCAACGCCGCTGTCGATGCGCTGAATGGTGTGATCCATGCGATCGCAGAATCGAGCCGTGTCGTCAACGACAGCGCGTCCGACATCAGCGACGCGACGAGCAATCTGTCCAAGCGTACGGAACAGCAGGCGGCCGCACTCGAAGAAACGGCGGCTGCGCTCGATGAAATCACGGCGACTGTCAAGACCGCATCCGAGCGGGCGAACGAGGCGCGCGAAATGGTCGCCGAAACGAAGGCGAGCGCCGGACGTTCCGGCGAGATCGTCCGCAACGCGGTCACCGCGATGGGCCGAATCGAGGAATCCTCGAGCCGTATCAATCAGATCATCTCGGTTATCGATGAGATCGCCTTCCAGACGAATCTTCTGGCGCTGAACGCCGGCGTCGAGGCTGCGCGGGCAGGCGAGGCGGGCCGCGGCTTTGCCGTCGTTGCGCAGGAAGTGCGCGAACTCGCCCAGCGTTCCGCCAATGCCGCCAAGGAGATCAAGGCGCTGATCAGCAGTTCGGCGGTGGAAGTCGAGGGCGGGGTTGCGCTGGTGCGCTCGACGGGCGACGCGCTGCTCGAGATCGAGGCGCTGGTCAATCAGGTCAACGATCATGTCGCCTCGATCGCGACGGCGGCGCGTGAGCAATCGACGGGGCTCAACGAGATCAACAGCTCCGTCAATCACATGGATCAGATGACGCAGCAGAATGCCGCGATGGTCGAGGAGACGACGGCGGCCAGCCGCACGCTCGCCGACGAGAGCACGCAGCTGAAGGCGCTGCTTTCGAATTTCCGCTTGCGCGAGGCGGGGCGGCCGGCAGAGGCCAGATACACACGGGCAGCGTGAGAAGCAGCAGAAATCAGAGGCCGGGCGACCGGCCTTTTTCATTTTTGTCGCCTTCAGATTGTGCCGGTAAGTTTTCATTCACCGTTTTTAATTAAAATTGGACCGAGTTTTTTCGGTCACTCTGCGGCCGGCCTATGGAAGCGATTAGAGTATGGCGTTTGTTTCCTTTCCTCGGCGAGCCTTCCTGCCCGTGCTGCTCTCGGCGGCGCTGACGACCTGTTCGATCAGTGACGGGCTCACGCCGCCGGCCAATGTCGACAACGGCACCAGGGTCAGTTCGATCTCGCCGGCGCGGGCGCCGGCCGCGCGTATGGCGCCTGCAGTGCGCATGCCGCCGGTGGAGAGTCAGGCCTCCTATCCCGTTTCCGGTGCGCCTGTCGGCAGCAGCCAGGGATCCGTTGATTATCTCGATACGCCGAACCTTGCCGGAAGTGGCCAAGCTGCGCGCGCCGCGCCGGGCAGGCGGTCCGGCCGGCTGCCGATGATCGACAGCGACGAAGCGATGGCGGCAGGCCAGCAGACCGAGAATTGGGGCGGCACGCAGAACCTTGCCATCCCCTCCGGCGGCGTCAACATGGATGACGAGCTCGGGGCCGAGCCGGTCGTCGGTTTGGCGCAGGAGCAACAACAGCAAATCGCCGAAGGCAACGCCACCGAGCCCGTCGTCGACGGCATCGGCACCGACACACCGACCCAGCTGAACCAGCCCGCGCCGCAGGCGATTCCGCTGCCGGCAGCACAAGCGCAGATGAGCCGGGCGCCGACCTGGAGTGATGGCAGCCCCGTCGTGGCCCCGACCCGTGTTCCTGAAGAGGACGAGGCCGAGGAAATGGCGATGCTCCGGCCGAACAATCCGATGATGAGCCAGCCCGCAGCACCTGTTGACCCGAGCGTCATGCCGGCTTCCGAGCTCGCCTGCCGACGCGAGCTGAAGCGCATGGGCGTGCTCTTCGATGAGAAGCCGCCGATCTCGCAAGGGCCGGCCTGCCAGGTGCCTTATCCGGTTTCACTAAGGGGGCTCTCCGGCAATATCGGCGTGAAGCCGGCGGTGACGCTGAACTGCCAGGTGACGCTTGCCTTCGCAAAATGGGTGAAGAACGAGCTGGCGCCGTCAGCCCGCTATCGCTACTGGAGCGGCATCAGGACGATCCAGCCGCTCGGTGGCTATTCCTGCCGTCGTATGAACAACAGCCGGCAGAGATATAATCCGATGTCGGAACATGCCCGCGGCAACGCCATCGATGTCGGCAAATTCGTGCTGAAGAACGGTCACGCGATCGACGTGCGCAAGAAGGGGCTCTTCTCCTTCCGCGAGGGCCGGCTCTTGAAAGCCGTTCGCAGCGACAGCTGCCGCTATTTCAATACGGTGCTCGGACCGGGCAGCAACCCGGAACACTGGAACCATTTCCACTTCGATCTGCGCTCCCGCAAGAGCGGCAGGGTCTATTGCAACTGACCCAGGTCGTCCAAGCAAGCCCGCCAACTCCAGAAAGGGGTTCATCCCGGCGCCTGGGCGCGCTATAGAGCGGCGAGGCGAATTGCCGTTAGCGAGTTTGATCCATGAGCTATGAGTTCCATGTCGGCCAGAAGGTCGTCTGCATCAACGATACTTTCAAGCATGTCAGCATCGACCAGCTCATCCGCAAGGGCGAGATCTACACGATCCGCTGGGTCGGCGAATATACGCATTATGTCGACGGCACCTTCATCGGCGTGAAGCTTGCGGAGATTCATCGCGGCAACGATGACGGGCCGGAGGGCTACGGCGCGGCCGATATGCCCTATCGCGCGACGCGCTTCCGGCCGCTGGTAAAGGACAAGATCGCATCGCTGCGCAATCTTTTGGCGCCGACGCCCGATGCGCCGGTGGAACCCAAGGAAAAGACCAGGAAGAAAGAGAAGGTCTGACGATCGCTCAGTCCTGGCGAGATGGCACGGCCATTTCTCCACCTGCGAGCCTAGACGAAGGCAGCGGCGCTCCATCTGCGGGGGCCGCTAAAGCGGACGGTGACGGACATCGGAAACTTCAGTTGAAGATAAAGCAAAGTTTGCAAGGCACAAGTTTGTTGAATTTCTGAGGAGGTTAAGACAGAGTGCCGGCCGCATAGACTTGGCGTCTTCTTTGTTGCAGATCGCGCATCCGGTTTCACGCGTATTGCATCACGTGGTGACTTAAACGCAAAATGACTTTCGTTCTGAAGACTTTCGGCAGCTTGCAGCTTGTCGACCGAGGCGGAAACGTGGTCGCCTTCCCGGAGAAGGGGCTTCTGCTTCTTGCCTATTTGTTGACCGCCGATCAAGGGTCAGCGGATCGATCGACCTTGGCTCGTTTCCTCTGGGGCGAGGCTGACAAGGGCGTGGCGCTTTCGACCTTGCGAAAGGTGATTTCGAGGATCAATGCCCGTCAGGCCGAGCTCGGCGTGGCTCTGATTTCGCTGCATGGCAATCTTGTCTCGCTGGAGCGGAGCTCTCTTTCTTCCGATCTTCTGCTGCCAGGCAAGGAGGCGGACGCCGAGCCGCTCCTTCGGCTGGAGCATGTCGTGAGGCTCATGAACCAGCCCTTCTTAGGGCCCGTCAACTGCCATAGCCGCGAGTTTCAACGCTGGCTCGCGGAGCGGGAAAGCAGCCATATCGAGATTCTCGTCCATACGTTGAGAGCAGCATCCGGGCTGGCGCGCTCGCGCAAGGAATCCGAACTCCTGAAGAATGCGGCGGTTATCCTGTTTCAGACGGAACCTAAGGATCCGGAGACGCTGAAGATGCTCATACCGATCTTCCAGGCGGAGGAAGAGGTCGAGCTCCTTCGGAACCATTTCGAGAAACGGCATAATTCCATTCTGCGCGGAATCGCAGTGCGCGATGGCTCGGTTGGCAATGACGGACGATCCCTGCATCCCGCAGCGCCTCCGAAAGAAAGGCTTGAAGCCGGCCTTTCCCTGGAAGCCGAAACGACCCGGCTCGAAATCCCGCGCCTGGTGCTGCTTCTTCCGAGGAATCAATCAAGCCGGCCCGAGGCGGGTTTTCTCGCCGCATCCCTGGTGGAAGACATCACCATTGGTTTCTGCGCCTTCAACAGTCTGCAAGTCATAGCGCCGCATTCGGCCGTTCAGATCGGCCATCATACGGAGACGCAGAAGGCCTTCTTCGAACGCCAGCGGGTCAACTACATATTAGACACGCGGATCAGTAATGTGGGCGACGAGGTGACCTTGTTCGCGCAGCTGATTTTTTTCGACCAGAACCAGATTCTCTGGGCCGAGAGATTCAGTCTCGATCACATGGAACTATTGAAGGACAGGAGAGCCGTTGCCCGACAGATCGCGCTTTCGGTGTCGAGCGAAATCGAGCGCCATGAAGCGCTTCGGGAAGATCTGAACCCGGTCGCTTATCATCGCTACCTCGTCGGCCGGCGGCATCTGGCGCGGCTGACCCTTCCGAACCTCAGGCGCGCGCGCAAGGAAATGAAAGCCGCGCTTAGCGTCAGCCCCGATTTCGCGCCAGCGCTGAGCTCCGTGGCGCGGACCTATTCCAAGGAGTGGCTGCTGACCGCCCGAGGCGATATCGAATTGCTGAAAACGGCGGAAAACTCGTCGAGGCAGGCGATCGAAAAGCGGTCGGACTTCGCCGACGGGTATCGCGAGTTCGGCGTGGCCAAGCTTTTGCAGGGTGCGTTCGATGAAAGCGCTGAGGCAATGGAAGTGGCGGAGAACCTTGCGCCGCACTATGCCGACGTGATTGCCGACTATGCGGATACGTTGGTTCATTGCTCGCTCCCGGCCATGGCTCTCAAAAAAATCGAGCGGGCGATAGAGTTGAACCCGCTCGCTCCCGACACCTACTTCTGGACCGCGGCGGGGGCAAACTACGCCCTTGGCGAATTCGAAGCTTCGCTGGATTACATCAGCCAGATGGCGGACCCCAGCCTGGCGGACAGGCTGTCAGCCGCAAGCTGCGCAATGTTGGGCCGCCAGGACAAAGCGCGGGTGTTCGTGCGCAGATTTCGCGAAGCCAATCCGGACTTCGATGTGGATAAGTGGCTGTCGTCCGTTCCGAGTAAAGAGCAATGGCATAAAGATCTTTATCGTGAAGGTCTGAAGAAAGCAGGATTTTAAGTATCAATCACTGGAAGGGGGAAAGCATGGCTAGAGTGGTCGTTATCAGCATTGAGGGCGAAGATGATCTTTGGGTGGCGGATCTCGACAGCAGGACCGTCCAACCTCTTGCTGCTCCGAAATCCGGCGGGCTTCAAACGGTAGCCGATCTCCGCGCGACCGGCGCAGTCGTCACCAAGGGCGTCAATGTCGCGGTGGTCGTGAAGTCGACGGAGGCAGCTCTTTCAGGCCATTACGACGGCTAAGGCCATCGTCCTTGCCCGATGGCATTCAAGTGGCGATCGTCGCTGGAAACGTCAGCGGGCCGATTAGGCCGTCTTCCGGCTAATCAACAGCCCCGGTTTGCCTGCTGACCTCGACAGCGCCGTTGCCTTGCCGAAAGGTATCGGCAATCGCTTCGCGGAAGCGGGCGAGCCATGCCGGATGAATGGGCGGCAAGCGTCTGCTGCAGTTCCTGAGGCAGCAGGACCTGCCGTTGCCGCCGAGAACCAGCCGGGCCCGCAGTCTACGTCGAGTATGCGATCGCGGTGCAGGGCAAAGTCAAACCTGTCTTCCCTCATTCCTGTGACCAGCAAAAGGAATGAAGGGAGAAGGCGGGAGACATCTTTACCATACGGCGTCACTCAAAGGGCTCGCAAGCCACACCAATCGCCGTTCAATTCTACTTATGCACGCGGCGCCAAAGATAACACGTTTGAAGCTAAATTCCGACACTTTCCCGATCGAAGCTCCGCGTCATTGAGACTTGGGGAGACGTGATGTCGGGCATTCTTATCGCCACCTTGTTGGCAACGGCTTCAGCAAAGATTCCCGCCGGATTGTCCGGCGGTGAGGCTCTCTATTCCGACTGCCGCGGGTCCCGGGAGTTCGTTGTGGGTTATGCAGCGGGTTGGCTGGACAAATGGAATAGTGACGAGTTTCTCGCCCGGCGCATTTTTGCCGAGGCCCCTCCCAAGCCCAGCAGGATGGTGAACTCGGCGCATTTTGCGATCGCCGTTGGCATCAACGTCTGTATTCCCGAGGGAACCACGGCGGAAGCAGTCGGTAATACGCTGTGCACCTTCCTGGAGGAAAATCCCGGCATGCGCGAGGCGACCGGCGACGAGCTGATGACCACGATGGCTCATTACAAATACCATTGCCCGATTCCCTGAGGGATAGTCATGCCGGCTTGTTGGCCTCGATGAAACGGCTAAGCGAGGTGGCGGCGTTAAGCATGTGCGCGCGCATGCGCCGCGAGGCCATTTCGCCATCGCCTTCGGCGATCGCCTGCATGATGGCTTCGTGTTCGTCGCGGGAGCGGCTCAGCCGCTCGCCTTGTCGCAGCTGCGTGCGGCGGAAGGCGTTCAGGCGGTTGCGGATGGTGATCGCCTGTTCGGCTAGAAAACCATTGTGGGTGGCGTGATAGATGGTTTGGTGGAACTGGCGGTTGAAGCTGTCATAGGCGTCGAAATCGCCGGACTCGACGATCGGGCGGGAGAGCTCGTGCAGTTCGATAAGGCGGCTGCGTTCCAGCGGCGTCATGCGGTAGGTGGCGAGGCGGACGCAGACGGCTTCGATCTCGGCCACAGTCTCGAACATATCCATGATGCGCTCCGGCGTCATCCTGGTCACCACGCCGCCGCGGCGGGCGCGAAGCTCGACGAGTCCTCCGGCCGCAAGCTGGCGCAGCGCTTCGCGCACCGGGGTGCGGGAGGCGCCGAAACGGTCGGCGAGCTGCTGTTCGTCGAGCGCCGCACCTGCCACGAGCGTCCCCGCGGCAATTTCGTCGGTCAGCGCATTGCGGATGCGGTCGGAGAGGAGGGCACGATCATCGTCATCCTCGGTTTCGAAACCATTCGCCATTGCTGATCTCCACACCTCTTGCTGTATGCAACTTTAAGCTGGAACGTCACGATTGTATGCGTTATCCATATCACGAAGGTGTTACGTATCCAATAATTGACATTGTGTAGAATGGGAATACAAAAATCCTCTGTCGGGGTAGTTTTGTATACGCGGTCCACCACAGAGCCGAATTAGAATGCGGAAGCAGGCTCTCGAAGTCTTGCGTCTACGATGAACGCTTCCAACACGATGTCATCGATCACAATGTGTCGATCAGAATGTCATCGAGCGGCGATTTTCGCCGAGTGCCATCAGTGCTTCGGCCCCATGTTCTCGACCTTTCAAACAGTCCCAACACCTAAGGAAACCAGATCATGATGATGAACAGACGGGTTTTTTCGGCCGCTCTCGTTGCCGGCGCTGCGGCCACTCTTCTTTCCAGCCGTGGCATGGCCGCGACATCAGCTCCCGTCAAAGCGCGCAATGTCGTGCTGGCGCATGGGCTATTTGCCGACGGTTCCTGCTGGACCGAGGTGATCGCACGGCTGCAGGCGGCCGGCCTGAATGCGACGGCGGTGCAGAATCCGCTGACGACGCTGCCCGAAGCGGCGTCAGCGGTAAAGCGGGTGCTTGACCGGCAGGACGGTCCGACCGTGCTCGTCGGTCATTCCTTCGCCGGCATGCTCGTGACCGAGACCGGCGTTCACCAGAACGTCTCGGCGCTGGTCTATGTCGCGGCTCGCGCGCCGGATGCCGGCGAAGATTATACTGCGCTCGCCAAGACCTATCCGGCGCCGCCGGCCTCTGCGGGCATAGTCTTCGACGGTGACGAGGGCCGGTTGAGCGAAGCCGCCTTTCTCAGGGATTTTGCAGGCGATCTGCCGGAAGCCAAGGCCAGGGTGCTCTATGCCGTGCAGCAGCCGTTCCAGAAGGCGCTGCTATCAGGCAAGACGACGGAGGCCGCATGGCGCTCCAAGCCAAGCTGGTATGCGGTTTCGACCGAGGACAGGACGATCAATCCCGATCTCGAACGCTTCATGGCCAAGCGCATGGGGGCAAAGACCATCGAGGTGAAGGCCAGCCATCTCTCGCTGATCTCTCATCCTGACGAAATCAGCCGGCTGATCCTGGAGGCGGCGGGGGCCGCAGCCTGACGCACATATGCAGGGTTGGGTGCCAGATACGGGATGCTCAGTCTGGTAGTGTTCACGATTCCAATGACCTCCGGTCAGTAGCGGCAAGGCTTGCACAGCCGGGCCTTTCACGCGACAAAGCATGGATGAGCATTCCCAAGACACATCCCTTCGCCTTCGACCCGACCTACGGCATGCGTCTTCAAGAGCTTTTGGCGATCGAGCCGCCGGAGGAGCCTGAGGGTTTCGATGCGTTCTGGGAGGCGCGGTATCTGAAGGCGCTGGCGGTCGATCCGCAGCCGGCGCTTTCGCTCAGCAAGCTCAGCCACCCCGACTGGCACGTGCTCGATCTCGTCTATTGCTCCACCGGCGCGTTCAAGATCGGCGGCTGGCTACTGCTGCCGCGCCAGGGGCAAGTGAGGCGAGGTCTGGTAGTCGGGCATGGGTATGGCGGGCGAGATCAGCCTGATTTTGATCTGCCGATCACGGAAACGGCCGTGATCTTTCCCTGCTGCCGCGGGCTGTCGCTGAGCAGCCATCCGCCGATTTCTCAGAACCCGTCCTGGCATGTGCTGCACGATATCGATAAGCGAGACGCCTATATCATCGGCGGCTGCGTCGAGGATATCTGGCTTGCCGTCTCGACGCTTGTTACGGTCTATCCCTGGCTCTCCGGCCGCACCGGCTATAGCGGCATCAGCTTCGGCGGGGGCGTCGGGGCGATGGCGATCGCCTTTGACGAGCGCATCGATCGCGGACATCTGGCGCTTCCGAGCTTCGGCCACCAGCCGCTGCGGTTGAAGCTGCCGACTGTCGGCAGCGCGCGATCGGTGCAGGAATATCAGGTCGACCACGGAAACGTGCTGGAGACGCTGCGCTTCTACGACGCAGCGACCGCGGCGCGGCGGATCGAGGTGCCGATGCTGACGGCGGTGGCACTTTTCGACCCCTCGGTCGCGCCGCCATGCCAGTTTGCTGTCGCAAATGCGATACGAAAATATAATGAAATCTTCATCCTGGACGCCGGCCATTTCGATTACCCTGGAAGTGCTGAGCAAGAGGCGGTTCTCCGCAACAAGATCGGACAGTTCTTCAGGGTGCCATGAACCGCGAATATCTGCGCTGGTACAGTCAGCGGCTCTATCGAGACATGGAGATGCTGGTGTTCGGCCATGCCGGCGCCAAGGTGCTGTTTTTCCGACGCGGGAAGGGCGCTTCTTCGAATATGAGCAGCTTGGCCTGGTGGCGAGCCTTAGCGATAAGTTGCAGGCCGGGCATATCCAGCTCTATTGCATCGAAGGCCTAGCCGCCGACAGCCTCTACGGGCTCCACCATCATCCGGCCGAGCGCATCCGCCGGCATGCGGTGCTGGAGGATTATATCCTCCACGAGGTGCTGCCACTGATGGCGGCGAAGAACGCGCATGACTGCACCATCGTGCATGGATGCAGCCTCGGCGCCTTCCAGGCCGCCAGCCTCGTCTTCCGCCATCCGCACCTATTCCGCAAGCTCGTCGCCTTTTCCGGCCGCTACGACCTCACGATGAAGGTGGAATCCTTCGGCGACCTGTTCGACGGCTATTACGATGACAGCGTCTATTTTCACACTCCGACGCACTTCCTGCCCGGTCTCGGCGCCGACTGGCGGCTCGAGAGGCTGCGCGAGATCGACATTGTGCTAGCCATCGGGGAGGCCGATCCTTTCCTCGATAACAACCGCTATCTCAGCCGGCTGCTTGCCGAAAAGGACATTCGCCATCAGTTGCACGTCTGGGACGGCCGCGCCCATCGCGCCGGCGCCTGGCGGATGATGGCGCCGCTCTACATTTGAGTTGTTGGAGGCTGTCACGGCCAGCGCAAAGCCGCCGTCGCCACCGGCGCATCCCAGAGTGCGATCTCCTCGTCGGTCAGCAAGGCGAGGGTGACGGACAGTCCCTGCATGTCGAGCGAGGTAACGTAGGTTCCGACAAGCGAGCGCTCGATCGGGATGGCTTTCTCCTCGATGAAACGGCGGGCGCCGGCATAGGCGAGATAGAGTTCAGCAGGCGGCGTGCCGCCGAGGCCGTTGACGAAGAGAAGCGCCCGGGCGCCCGGCGTCACCGCTATGTCGGCGATAATCGTCTCGCAGAGACGCATGATGATGGCGTTGGCGGCGGCGAAGGGCTGCGTGTAATGGCCAGGTTCGCCGTGAATGCCGACGCCCATTTCCATCTCGTCGGGTTCGAGCGAAAACGTCGTGCGCTCGGTCTGCGGCACCGTCACGCCGTTCAGCGCGACTCCCATCGAGCGGATGCGGGTGTTCAGCCCCTCGCCAAGCTGCTTCAGTTCGGCGAGGGGCATGCCGCCTTCGGCGGCGGCACCCAGGATCTTTTCAACAATCAGTGTTCCCGCGACGCCGCGCCGGCCGCGGCCTTCGCCTGATCTCGATGTCTCGATATCGTCGCTGACGACGATCATGTCGAGGCTGTGGTGGTCACCGGCCATCTCGATCGCCATTTCGAAATTCATCAGGTCGCCGTCGTAATTCTTGACCAGGAGCAGGCACCCGGCGCCGGTATCGGCCTCTTCGATGGCGGCAATAATCTGGCTCGGCGTCGGCGAGGTGAAGATATGTCCAACGCAGGCGGCATCCAGCATACCCTGACCGACGAAGCCTATATGCATCGGCTCGTGGCCGGCGCCGCCGCCGGATATCAGCCCCACCTTGCCTGATGTGAGATGGCGGCGGCGGACGCATTTGCGCTCGGTCCCGAACACCACGAAGGTCTCATGGGCGCGCACGAAGCCTTCGACGCTTTCGGCGACCATGGTTTCCGCGGTGTTCATGAACTTTTTCATCAAGCCTCTCCCAAGGCCAAAGGCATCACGCTACGTCAGCCCGCTCACGCTTCACTGCTCGCTCGCCCCCGATATCGCGACGATCTTCTGCACGAGATCGGAGATCGCCTCTTCCAGGAGGCGGTTTTTCCTGTCGTCGCCGAAGTCGGGCACCATCAGCGAAAGGTGCCGCAATTTCTCGGAATGGCCGAGATCCGGCAGCTTGCCGGGATGGGCGGCCTGATATGCTTCGAGAAAGCGTTCTTCCTCGGCGGCGCTGAAGTGGCAGACGCGCACGATCGTCGCGAGATGGCGCGCCGGCAGCGGCGTCGCATAGGTCGGACTGGTGATCTGGGTGACGAAGCTGCGGTGCTTGCCGAGCGCCGTCGCCAGGCGCTGGCGCGTGCCGGACGGCCTGTTGTCGATGATCTGCGCCAGAATGGACTTGTAGGCGATTATGGCGTCTTCGGTGTCTTCACGCGCCATCCTACTCTCCGGCTGCCCTGGTGCCATCGGCGTTGAGGCCGATGATCGCCGATCTTATCGCGGGACGATGGGCGGGCGCCACGGAAAAATGCCGGAGGCCGGCAGCAAGCAACTCCGGGAGATAGCGGGGATCGCCGGCCATGTCGCCGCAGATGCTGAGGGGTTTGCCGCCGGCAAGTTTTACCGCCTGCTCGATCAGCCGGAGCACGGCTGGTGCCACCTTGCCGGCATCGACCTCGTTGCCGTCCCGGTGCGAGGCGGCGAGATATTGCGTCAGATCGTTGGTTCCGAAGGAGAAGAAGGCCGCGGATGCGAAGGTGTCGAGCATCAATGCGGCCGATGGCACTTCCACCATCATGCCGATCGGCGGCATCCGGTGCTGCAGGGCGCGGCGGCCGAGCTTTTCGGCTTCCTCGCGGAACAGTTCGCGCATCCTGTCGACCTCTTCGGGAAAGCTCACCATCGGCAGCATTACCGAGAGCTTGCCGAAGACGGCGGCGCGCAGCAGGGCGCGGGCCTGGACGCGGGCGATTTCCGGCCGGGCAAGCAGCAGCCGGACGCCGCGCAGGCCCGGCTCGAGAGCCGGCGGGTCTTCGAGGCCGGCAAGCGGCTTGTCGCCGCCGATATCCAGCATCCTTATGGTCACCGGCTTTTGGCCAGCCTGCTCCAGCACGCGGCGATAGATCGCCAGCTGCCGTTCCTCATTGGCGGCATCGGCGATCGAGGTGACTGAGAATTCCGAGCGCATCAGCCCGACGCCCGCCGTTGCCGGATCGAGCGCATCGATCTCGGCGGGATCGTTGATGTTGATGGAGATGAGAATCGGTACGCCGTCCGTCGTGCGCAGCTCGCCGCTTTCAAGCTTGGTGTCGCCGGCTGGCGCGAGCGGCGGGATCAGCATGCCGCCCGCCTTGAGGATGACGGCGCCGGCGTCGCCATCGACGCCGACGGGATCGCCGTCCGCTGCTGAAAAACGGCCTGTGCCGACCACC
Source organism: Rhizobium bangladeshense (assembly GCF_017357245.1). Lineage (NCBI taxonomy): Bacteria > Pseudomonadati > Pseudomonadota > Alphaproteobacteria > Hyphomicrobiales > Rhizobiaceae > Rhizobium > Rhizobium bangladeshense. The sequence continues at coordinate 2,608,240 of NZ_CP071612.1, read as the reverse complement.
ATCGGCACCGATTTCGCCCGGGCGAGCAAAGCGACGTGGCCGGCGGCGCTGCCTGCGAACAGCGCGATACCGCCGCCCTTCGACCAGTCATGAGCGAGGAAGCGGCTCGGCTCCATATCCTTGCCGACGAAGACCGAACCGGGCGGGAAATCGGCGACCGGGGTGCCGGCCAGCGCGCCGAGCACGCGGTTCTTGATGTCGAGAATATCGACGGCGCGCGCGCGCATCGGTTCCTCGTCGGCTGCTTCGAGTTCGCCGATATAGGCGTCGAGCGTGGCGATCCAGGCGAAGACGACATTCTCCTCGGCTTGCATGCGCGCGCCTGTTGCTTCCGCGATCGTCGGATCGCGCAGCACCTCGATCTGGAAATCGATGATATCGCGACTTTCGGCATCGGCGCCCTCGGCGAGCCGCTCGAGTTCGCCGATCGAGATATGGATTGCCGTCTCAAGCGCGCCGTAGCCGCCGGCGGGCGTGGAAACAGCCTTCGGCTCCTCGGCGAGAAAGGCCGGGCCGGATGCGATGCCCGGGGACGCGCTCTTTGCTTTCAGCCTAAGCGGTTCTGCCATGTTTCGTTTCCTCATCGAAATTGCGCTCGATGAGTTCCTTGAGCGCGCGGATCGCCTCTTCGGCGAGAATGCCGTCCGCCCGTATCCGGAGGATCGAGCCTTTGCGGATGCGCGCGCCCATGACCTTGATGATGCTCTTGCCGTTCAGCCAGACGTCGCTGCCGTTGACGGCGATCTCGATCGAGCAGGGGAAGGACTTGGCAAGTCGTGTGAAGGTGACGGAGGGGCGGGCATGCAGCCCAACGCCGTGCTTGACTTCCACCTCCGTCTGGCAATTCACGTGCAAAGGATCAGGCTCCTGTTTCTCAATACGCCATCGGTTCGTCATCAGGGGGACAGTTCCTCGGCTGTGGCGACGACCTTGGCGAGCGACGCGCCCCCTGAGGCTTCGGCGGCGGCGATGACGGCGCCTTCGACGAGCGGTGCGTTGCAAATGGAGACAAGGGCCGACCGGGGAAGGCCCAGCATTTCGATCGCCATCTCGCTGTTGGTCTCGGCACCGCCGAGATCGACGAAAACGGCGACGCCGGCATCGGACCAGGCGGCCTCGATCGCCTTCAGAATACCGCCGGCATCGGTGCCGAGCTCGCCATGGACGTTGCCGCCCGACCAGGCGAGCGGCACACAGTCGCCGACCATCTGTCGCACCATGTCGGCGATGCCCCTTGCCACCAGCGGCGAGTGGGAGACGATCACAATGCCCACATTTGCGGTCTTTCCATTCATGCCGGTCCTTTCATTCATTGGGGGCGGTGCTCCCCGAGATAGCGGCAGATCGCAGTGGTCAGCAGCGCGCAGCTCGACGCGCCGGGATCGACATGGCCGATCGACCGGTCGCCGAGATAGGCGGCGCGTCCGCGCATCGCCTTCATCGCGGCGGTCCTGTCGGCGGACCACTCGGCCTTGCGAGCTACGTCACTGAGCGGTGACCGCTTCGCCAGCGCGGCATGGACGGGATAGAGTACGTCGAGCAAGGTCTTGTCGCCGGCGTGTGACCGCCCGCGCCTTGCCACGGCGTCAATCGCCTGTTTCAGCACCAGGGAAAAATCGGCCCTCTCCTCATTTTTGCGAAGCTCGCGGCCGATCTCGATCAGCAGCGTGCCGTATAGCGGGCCGGCCGCTCCGCCGACATTCATCACCAGCGTCAGGCCGATCTTTTCCACCGCCTCGGGGAAGGGCAAGCTGGACAGGCTTTCGCCCTCGGCGCTCACCGCCTCGCAGCCGCGCCGCATATTGGTTCCGTGATCGCCATCGCCGATGGCGCGATCGAGTGCGCAGAGGTGATCGGCGTTTTCCGCGATTGTCGCGCGGCACACTTCGATCAGTCCCGCCACAAGCACCGGTTCCACCTGCACTGCCTTCCTCCCTGTCGCCCTCTCTCCTGGGGGCTTTCGAAATTTACCCGGTCAGGCGAGGCTTGCCGCCACGCCGAACGCGCCGGCAACCGCGACCGCTCCGGGGTCCGCGACACCCGCAAGGTCGCTTTCGCCGACATAGGAGGCGCGTCCGGCTCTCGCCTTCGTCATCGTCTTTGTCGACTCCGCGCCTGATGCCGCTGCCCTTGCCGCGGCAGCGATATCGCCGGACGCAAGCGCCTGCAGGGCAGGCGACAGCGCATCGACCATCGTCCGATCGCCGACGCCTGCTCCTCCATAGAACGTCATCCTGTCGAGCCCGGCAAGAAGAGCCGCTGAAATATCGGCTTTATCGGCCATCGCTTTTGCCGCAGCGGTGAAGAAGATCGACAGCAGCACGCCGCTCGATCCACCCATGCTGGTGCCGAGGATATCGCCGAGCGAGGCAAGCGTTGCCGCTGGCTTATCGAGCGGCAGCGTGTCGAGGCGGGCAAGCACGCTACGGGCGCCTGCGGCCACCGTCGAGCCGGTATCGCCATCGCCGACGCGGCCGTCCAGCCGGTTGAGCTCGTTCTCCTGCGCGATCAGGTGCTCACAGAGTGCCGTGATCAGGCGTCGGTTACGGCTGTTCTCGCCTGGTGTGGCCGCGCCGTTCAGGGGGGCCGCCGTCCTCGACGCAGGGATGACCCTGATCTCCTGGCGTTCGACGGCCGGCATCCAGGCATGCGGCTCGACCTCTGCCGTCAGCGCCGCTTCGCGCGCGGCATCCAGGCGGATCAGCGACAGCGAGAAGCCGTTCATGTTAAGCGCGGTCATCATCGGCGCCGGGCCGACGATCAGCCTGATGTGGCGGCCAAGCGGCGAGGACAGCACTGTCTTGGCGATGACGGTCATTTCGAGCGGCGGCACGGCGCCGAGATTGTTGACGAGGAGGGCGTGGTTTGCTCCTTCGCGCAAGGCCGGGGTCAGGCGCGCCGCCATGGTAGCGACGATGTCGGCGACCGGCTGGAGCGCGATGCGCTCGGCGCCGGGTTCGCCATGGATGCCGAGGCCGAGTTCGCCTTCATCGGCCCCGAGGCGATCCTCGTGCGCCTGTCCGGGCACGCTGCAGGTGGAGAGCGACATGCCGAGCGAGACGATATCGCCGGCTGCAGCCGCGGCATGGGCCGCGACCGTCTTGAGGTCCTCGCCCCTTTCGGCGTGATAGCCGGCGATCTTGTGTACGAACAGCGTGCCGGCGACGCCGCGCGGCTGGTTGATGCCGGGGATGGCGATGTCGTCGGCCACGATGACCATTTCGACATCGAAGCCCTCGGCGCGCGCCTTTTCGGCGGCGAGACCGAAATTCAGGCGGTCGCCGGTATAGTTCTTGACGATCAGCAGGGCGCCCTTTGGGCCGGTCACGGCGCGGATCGCCGTCAGCACCGCATCGACGCTGGGCGAGGCGAAGATCTCGCCGGAGACGGCCGCCGTCAGCATGCCCTTACCGACGAAGCCGGCATGGGATGGTTCATGGCCGGCGCCGCCGCCCGAGATGATCGCCACCTCCGACTTGTCCCAGTCGGCGCGCAGGATCACCTTGATGTCGGGAAAGCTGTCAAGACGGGCGAGACGGCCGCTGCTCGTCGTCAGAAGCAGGCCGTCCAGAGCTTCGGTGACGATGGTTTCCCTGCGGTTGAAGAAGTGTTTCATCGATTGAGACCCGTCCAATTGTTTTTTCATGCCATATCATTTTGTTTGCCGCTCACGACAGGCGCTGTCCAGCCGCATCGAAATAAAGCGGATCGCGCAGTGTCAGGCTGATCCGGTCGCCCGGCGCGATCGCCAGATATGGATCCGCAAGTGTGACGAGCTTGTGATTGCCGGCCCTGATATGCAGATGGTTCTGGTCGCCGAGATGCTCGATCCAATCGACCTCGGCATTGGCATCCTTGCCGACGGCGATATCGAGATGTTCGGTGCGCGCGCCGACGGTTTTGGTGCCGGAGGGCGGACGGCCGCCGGGCAGCAGGTCCGCCGGCAGAAGGTTGATGTGCGGCTGGCCGAGGCGCGCGGCGACATGCAGGTTGGCGGGATTGCCGTAGATTTCCCGCGGCGTTCCCACCTGCAGCAGCCGGCCCTCGGCGACGATGCCGATGCGATCGGCCATGGTCATGGCTTCCACCTGGTCGTGGGTGACATAGAGCAGCGTCGAGCCAAGCTCCTTCTGGATGCGCTTCAGCTCCAGGCGCAGTTCGGCGCGCAGCTTGGCGTCGAGCGAGGAGAGCGGCTCGTCCATCAGATAGATTGCCGGCCGGCGCACCAGCGCCCGGCCGATCGCGACGCGCTGCATCTCGCCGCCGGAGAGCCTGGTCGAGCGGTTTTCCAGCTTGTGGTCGATGCGGACCATGCGTGCGACCTCGCGCACGCGCCGGTCGATCTCCTCCGCGCTCAGCTTGCGCACCGGCGCCTTCAGCGGGAAGGCGAGGTTCTCGTAAACTGTCATGTGCGGATAGAGCGAATATTGCTGGAAGACGAAGGCGACGTCGCGCCCGGCCGGCGCTTCGGCCGCAACATTGCGGCCGCCGATCTCGATGCGGCCGCTGTCGGGCCTTTCGAGCCCGGCGATCAGCCTGAGCGTCGTGGTCTTGCCGGCGCCTGTGGGACCGAGCAGCACGACGAATTCGCCGTCGCGGATAAAAAGATCGAGCTCATCGAGAGCCTGGGTGTCGCCGAAGCGCTTGCTGAGATTTCTGAGGACGACATCAGCCATGCCGGGTCTCCTGATAGAGCTGGGATGGCACCGCGCGGCCCGAGACGCAGTCGAAGAGCGCGAGGTTCGCCGGGTTGAATTCGAGACCGACGGTCTCGCCGATCCGGAAGCTGCGGTTGGCGGGAACGCGGGCCTTGATCAGGCCGCCCGGGGTTTCCACTGCTACAACCTGATTGGTGCCGAGATATTCGCTGCCGTAGACGGCGCCGCGAAGGGGCGAGGCGTCGCTGAAGCGGATGTGCTCCGGCCTGACACCGAGCGCCAGTTCGCTCTCGGCCATGTCCTGATGGATCTCGGGAACGGCGACATTAACACCGTCGAGCAGGATGGATCTGTCGCCGCTCTTTAGGCCGGAGGTGAAGCGCATGAAGTTCATTGGCGGC